>NZ_CFQRNQ010000005.1:0-162832 GCF_986071375.1 Paraprevotella sp. | reverse complement strand
TGAAAAATCACTCGCCTGAGATTGATTTTCCGTTTGGCGCACAACGGTAGCAGCCTATTACCTGAAAGTGGGCTGAAAGATGGCACCTCCATCCTTCAGGATACTAATATACTTAAAGCGAGATGTTTATAACATATCCTGAAAGATGAAAGGCTTTTTTCTAAAATTTCCAGGGAAGAAAAAACAAAAAAACAGCCGGATTATTGTCCGGAAACACTTTATTCTGTATATTTGCTTACAAATAACAAATTACATAAACTTAAATCTCAGGGAACATGAGTAAATTAGTAATTAATTCTTTCGAAGATTTTGAAAAATATGTAGGGCAGCCTTTGGGCGAATCGGAATATTTGCAGGTGGATCAAGAACGTATCAACCTCTTTGCCGATGCCACTTTGGATCATCAATGGATTCACACGGATGTGGAGCGTGCCCAAAAGGAAAGCCCGTTCAAGAGCACCATCGTACACGGCTATCTGACCCTCTCCCTCCTACCCTACTTATGGAACCAAATCATTGAGGTGAACAATCTGAAGATGATGATTAATTACGGTATCGACAAGATGAAATTCGGCCAAGCCGTCCTCAGCGGACAAAACGTGCGTTTGAGTACAAAACTCCAGTCTTTAGCCAATCTGCGCGGTGCCGTCAAGGCCGAAATCAGATTCACGATGGACATCAAAGAAACCGGAAAAAAAGCATTGGAGGGTACGGCTATCTTCATTTATTATTTCAACTGATACGACAAAGATAGCCAGACGCTTTTTAGCGGATACATTACCGGCACACATTCTAAAAACTGCGGCACTCGTCTTTTTAAATAGACTACCGCAGTTTTTTTTATTTCCTTTGTTGCAAAAACGCTTCCCTTGCGTCTTCTTTATAAAAACATAGCCCTCGCATGAACAAAGAAACCTTCAAACAGACCTATTTACCGTTGTCTGCCTCCATGTATCGCACCGCCTACCGGATATTGGGAAATCCGGAAGACGCAGAAGACATGGTACAGGAAGCCTATATGAAACTATGGAAACAACGGGATACACTGGACGGAATCCTTGATGCCAGGGCGTACGCCGTAACAAGCATCAAGAACCTGTGTCTCGACACCATACGGAAACGACACCTCTCATACGAAAACTACGAAAAAACAGAACGTACCATAGCTGCGGCATCCACTCCTTATTCAGAGACCATCCACTCGGAAGAAGCCGCACTGCTGCACCGATATATTGATAGTTTGGAAGAGCCCCAACACACAGTCATCGTCATGAGGGACATTGGCGGATACAGTTTTGAAGAAATTGCAGCCGCCGTACAGTTGAAAGAAGCCCACATCCGGATGATACTCTCCCGCGCCCGTCGAAAATTACGAGAACTATATATAAAAACAAAGAACCACCATGAACAGAAAAAATACAGTTGATTACCAGGAACTCTTGAAGCGGTATTACGAAGGAAAAACCACTTTGGAAGAAGAAAATCTGCTCCGGACTCACTTCCTTTCCCATACGGAAGAGAGCCATGCCGACGCTACCCTCTTCCGTATCTTGGCGGAAGAAAGCCAAGCCCTCCCGCCTGACGGAATGGAACAACGTCTGGAAGCTTGGATAGACCGGCAATCTGTCGTCCCCTCCCGTAAAAGGCGCTTTCTTTTTTGGGGACCAGTGGCCGTGGCAGCCGCCTTGCTTTGCTACGTGGGTATCACGCATGTCCTGCAACAGCATAACGGACTCACTCCCCAAGAAACCCTCATTGCCAAAAAAGCACTGGGAAGTACGCTCAAATGTATAGAAACGGGCGAACAAAGCGTCCTGCGCACCCACGAAAGATTAAAATACATCAAAAGAGACATCCATAAGAATATTCACGAACTTAAAGACATTGCCTTATGAAAAGACGATTTATAGTGCTATTGGCCGGACTGGCATACATCATGCCGGCCGTAGCCCAACAAACGTTGTTCGACCGTTATGCCGAAAAGCAAGGAGTGACTTACGTCAACATAAACGGCGAAATCATCAAGACCTTATTGCCTGATATGTCGAACATATCCATTAAGGAAATCAACATACTGGACATAGACAACCGACAACTTCTCCAGTCCATCGACAAAGACTTGCAGCAATGCATCAAGGCCGAAAAGTACAAACAACTCATCAAAACGGTAGACTCCGACGAAAAGGTCTGTATCTTAAAGAAAGAAAAATCCTCTGACCGCCAAAGCGCATTTCTAATCACCGTCCAAAGCCAAGAAGACACTCAGTTGATTTGGATTATAGGAGACATGCGGAAAGAAGAACTGGAAAAACTATTAAAAAACCTCTAAAAAACAAATATCATGAAACATTTCATCCTTATCCTTGCCTGCCTTTGCGCCATGTCGTGCAGCAGGCAGACCACCGGAATAGACGCATTCGTCAACCAATACGACCAAGCATCCGTACGTATGCCGGGCATACTCATGCCTTTGGTGAAAAAGAAACTCCACAAGGCGGGCATCAACGTGAAAAGCATAAAAGTGCTCACGCCCGAGAAACTGCAAAACGACTCTACTCTTCTCAAACGTTACCTCGATGATTTGGAAATGTTGGACTTTAAGGACTATTCCAAAATGGTAGAAGTAAAGGAGGACGATGAACACATCCGGGTATTTTTCAAAAAAGACAAGGAAGTCATTCACCAAATCGTAGTCGTCATTCGTTCAACAGATGACTCGGAAGAAGACGGCATACTCGTACTCCTCAAAGGTGAATTCAATATAAAAGACATACACAAAATCATCAAAAACGGCACCTTTAAATAAGGGATATCCTTTCTCTCATAACCCACTGACCAAAAGACGGCAAAGGATTATGCCCGATTTGCCACTATCCTTTGCCGCCTTTTTTCTTTTACCTCCAGGCAGGCTCTAACTTCCATGCAGGATCTCCGTCAGGATGGGGCGCGCCCCACTTACGAAACATTCCACTGCAATCACCATCAGGATCAACCCCATCAGACGCATCATCACATTATTTCCTGTCTCACCGATGAACTTCACTAAAACCCCTGCCCAACGTAAAAGAACGAACGTAATCAGATAAACCAAAATAATGGCTACTATCA
This sequence comes from Paraprevotella sp., assembly GCF_986071375.1. NCBI lineage: Bacteria > Pseudomonadati > Bacteroidota > Bacteroidia > Bacteroidales > Prevotellaceae > Paraprevotella > Paraprevotella sp. The sequence goes on along the minus strand of NZ_CFQRNQ010000005.1, from coordinate 159,724 downwards.
CCGCCGTCTTCATCTCAAAGGAATAGGCTTCCTGCATCAGCACGATAGCATTGGCTATTGCCCCCGGCCCGCATAACAAAGGAATTCCCAAAGGAGCCACGGATACATCGTTGGCATACTCCTTGATTTCTTCCTTCCGCAAGTTCATCGGAGTGTACTTGGCTTGCAACATGTCGAAACCGATACGAAAAATAATAATTCCACCCACAATGCGGAAACCGTTGGTGGAAATACCAAAAAACTTGAATAAGAACTGACCTGCCAATACAAACAGCAACAATGCACAACAAGCCACCAAAGTGGCGCGTATGGCCACTGCACGCCGTTCTTTCTCATCCAAAGACTGTGTCATCGTCAAAAACACCGGCATCGTACTCAAAGGACTGGTGATGGTAAACAACGAAGTGAAACACAACAACGCAAAAGGAATTACCGTATCCATCATACTCATATTATTTAACGGTTAAAACAGAATCCATCCCGCCAACCCGCAAAAGCAAATCAACTTGATAGGATTCATCTTATACACCAGACTGCCGATAAAAGCAAAGGCAAAAAGGAAAATACTGATATAGAACTGCCACGGATTGTCCGGTGTACTGAAATTCTCAGGTGTGAGCAACAGCAAGGCTGCCGCCGCCAACAGCCCGACCACAGCCGGACGCAAACCCTGGAACACATGTTCCACCACAGGATGGTTCTTGAACTTCATCAGGAACTTACTGATAAGCAACATCAGGATAAACGACGGAAGCACCACGGCAAAAGTTGCCGTCACACTACCCAATACCGCCCAACCATGCCCGTAACCGGCATTGACCACACTGGTATAGCCCACATACGTAGCCGAATTGATGCCTATCGGCCCCGGTGTCATCTGGCTGATAGCCACGATATCCGTAAACTGCCCGCTCGTCAACCAATGATAACGGTTGACCACTTCCCCTTGAATCAAGGAAATCATGGCATAGCCTCCCCCAAAACCGAACAAGCCGATTTTGAAGAAGCTATAGAAAAGCTTTATATATAACCACCACATATCTTTATCATTTACTTTCCGACGGTTTGACATAACGGCCGTACAGGTAACCTCCCAAACCAGCCATTATAATAATGTATATAGGAGAAACACCCAACAGCCAAATCAACAAGGCACTCACCACCGGTATCCACACATTGGTCATCCCGATTTTGGCACTCTTCCCCATTTTAAACGTAGGGGCGGCTATCAGTGCCACCACTGCCGGACGGATACCCTTGAAAATGCTCTGCACGGTCTCATTATCCCGAAACTGTTGGAAAAACAAGGCTATGCCGAGAATAATCAAGAAAGAGGGCAAGATGGTACCCAAAGCACAAACCACGCTACCGGGTACGCCCTTCAGCTTATAGCCGATAAAAATGCTCATGTTGACCGCAAAAATCCCGGGGCAACTTTGGGCTATGGCCATCAAGTCCAGAAAGTCTTCACGGCTCACCCATCTGTTTTTGTCCACCACATCCGCTTCAATCAACGGTATCATGGCATATCCCCCGCCTATGGTAAACAAACCTATGCGGAAAAACGTACGGAAACTGTTCCAATAAATATTCATATTCCAACTCTTACACGGGATGCACAGACAGCACACGGGGCTGCGCCATGACATAGGCACAGCCCCTTTGCATGCCGTCCGGACATGATTATTTCTTATGAGCCTCCACCCACTTACGGGCATTGACAAAAGCTTCCATCCAAGGCGTGACCTCATCCGCACGGCGGTCTGCCGGATACCAGGCGTTCTGCCACGGGAAGATGGCACGCTCCAAGTGGGGCATCATGGCCAAATGGCGCCCGTCGGCACTGCATATACCGGCCACACTGTAATCCGACCCGTTCGGATTACCGGGATACTCATCATAGCTGTATTTGGCAATCACATTATACTTATCTTCAGGATAAGGCAACGAGAACTTGCCTTCGCCATGAGCTACCCAGATGCCCAACTTGTTCCCGCTCAGCGAACCGAACATCACGCTCCGGTTCATCGGGATGGTCAACCCTACGAACTCCGATTCAAACTTATGAGAGTCATTGTGCAACATGTGCGCCTTCTTCGTAAATTCCGGATTAATCAAATCCAGTTCCACCATCAACTGGCAACCGTTGCAAATACCCAAAGACAGCGTGTCTTCACGGACATAGAAATTGTCGAGTGCCGCCTTGGCCTTCGGATTATACAAGAAAGCACCGGCCCAACCTTTGGCAGAACCCAACACATCCGAATTGGAGAACCCGCCACAGAAGACAATCATATTGATATCTTCCAACGTCTCCCGTCCGCTTATCAGGTCGGTCATCATGACATCCTTCACGTCGAATCCCGCCAAATAGAGCGAATAAGCCATTTCGCGCTCACCGTTCGTTCCCTTTTCACGGATAATGGCGGCCTTGATGCCCGACGGGGTACGACGGTCAGGGTTCAACCCGTACTGCGCCAACTTGCCCGTGAAATCCTTATTAAACACCATTTCGAGCGGCTGCATCTTATAATTCTCAAAACGAGCCTTGGCGCGTCCGTTCATACTCTGCTTCCGGTCGAGCAAGTAGGAAGTGCTATACCATACGTCACGCAGATAATCTATGCCGAACTGGTACTCCGCACCGTCCTTTGTCACTTGAATAAGGCGTTCGTCCGTAGGATGTCCCAACTTGAGATAACCCACACCGGCATCTTCCATGATTTTCTTGAATTCCGCCTTATGTTTGTCGGCAATTTGCACCACCACACCCGGATTCTCAGCCAAGAGAATCTTCACGATGTCATGACGTCCGAATTTGTCCAAAGAGATTTCCATACCGCCTTCCATATTCGCGAAACACATTTCAAGCAAAGTGGTAATCAAACCTCCGGCCGAAATGTCATGACCGGCCAAAACCAAGCCTTTGTTTACCAACGTCTGCACGGCATTGAAAGCATCACGGAAATATTCAGGATTCTTGCAGGTCGGCACGTCCGAACCCACCTTATTTAAAGATTGGGCAAAAGCCGAACCACCCAAACGCAAATCGTCGAAGCTGAAATCGATATGATAGAAAGTGGTCTTTTCCTTATTGACCATCACCGGCGAAACTACCTTTTTCACGTCGCTTACCTCACCACCGGCACTCACGATGACCGTACCCGGCGAGATGATTTTCTCGCCGCCGGGATACTGCTGGCTCATGGACAAGGAATCTTTTCCGGTAGGCACGTTGATTTCCAAAGCACAACAGAAATCGGACAAAGCCTGTACACCTTGGTACAAACGGGCATCTTCGCCTTCCTGAGAGCGGCACGGCCACATCCAGTTGGCAGAGAGAGACACGCTGTCCAACCCTTCGGCCAACGGTGCCCATACGATATTAGTCAACGATTCGGCCACCGAAAGCACGGAACCTGCGGCCGGGTCTGCCAAACCGGCTTGGGGCGCATGCCCGATAGCGGTAGCGATACCGGCCTTTCCACGGTAATCCAAAGCCACGACACCGCAGTCGCTCAACGGCAACTGGATTTCACCTTGGCATTGCTGTCGCGCCACTTTGCCCGTCACGGAACGGTCTACTTTATTGGTCAGCCAATCCTTACAAGCCACGGCCTCCAAACGCAACACACGAGCCACGTATTCATTCAACTTAGCTTCATCATACGTCACGTCCTCATACTTACGCTCCACCGTATTGTCGCGCATGTACGTCTTAGGACTGTGACCGAACATCTGCGACACATCCAAATCAAACGGACGCACGCCATCGGCCTGCTGGAAAGCAAAGTGCGCGTCGCCGGTCGTTTCACCGACCACGTACATCGGTGCACGCTCGCGTTCGGCTATCTTACGCACGTGTTCGATATGTTCTTCCTGAATCAACAATCCCATGCGTTCCTGCGATTCGTTGGCTATGATTTCCTTAGAAGACAAAGTCTTGTCACCAATCGGCAATTTGGACATATCTATCAATCCACCGCACTCCTCCACCAACTCGGAAAGACAGTTCACATGTCCGGCCGAACCGTGGTCGTGTATGGAAACCACCGGATTCACGTCCTCTTCGCACAATGCACGCACCAAATTGTTGGCACGCTTCTGCATCTCGGGATTCGCACGCTGCACGGCATTCAGTTCGATGCCGGAAGAATAGCGTCCCGTATCCACCGACGAAACAGAACCGCCGCCCAAACCGATACGGTAGTTGTCACCGCCGACCACTACGACCTTGTTGCCTTTCTGCGGCGTTCCTTTCAAACAGTCGCGCTTTGTGCCGTATCCCACGCCTCCGGCCAACATAATCACCTTGTCATAACCGTAACGTTCGCCGTTCTCCTGATGTTCAAATGTCAGTACGGAACCGGTAATCAGCGGTTGCCCGAACTTGTTACCGAAGTCGGAAGCCCCGTTCGATGCCTTGATCAAAATCTGTTCCGGAGTCTGGTATAACCAACGGCGTACCGGCAGGATGTCCTCCCAATCACGACCCTCATCTGTACGCGGATAAGAGGTCATGTAGACCGCCGTCCCGGCTATCGGCCATGAACCGACACCTCCGCCCATACGGTCACGTATCTCACCGCCCGTTCCCGTGGAAGCTCCATTGAAAGGTTCCACCGTGGTCGGGAAGTTGTGTGTCTCCGCCTTGATGGAAATCACAGACTCGATATCCTTGATCACAAAATAGTCGGACGTGGAATGGTCTTTCGGCGCAAACTGTTCCACCACCGGCCCTTGTGCAAAAGCCACATTGTCCTTGTATGCCGAAATGATTTTATGCGGATTTTCCTGTGTAGTTTTCTTAATCATCTGGAACAAAGAAGACTCCATTTCCTTCCCGTCGATGATGAACGTACCGCCGAAAATCTTATGACGGCAATGCTCGGAATTGATTTGTGCGAAACCGAACACCTCCGAATCCGTCAGCTTACGCCCCAACTGGCCTTCCACCTGATGCAGGTATTCGATTTCCTCTGGCGAAAGAGCCAATCCTTCCTGTTCGTTATATTCTTCCAGATTCTCTATATACACGATGGGAGCCGGTTGGATATCAACCGTAAAAATATCCTGGTCCAAACCCTTATACATACGTTGCAGCATCGGATCGTGCCCGGCATGTTCATCTTCCACTGGGAAATACTCTTCTATACGAGAAATACCGCTGAGGCTCATGTTTTGAGTAATCTCAACGGCATTCGTACTCCACGGAGTAATCATCTCACGACGCGGACCTACGAAACAACCTTTCAGTCCGTCTTCGGTTTCCACGGTGGCACCACCGTAAAGCCAACATAATTTTTCGATTTCCTCCGCATTGAGACGATGGTCCGCCTCTGTAGCGATGACGCTCCCGCCGGGAGTTCTAAAAAATGAAATAGACATAACTACTATTTGTAACAGATTAGAATAAATACTTGCGCTGCAAAGTTAAGCAAAAAAGCCCGATTGCACGTCCTGACATCTTAGAAAAGTAATCTTGATAATATAAAATAAAGAATCTCTGCCTATAAAAATAAAACTTCTTCCAAAATATTTCATGAAATATACTTATATTATATTTATTTTAAATATCTTTGTGGTCGATTAAGCTAAACAAATGGTCAAAAAGACGTATTGGCATTATTTAGATTCAGAAATAACTTCAAAACATTATTAATTATGAACAAACGAAGACTCATCAAGGCATCGTTATGGACAACCGCCTTATCTCCGTTCTTCTTCGCATCTTGCGTGGATGACAGTTATGACCTCACCAAGGACATTGACATGACTATCACCGTGGGCGGAGACCTCAGCATTCCGGGTAGCGGAACGGAAGAATTCACGTTGGAAGAAATTATGGATTTGGAAGACAACAGTGTCGTAAAAGCTGACGCACAAGGGAATTATGCCCTGAACAAAGCCGATACCACAGAAACCGACGTGGAAATAGACCCCGTACATATCAACGCCCCGGCAAGTAACCCGACGACGACAACACTGTACTTCAACACACCGGCAGCCACAAGCGAAGAAGTGGAGGCCCAAGTAAACGATGTGACCACGGACTTCCTTTTCTCGAAAGACGACGTAACAACGGACATCGTGTCGCTCACTTCCACCGATGTGGATTTCACGGCCTATCTGACCCTTAGTTTCAGCCAGACAAGCCAAAACGTGGAGGTCATCACCCTGAAAAAGGGATTCTCCATAGAAATGGAATTGGAAGGCCAGACACAACCCAACGGTTTCGTTTTTGAATTGGACAATACGGGAAATTATGGTATCAAAGAAGGAGAAGACCAGACCATAGAATTCCTGCAGGATCAAGAAATCCGCAAAGGTATGACACTGAAAATTCCTGTATATTTCAAGCGCATCCAAAATTTCCCCGACGGCCAAGGAATATACGAACCGGGACATTTCAAACTGCAAACGCATGTCATAGCTAACGGTACGGCCACAACCCCCGGAATTCCGGCCGGAAACATCCAAGTAGACCTGATTACCGACACGGAAGTGCCCGACATCACGTTGCAGAGTGTAACGGGTATCGTTGACCCGAAAATTGACATCAACGTAGACCCGATCACCGTAGAAGGTGTACCTGATTTCTTGAAGGATGACGTAAACTTAGACCTGACGAACCCGTACATCAAACTGAGGCTTGAGAACGGAAGCCCGGCTGACGTAAATTTGAAGGCACGCATGACATGGACCAAAGACGGTGTCTTCAACGAAGGTTTCCAAATCGGTACGGACTTGGGCAGTACACCTACGGACCAAACCATCACACTTGCAGGAAGTGCAACTTCGGAATATTATCTCTCACGTATCAATATGGAGAATTTGCCCGCAGGCGCCAAGAATATTGTATTAGGTGACAACCTGTATGAACTGATACGCACCATTCCTGATGAAATCAAACTTACGGACGTAGAAGCCAAGGCACTGCAACACGACACGGAAGTGGAACTCGGCAACGATGGTGCCTATTACGAAGTAAACACCATTTACGAACTGAATGCCCCGCTGCAATTCGGAAACGAACTGAACATAGTTTATAAAGATACCATTAACGATTGGGGCGGTGACCTGGAAGACATCACCATCAAAAAAGCCATCGTAGAAATGGATGCCTTGAACGGTATTCCACTCAACTTCAAGCTTAATGCACAAGCCATAGACCGGAACGGCAACGTATATCCCAACGTAACGGTTAATCCGGTCAAAAACACGATTGCCCCGGGTCTGAAACTGACAGGCGAAAATGGTGAAACAGCTACCGAGAGTCCCATACAATTGGAGATCGTATGCGAAAGCGGAGACATGAAAGACCTTGACGGACTGATTGTCAATTTCACGGCCGACATGGAAGGTGTCAACCAAAATGCCACGCTGAACAAAGGCATGACCCTGAAGCTTTCCAATATCCGCATCCGCATCAAAGACGGAGTAACGGTAGACTTGAACTAATATCTCATTTTTATAACGGAATAAAATTATGAAAAGAAGAAATAAAATCGCAGCAGCCCTGCTTTTTGCGGTGTCCTTACCCACGGTATCTACTTTGGCACAAAACAGTTTGCGTTCGGCCTATTTCCTTGAAGGCTACACCTACCGCCACCAGATGAACCCGGCATTCGCCAATGAACGTAACTACATAAGTATGCCCCTCATCCCATTAGGTAATTTCAACGTAGGCCTACAATCCACTGTCGGAGTGAAGGATTTCATCCATAAACTCCCCGACGGAAGCCTCACCACGTTCCTCAACGACCACGTGGATGCCGGAGAGTTCTTAGATGGATTGAAAAACCGCAACCGCCTGAACTTAGACCTTGATATGACCATTCTGTCTTTCGGTTTCCATAAATGGGGAGGATTCAACACATTCGACCTTTCCGTAAAGAGCGGTACGCGTATGAACCTTCCCAAGGATTTATTCGAATTCGCTAAGGTAGGCATGGCTAATGGGAACAGCGAATATACTCTCGAAGACATGGGTATCTATTCTAACAACTATGCGGAAATCGCTTTCGGACACTCACGTAAAATCATGGACAAACTGACAGTGGGAGCCAAAGTAAAATTCCTTTTGGGCATATATAACGCAGACTTCCACGTCAACGACATGAAACTGACCTTGACCGATGACAAATGGGCCGTGTCTGGAAATGGTGAATTTTCTTCCGCCGGCATCGTGGACATTCCGACCAAAACTAAACTCAAGGATGTAGTAGACGAGAACACGGGAGCCGTAGTAGGACAGAAAGAGGAAGAAGAACTCGACTTTGACAACATCGAAACGGGCAACGCCATCGGTGGTTTCGGCATGGCATTCGACTTCGGTGCCACATACCAATTACGCGAAGATTTGGAATTGTCCATGGCCGTACTCGACTTAGGATGGATAAGTTACAAGAATGCCACACAGGCTACCATGGCCGCCGAGCCTTGGGAGTTCGACGGTTTCCATGACATTCCGTTCGATTCGGACAAAGCGGCTCCGGGTATGTCTATCGAAGACCAAATAGACAATCTGACAGATGATTTGGAAGACTTGTTCCAAATGAAGGCGCAAGGTACAAAAAAGCATACGCGTGCTTTGGGAGCCACACTGAACATAGGTGCACTTTACACTTTCCCATACTATGATAAGCTGAAATTCGGCTTTTTGGAATCGACTCGTATCAATGGACGTTATTCTTGGTCCGAAGGCCGTTTCTCGGCCAACGTGGCTCCGGTGAAGTGCTTCGATGCCTCCATCAGCTACGCCATTTCATCTTTCGGTTCGTCTTTCGGATGGGTGGCCAACTACCACGGAAAAGGATTCAGTCTCTTCTTGGGTAGCAACCACCAGTTCTTCAAGGTGACTCCGCAATTCATTCCGGTGGGAAATGCCAACATGAACATCAGTATCGGTATCAACTTCCCGTTCGGAGACATCAAGTCCTTGTAACTTTCGATAAAAATCCTTTATAAAAGCCTGCCCGTGCCTTTCGTTACCGGCACGGGCAGGCTTTCTTCTCTTCTCCGCAACCTCAAGAGCTAAGTTCTGGACAACAGTCCCACAAACAATACTATTCAAAAGATATATTCCTCAACTCTTCCCGCTTTGTTTCCTCAGGCCTCATTTGGAGTAACCGAAGCAATTCACCGCTACTTACAGCGGTCTTCGGATTGAAATCACCGGATGCCATATAATCCAACATGCTGCGATACAACTGACGTACTTCAGGCTTGTCATCCACCGCCTCAAGATCCGACATGCACACCAGCAATTTCCCTTTCCCTACCGCCAGTTCGAATATCAGCCCCAACTTATGGTTCCGCTCGATATTGTCGATAACCTGTACGATGGGACGGTAGCCCTTCGGAAAAAGATCCAGAATCAAGGGATAACTCTGCTTCACAATAGGGAACCATTGCCAATTCGTATGGAAATCCGTAGGAAAGGAACGGAACAACGGATGGCTGGGGTCGGTCAGCATCCCCATCGTCCCAGGAGAGACCGGTTTCCGGTTGTTGCGGCTGATGGTCTCAAACATCCTGTAATTCCAATAGTCGGTCTGGAACAACCCGCCTACCGTTTGGGAGGCATAGCGGTCCCGTTCGGGAAACCATAATACCTTCCCGCCGTTTTCCAATGCCGAAAGCACATGGCCGTCCAACCGTTTGACCACCGTGATGCCCGGATGGCTTTCTTCCGCGCTCCGGTTTTCGGGATAGAACCAAAGCGGATAAGTATTTTTATAGTCCGTACCTTCTATGGCCAATTCCAGATTCAACCTCCTCGCCTTGCCGGTCACAGGAATCGGCTGCCGGATATCTCCGACCTCCAGCAATCCCCGTCCGGAAGAAACTATAGGGCACACGCCCTTCCCGGCAACGTGCCCTTGTTCGTCCCTCAACGTCCATGCCAATTCGGTTCCCTGCAAAGAACGTGCGCCATAATGGGCGACCTTCACCCGGGCCGTCAACGTCTCTCCCTCCGTCCAACAGAATTTTTCCGTCAGCAACAAGGGAACCACTTCATTGCAAAATCCCCTCCAACGCTCAGGTGAAACCAGTCCCTTGCTGTCCATAAAAGCATCCAAGATACCGACATAAGCCGAACCCTGCCCCGGATAATCCTGCAAATCCAACAACTGGAAGCCGGCCAGTCCCTCCGTGCGTAAGTCCATTTCGATGTCGGCCTTGTAAAGTTCGGCTGCCCACCGCCCGGAAGCGAGAAAGAAATCTTCCGCCTGTTCCGACATCCCGGCACGAGCTAGCCTGTCCCTGAAGACTTCCATATTATAAGGGTACAAGACACCCGTGTACTTGGCTATCTCGCGATAATCGGGATACACCTGAAACTGTCCCGTCTCATGGCTCACCACCGGAACGCCCGCCCGCGCCACGGCTTCGGAAAAGTCCATCGCCGTATTGGGATAGGTATGGTTGAGAGACCCTCCGTCGTACGCATCGGCAAATGAAAACGAGCCACGGACATGCGTGTCGAGGCTCTGCGGCTTTTCACCCCCGATACGGCACGTCACCAAATAGTCCTCACCCGGAAGCTGCCCTTTGAAACCCAAGTAATTATTGGAACCGTAAGCATACAAATGCCGACGGTCTGCCTGCCGGAAAGTATCGACCAAAGATTGCATGACTTCAAAATCTCCGGACAGTTCATTGCCCAACGCGAACATGACGAAAGAAGCATGATGGCCGTATTCCTGCTGAATGCGTAAACCCTCTTCGCGCAGATACGAAATCAAACGGGTGTTGTCCTTCCCCATCCATCCCCAGAACGGCAGTTCGGCCTGCAAATATATTCCTTCGATGTCGGCGGCTTCAAAGCAGGCTTCGGGCGGACACCAGGAATGAAAACGATAGTGGTTGATACCATAGGATTTGGCCACCCGGAAATAATGCCGCCACGTCTCCACATCCATGGCCGTATGTCCTGTCAAAGGAAACACACAGGCGTCATGTTTTCCGCGCAGGAAAGTGGTCATACCGTTAATCGCGAAATGCTTTCCCTCTGCACGGAAGTCCCGCAAACCGAAATCGACGGATAGCCGGTCATACCCGGGCAGTTCGACCTCCAACCGGTACAGCGCAGGGTCGTACTCGCTCCACAACAAAGCTTCTTCGCCCAACGGGAAATCGAAGTCGTATTCCGCCTGCCCCTTCTCCAAACCAAACTCAAGCGGACGGACGCGATGCTCTTTCTCCGTGTTCCATGCCGTAGCGCGCACTTCCAACTGCATACGGTTCCGAATGTCTTCGGGCGAGGCCAGCCTCACTTTCAGCCGGACCGACTTTTTCTCCGCATCGGGATAAACCTGCACACCGGCCAAATGCAACGGTTCTTTCGCTTCCAAAAAAATGTCGCCGATGATACCGTTCCAATTCGTTTGTGTGGATTCCGTATAGGCATGGGAAGAGCCGAGCAACTCCGGCGGCACGGACTCACCATTGTCCACCCTGATGGCTATTTCATGTCGGCCGGGCGTGAGGACATGGCTGAGATCGTACACTTGGCGTACGGAAATGCCGTCCCGGCCTCCGGCTTCCTTGCCGTCCACCCATACGCGGGTGGGCTTCGTACGTTCCAAAGTCAGTGTCACGACTTTGTTTTTCCAACTTTCCGGTATGTCCACCACTTTCTTATACCAAGCCTTGCCCACATAAGCGTGCAACCGTGTGAGATAAGTGGTTTCTTCCGTCCTTGTGGGCCGGAATCCTTTTCGATTCGTGTCTGTCGTACCCGGAAGCATCACTTCCTCAGCAAACGGTGCTGTGGCAAAACCGCTTTCTTCCCCGTTTCCCCTGACATCCAACTTGAATGCCCATTTGCCTTGCAAGTCCATCCGTTGGCGTTGGGGAAACATCGCGCACGAAAAAAGCACGGCCCATACCCATGCACACATCCTTTTCTTCATCATGTCTTTTTAATGGTTTAGGTTTATCGTAAGGCAAAGGTAAGAAAATCCAAATTGTCCAGTTATATCCCACCCTGCACTTTTTACCGAAAACTCGGGATGTCGGATACGTAATCCTTAGGTAAGGCTTCCGAAGTCAGCTCTACCCACACAGGTTCATCCCATCCTTCCACGTCGAAGCGTAAACGGATTGTCCCTACCTTCCGGGTAGACTGCACAATGGCCATGGCACGCCCGAAATACGTCTTGTCTTCATGGGAAGTGAAAGGAGTCTTACGCCGCAAGTCACTGCTGATGAATCCCACTAAACGGCCCTCGCCCTCAATGGAGGCTTTCACCCGGCGGTCTGCATGCTGCACGAGTGTTCCGTCTTGGTCCAACAACTCCACCTGTACATAACTCAAATCTTGCCCGTCGGCCATCAATTTTCCACGGTCGGCTATGGCTTTCAACCTCACGGCATCGCCTGCCGTACGTATTTCATGCACAGCCACCGTATCCGTCCCGTTAATGCCTTTAGCCACAAGCGTCCCACGCCGGTAAGGCAGGCACCACGTTATCGTATGGTTCGGGTAATCCGCCGTCCGGCGTACGCCCATCTCGTTGCCGTTGTGGAACAGAGCCACACGCTCGCAGTTGGTCGTGGTGTTTACTTCGATGACCAAACCCTCGTAAGCGCGGGGGAAATTCCATATCGCCGCCATGTTCGGCCATTGCCAAAGGTCACGCCCGTGGTCGATGTCGAGCGCATTGTCTCGTACGGCGATACGCACCATCGGTTCGTCGTTCCACATCGCCCGATGGAAAGCCGCGCGCGGCTTTTCCACCATGCAAATGTCGAAAAGTCCCGCAGGCCAACCGTGGCTCGGCCAACCGGCTTCACCGATGTAGTCCGTACCGGTCCAAAGGAAACCGCCCGCGATAAAATCGTTCTCGGCAATGATATTCCAGGGATTGTTCGTGTCGTAACTACGGATATTCCCTTCCGCCCCGCAGTAATAAGGCAACTCCTCCGTCACTAAAAAGCGACGCTCGGGAAATTTCTTATGGTCGGAAAGCATACGTGCCTCCAGATAATTGTAGCCCACGACATCGGTCACTCCGGAAAACTTCTCGTTATGGCGGTTCTGTGCCGCAAGGCAAACCTGCCGCGACGGTTCGAACCCGTGCACGAAGTCCTGCAACATAGCCGCCCGTCGGCATCCCGTATCCGCCCCGTCCCATGCTTCCTGCAATTCATTGCCGATGCTCCATAATACGACACAGGGATGGTTGCGGTCGCGCACCAGCATGTTCTTCAAGTCCTCCTGCCACCACGCATCGAAATACTGCGCATAATAGCCGGACTTCCACTTGTCGAACGCCTCGTCGATAACCACAAACCCCATGCGGTCGCAAAGGTCGAGAAACTCCGGCGAGGGTTGGTTGTGGCTGCACCGGATGGCATTCACTCCGTACTCCTTGCAAATCTCCAATTTGCGTTCCATGGAACGCAAAGGCAGTGCCGTCCCCAAAGAGGCATCGTCTTGGTGCAAACAGAAACCTTTCAACTTCAAGGGCTTCCCGTTAAGCAGGAAACCACGGTCGGGAGTGAACTCGCACGTACGCACGCCGAATACCGTTTCGTAGGTATCGACCAGTTTGCGCCCGTCATATACTGCAGTATGCAAAGTATAAAGATAAGGATGTTCCGTGTCCCACAACTGCGGACGGGGGATTTTGAGCGTATGCTCTGTGTCAGCCGTCTGCCCGGCAGCCACTTGCAAGGCTTGCTTGCCGGATTGCACCACTGTACGTCCCTCTCCGTCCGTAATCTGTTGGCGGACGGACAAAGTCTTGGTACGCTCCGCCTCGTTCGCCACCGACGTACGGACACGAACCTCCGCCCGTTCCGCCGTCACCACCGGAGTCGTGACGTAAGTCCCGTAAGAAGCCACATGCACCTCGGCTGTTTTCACCAACCAGGCATGGCGGTAAATTCCCGCACCGGTGTACCAACGTGCCACGCTGTCGTGTTCCAATGGATTGTTTACCCGAACGGCCAACACGTTTTCAGCTCCATAATTTAAATAAGGTGTAAGATTGTACTCCAGATAACAGAAACCGTAGGGACGGAATCCCAAATGATGCCCGTTCACATACACGTCGCTACGGCTGTATATGCCGTCGAACAGCACGGCGATACGCCTTCCTTTGTCCTCTTTGTCCACCCGAAACGTCTTCCGGTACCAACCGATGCCGCCAGGCAAATGCCCGTTGCTTCCGCTCAACTTCGGATTGAAACCCTGAGAAATGCTCCAGTCGTGCGGCAACTGCACGTCTTGCCATCCGGCTTCCGATACTTGCATACCGGCGTTTGCCCGGTCGTCGGCATTCAGGATGAACTTCCAATCGAAATCAAAATTCTCTTTTTCCCTCACACGATCGCGGGCTACGGCCATGCATGGCCAAACCACCGCTAACGCCAGTATCCACCGGCTCCACGCTTTCTTCTTCATCATACGTTTTCAAGTTTTTCATGATTCTCGCAGCAAAGTTAGGAAAATCCCAAGCAAGGGGCTTTATCGCATGTTACCAATCTTTGCCCTGAAAAAGCTTTTTCAAGGTCTATGTTACATACGCAAAAATATATGTTATACAAAAGAAAAGGATGTTACTTGTACGAAAGTATCCGCTATTGGAGCGAAAATGCGACAGGCTGAAAATACGTAACTTTGCTTGTCATCAAGAAAAACAGATGAACCATGGGACTTACCCTGCAAACTTTAAAACCAAAAACACATGAAAAGAACGATTACCCTCTTGTATGCAACGGCCCTCACGGGATGCATACCGCTTTGCGCACAGCGTACGGCCAACGTAAACCTCGACTCCGAAACGAGATACCAAAAAATAGACGGATTCGGAGGCTGCGGAATGAACGGACAATGGGCTGACGTCTACACCCAAGAACAAGTGGACCGGTTGTGGGGACCGGACGGAATGGGCTACAACATCATGCGTATCCGTATCAACCCCGACGAAAGTAACTGGAAGAGTTACGTGAACGCTGTCAAATGGGCCAAGGCACACGGTGCCATCGTTTTTGCCAGCCCGTGGACACCTCCCTTCCGTTTCAAGGTCGGTGCCGAACAGACGTGGGGAGAATCCTCTAACCACGGACATATCAATACGGACAGCATCGACTCATACGCCCGATGGTTGGAACGTTACCGCCAGTTCATGGAAGACCAGGGAGCGGCCATAGACATCCTATCCGTCCAAAACGAAAGCGACTACGACCCGGAAGGATACGAAGGCTGCCTCTATACCGTCGACGAAATGACCCACATGGTGACAGCCTTACGCCAACACCTTTCACCGGAATGCAAGGTCATGGCACCGGAATGCTTCGGATGGGACAGCCACAAATACAACCGGGATTTAGTAAGATCGGCGGCCATGCGCAACAGCATCGACATCTGGGGTAACCATATCTACGGTGTCAATGACATGACCTACGTGGACTACGTGCGCAACCTGACGAAGCGCCCCATGTGGATGACTGAATATATATTCGATGAAGACAAGGTGGGCACATGGGAAAGTGCCTGCGATTTCCAGGAACAGATAGACAGTTGCATGCGGGCCGGCTTCAGTGCCTACGTTTACTACAATATGATAAACCACATGTTCGGCGACGGGAAAGGAGGTGGCAACGCTTCGGAATTAAGTACTTTCGCCTACGTGCTAGGGCATTATGCCCGATATGCAACCGGAATGACGCGCATCAAATCCTCATTCTCCGACAAAGGAAAAACTCCGGTCAACGGTTCGGCATACGTCAGTGAGAACGGCGACACCCTCAGTCTGTTCGTCCTCAACCGCTCTTCCGAACCAGTAAAGTTGAAAGCAAACCTCCCGTTTGAAAGCCGGCAGGTATACGCCGTTCTGACGAACGCCACGCGCAACCGCTTCGTGCAAGACGTAAGCACACAATATGCGGGAACGGCCTCACCGGAAATCGACCTACTCGGAAACGCTTTCTATACCCTGCAATTTATCCGGACGGAAGCAGAGACACCCGAACCGAGTGAACCTACCGTCATGGAAGCCTACAAGAAAACAACCGAGGTGAACCCGCTCAACCCCTACCGTTTCTGTGCCGACCCGACATCCGTCGAATATGAAGGGCGCCTCTATGTGTACGGAACGAACGACCAACAGGAATTCGACGCGACAGGAGGCCTGACCTCCAACACTTACGGAAAGATCCGTTCCTTGGTCATGATGTCTACGGAGGATTTGGTCAACTGGACTTACCACGGCACCATAGATATGACGACCGTCTGCGGGCAATGGCTGAACGCTTCGTGGGCACCTTCAATCGTCTCCCGTGAAGAAGCCGACGGGAAAACCCATTTCTATCTATATTTCTCCAATAGCGGAGGAGGCGTAGGCGTCATTACCTCCACTTCTCCTCTGGGGCCATGGACCGACCCGCTCGGCAAAAACCTCATTTCCGGCAGCACACCCGGACTCGGCCTTTGCAGTACACCTTTCGACCCGGGTGTCGTCATCGACAACGACGGTACGGGGTGGTTGGCCTTCGGCGGCGGAAACCCGAACGCGGAAGGAACGGAACTCATGCCGGGCAATGCCCGTATCGTACGCCTCGGTAAGGACATGATTTCGCTTGACAGTGACATCATGCCGATTCCTGCGCCTTATCATTTCGAAGCCAACGAACTGAACGTGATGGGCGGAAAACTGGTCTATTCCTATTGTACCAGTTGGCGCGAACGTACGAACTGGCCTTCATACGGCGGTATCTCTGAAGCTCCTTCGGCATGCAGTATATGTTACATGACGACCGACACGCCCCTTGCCCCGGACAGTTGGACCTACAAAGGAGAATACTTCGCCAACCCCGGCACATTCGGCTACCCGTACGGTAACAACCATTCACACCTGCAAAAATTCAGTAATGCTTATTACCTTCTTTACCACACGCAAGGATTGGAACAACAAATGGCCATCAACGGAGGTTACCGTAGCATAGCCATGAACAGATGTACCGTAGTGGAACGCTCGCAACGCATCAATGCCGTGACGGCTTCTCCGACCGGCGTTATGCAACTCACGGCCAAACGTGTAAACCCGTTCATCCTCCAACAAGCGGAAAACTTGTGCACGGCAGCCGGAGTGAGTGCCGAAAGCTACGGGAAAACGGGCAATACCCGTATCACTATCCCACAATCCGGAGGTTGGACCATGGTAAAAGGTGTCATGTTCGGCACGGAGTGCATCAAAAAGTTCACGGCAAACCTGCAAGGGGAAGGCACGTTGGAAATCCGTCTGGACGACATAGAAACCGAACCCGTGGCCACCCTCGACTTCTCCACACCGGAGGCCACAGAAGTATCCGTCGACTGTCCCACACCTATTACCGGATCGCATGACGTGTATTTCCTTTTCACGGAAACACGGGGCGAAGTGAAGTTCGACACATGGCAGTTTGCCGGGAAAGGTTCCGATGCCATCACAAATACCGAAATGGAAGACAGAACTCCCGTACGGTATGAATATTACCACCCCAACGGTATGCGTCTTACAGAACAACCCGCCACAGGCATGTATATCCGTAAGACGTATTACAGTGACGGAAGCGTGAAAACCGACAAGAAACTCTCCGAACATTAAAAAAGGAATGCAGATGCAAAAATAACGGGTGCGCCGCTAACGCACCCGTTATTTTTGCACTTAAGAAACCGGAAACGGTATCCGGAAGCAAACACCTTATTTATTCCCCATTACCACAAAAGAACGGGAGAATACCACGTTATAGGTCTTGACCATCCCCTGATAGTCGAACGTCACCACGGCTGTCTCTGCATCCGGACGAGCCTGCTTGACTTCCACTTTCACGTCCTTATTATCGGAAGATGCCGACACCTTAGGCAGACGGGCAGTCTCGGAAGGAAGCACGTATACCACTTCATACGTCCCGTAGCCGGTTATGCCATTGGCATTGGTGGAACGTACCGGAGTCTTAGGCAATTCAATAGCCTTCCCGTCCACCGATATGCTGACAGAAGGTACGACCGGACGGGCTATCTTCTTCCCGACCGAACTGAATCCCAACCCTGTCAAGTCGAAAAGTTCCTCTCCACTGCCTCCTTCTGCCACCAAATAAATAGCATGCTTCCGACCCAGTCCGTCCACATGGGCCGAGACATCCACAGTAAACTGTGTGACTTCCTGCGCCGAACCGGCTGGTACCTGGATTTCTCCTATCTTCTTGCCTTTCCACGTAGCGTTGTCCCAAGGACCATCCATCCATACGTTTACTTTGAAAGCTTTGGACGTTCTTGGGGTCAGGAAAAGATTGAAAACCGTCTGGTTTCCTTTCTTCGTCCCCTCAAAGGCTTTCAAACCCAACTGGTCCTTTTTCAAACCTCCGAAACCAAAATATTTATATCCGATGATATTTCCGTTTTTCACACCGACAATCGGGGCATGGTTGTCCCAAATGTCCCAAGCATCTTGCTGAAGACGTATATCCGACAAGTAACAGGCGATACCGGCAGAATAGTATTGGTAAGGGTCAAGCCCGAAGATGTGGAAACCTTCCGACGTGACTTCCGCCCCTTTGTATTCGTTACCTTGTTTGTCCTTGGCCGTCCACACATGGTTCTTGGCATACGGGTCGTAAGCCCGGATGGAGACTTTGCCTCCCTTGGCTACCGGCTTCTCATCCCATTCCACCTGAATGGGGGCTACCATGGCCTGACGCGCAAAACCGAATCCGCGCGGCGGACGGTGGTAGAACACGTACCATTGTCCGTTAATTTGCTCAATACTCCCATGCGTATTGTGCCCGGCATTGGTGGTCTGCAAACGTGAACCGTCTTCGTTCAGCACCGGAGCGCGGGAATCTACCAAGACCCCACCGCTCTTCCAAGGTCCCAACGGGCTATCCCCATAAGCATAACGCAAAGTGGAATTGGAATTTCCTATGCCGTAATCAGGGCCGGAATATCCGCTATATATCGTCACATATTTGTTTCCCACCTTACGAATGGAAGAAGCCTCGAAGAAGTTGAAAGCCTTGGGATCCTGCCCTTCAAAAAGACAAGGATATTCAGTACCTTCCGGATCACGGACACCTCCCTGCGGAGTACCGGCAGGCATGAAATACGGAATCACCTCCGTACCCGGCCGCACGGAATACATCGTATTCGGGTCAAGCTGTGCTGCCGACGAACGTTGGAAGCCCCAATAACCGTATGCACGGAAGCCGATTTCGTAGTCGGGGTCTTTCGGGTCGGTGATTTGCTCCACATAAATAGACGGGTCGAAACCCAAGATGCTGCCCGGTAAAGTCTTGGTGCCGTCGGCATTCAAATTTATAGGTTTGAAAGGCCCGTCGGGACGGTCGCTCTTAGTCACCATCGCTTCCCGGTTACGCCCACGGCTGTGCGGATACAGGTAGTATTCCTTCTTTCCATCCCGGCGGCGCACTTCCACCAAGTCAGGCGCATACATCACGTCCCACTGTCCTTCAATGGGATAAGTAAAGATAGGGCCTTCGTCACGCCAACTGGACAAATCCTCTACCGGTGCCGACCACATCCGGATGTCCGGCCCACAATAACTGTTCATCCGCAAATCGTGGGAACCAATGATGTAAGCGCGGTATTTCCCGGGATTGTCCGGATCTTCAAACACGCGCGGCTCACCATCGGGCAAATGTTCCCACAACGGCAAATAAGGGTTTCCCGCCCCATGAAACACATACTCCTGTGCATCCGGTTGCCCGAACGCATCCACACCTACGGTCAAAGAACAGCATGCGGCAGCACACCACAATGCCACCCAATGGCCTCTTCCCAAAATCATTTTCTTTTTTTCCATTGATTTTATCTTGTTTAATATCTGGAAAGAAAACGGCTAAACATCCTGTTTAGTACCGTTTCTTTCCAGAAAAATTCATCGTTTTAATATCTTATCCACCTTGACCGTGCCATCCGACAGGTAACTGCGGCGAATGATTACTCCTGTCATGCTATCGCCCGGAAGTACCCTACGGCCTGACAAGTCGAAGAACTCTTCTCGCTCCACCGTTGCCGTAGTTTCCTCGGCCGAGTAAATTCCGTTCTCCACACCCTCGTCATACGTAATGCCCTCGAACGATATGTCATCTATGAGGAAATTACCTTGGGATGCCGCCAAGCCCCATACATATTGTGTGGCTCCCTGTTGGAATTCACCACCTTCATCCGTGGTGGAAGTCCCCAGATGCCAGGTTTCCCCGTCGGTAGAGTACTCTATTTTCAAAGTCACCTTGGAAGAACCCGAAACCGAAGCCCGGTACCAAATGCTTTTGCCCGAAGCCGCCTGCAAGGATACGCTCGCGCTGTTGAACATGTTCAATTGCTTGGAAGACGTGGACTTGTAAATGCGGAAGTCGGTAACCGTACCGTGGTTGTACACATTCATATAATAACCGGCCATGATACCCGGAGTATACCCCTGGTTGGCGTTCCCTATCGTGAGCGTGTCACCGCGAAGAAGCACTCCGTTCTTGTAATCGCCCGATGAAGTCACGACCTGCCGCCACGTCACGCTGTAATCCGTACTTTTGCG
This sequence comes from Paraprevotella sp., assembly GCF_986071375.1. Classification (NCBI taxonomy): domain Bacteria; kingdom Pseudomonadati; phylum Bacteroidota; class Bacteroidia; order Bacteroidales; family Prevotellaceae; genus Paraprevotella; species Paraprevotella sp. The sequence goes on along the minus strand of NZ_CFQRNQ010000005.1, from coordinate 139,175 downwards.
TGTAAACCGCTCCAAATCCAACACTCCGGTGCCGTTCGCACTCGGTGCCGTGTACACCCGTAACATCTTGCTCGTACGGTTCTCCGAATCCGTATAGTTCGACACCCCTGCCGTACAAAGGTTGCCCACGCCACGGGTAATCCCCTCGGCCGGTGGATTGGAAGCCCCGGAAGAAACGGCATCATCCTCGAAATCATAATACGTGACATAATTGGCAGGAGTCACGCTCCCTTTCAGGTTCACCTTGCGTTCTTCCATATAAGAAGTAGCGATGGTCATCACGTCCTCGTAGTCATCCACGGCCATCTCCGGTTTCAGACGGACGAATACACGCACGGCACCTTGCTCATTGGTCAAGCGGTTGGACTCAACAACCAGTGCGCCGGTATATTCACCCAAGGAGTCGAGCGAAAGCCCAAAGGCATTGCCTGCCAAAGAAATCTTCACATCACCCAACAAATCCGTTCCGCTGATTTCCAAACTGCGGATGACCGCATTCGTTCCACCATAAGTCATGTTTATGTCCTCCAAATCCGTCTGTGACATCGTAAGCCCGGTATTATGGAAACGGATGTCGTCTACCGTCATGGCTGCTTCCCAACAAAGACGTGTTTCACCACACGAGAACGTGGCATCTTCCGCAGACAGCATATTCTGCCATTGTACCCCGTCTACAGAACCGTCAAAGTATAATTTCCCATCAAGCAGCGTGGCACGGTAATATGCCATCCCCTCGGCCTTGTCTCCCTCGGCTAAAGTTTTGCCCACACGCAAAGTCCCGTCTTCGTCTTCTTCCATCACAACGAGCGATACTTTACCACCTTGCACGCGGAACAGATAACCGCCACGGAGCAACATGCCTGCATCGCCTTCCAACTGGTGCCATGACACACTATAATCCACGGCATCACGCGGGAACAACTCCAACAGGGCTTGCCCCATTCCGTCCGTACCGGCAGCATAGGCATGCAATGCCTGATTGTCTTCAATGGCAACCACGCCGGCTTCGCCTCCCATCAGGGTCAGCATTTCAGCCGCCGGGTCTGTGGCAGACGTGCCCGGTTTATCATCTTCAAAATCGTAAACATAAGCATTATCACGATTTATCTTGATACAATCCACCAATACGTTTACAGGCGTTGAAACAAACTTCAATTCCACTTCGTTCTCCCCGGCCTCCAACTCTGCCTCGACAGATGTCTCTGCCCAAACACCATTGGTGGCACGCATCGTCAGAGAATTTCGTTTGCCATTTACAATCAAATACATACGTGCACTACCATTCGGAACCTGATAACGGACGCTTATGGTATAAGTTCCATTCCGAAGCACTCTTACCGTGTCACGGATGGAAGCCGAACGGTTCGTGCCCATTTCCACGAACCCTTGGCCTTGGTAGCCCGGATAGCCATTATAATAAGCATTAGTACGGCAAGCTCCGATATTCTTGTAATCGAAAAATTCGGCTTCATACTGCAACGTACCGGCATATACGGACGGACGCTCGGGCACTTCTATTCGTGCCGGTGTCCATTCCGTCAGACGTCCGGTAGCTTTTCCCTTACACTTGATGCTCAGTTCCACCGGACCGTTATGGCCTACTACCAATGTCAGCACACCGTCTTCCCAAATCTGTTTCACTTCGCTGGCACGATGGTCGGCACGGTCATACCACTCCACGACCGGTTCCTCCGTGGCACCATAGATGCGTACCGTGTCCTCCACGTTTTCAGCTTCTACCAGATTGTTATCGTCGCTCAGGCGGTAATTGCTCATGTAAAGCGTCACACTATCCGGATATTCTTTCATCACAGTCATGGCGTATGGCGAAAAGTCCAAGGAGATGCTGTCTGCCGTATTATATAGGAAAGGTATGTTGCCCGAGGCACGTCGTTTGGAAATATAACGCGTACGTACCCCGTTCGTCGTTTGATCCTCATATTGATAGGGGTTGTAGGTCATCCATGTATTTTCCGCATGGGCTGCATAAATGTCACCAGTGTATTCCTGTGGGAACAGTTGGTTGAGTTCTTCCACCTTGGCAGCTATGTCCGGCCAACGAGTATCATATTCCGATACCTTCACCACCTGAAGTTTCTTGGCCGTATCGTCCAAAAGGTCATACACCAACGGAATCGTGGGATAACGCCCCGTGGTCTTCATCCACCATTTGTTCTCCAACCATGGATTACCGTCCGCACGGTCGCGGTCGCAATCGGGGCGGTACAGCCCGTCAAACAGCGTGGCCGGGGTCAGGTAACTGTCGAAAGTCCCGTCGTTCACATCATTTTGCAGGCAGACTTTCGTCCGGTCGATGACTTCTTCACGGGTAAGGATGCGTACTGTTCCGTCCAGAATCTTACGGAACTCATCCATCTGGATATTGACAAACTGCGGGAACCAATCCCAATTACGGCGGGTGTAGCCATCGGGGGTCACAGAAGTACCCACCTCACGGGACACGTCCGTCCAAATCAGTTCAGGGCCGTCAATGACCGTCTGCCCCGTCAGCATCACGTGCTCCATAATAGGAATTGCACCTGCCGCTTTCACGAAAGGATATAAGTCCCCATCGTTTTCCGTTGCCGGATTACCATCATCGGGCGACCATCCGCAATCGTCGAAACGGATGCCATAATTCCCGGCATAACCTCCTAAGAAAGCTCCAAGGCAATTACTCTCTATTTCATAGAACCCATGTTGCATCGTGTATTTCTCACAACAGATAAAGTGTTCGGGATGTTCCGTCAACAAACGGTTCACTTCCGGATTTCGTTTCATATAGGCAATGGGTAACATGTCGGCCGACCAATAAGCCTGCGTGAAACTCACCACCAAATAACCGCCATAGCGATGGCAAATCTTCAAGATGTCGCCGAACAACGAGAGGCGCTCCAAGAAAGAAGGCGTACCGTCTTCACCGAACCCCCAAAACTGCTCGGCGAAGTTCCAACCGAGGAAGTTGGGGTATTGGCGGAAATAATCCTCGTAGACAGAAAGGTCATGGTCGGAAAAACGGCTATGGCCTCCACTGGCGCACTGCACCATGGCCCACGCACGTTTCTGCGCACACGCCTTCAGCCAAGAACCGGCCACGGCATAGCCGTCCGCACAGACGTTGTCGGAAGCCGACAAGGAAATGTTGAACACCACGTAAGGAAGAATATCTTCCGGCACCATCTCGATGATACGTTCGGGGTCGGGATAGTTCCATGTGTCGATATGCACCAACAACATGGGCCGCTCCGGCGAGATAGGCCGTCGCAAGGGTGCATCGGCCTTGGCTTCCACCAAGCCTGCCCCAACCATCAAGACAAACGAAACGCCCGCCAAGAACGCCCGTTTGCATTTCAAATAAAATTGTTTCATAAAAGTAATTGTTTGATTTTTAATTATAATGATTTACCAATTATCCGTACGGAAAGGAGAAGCCAAAAGCCCGTCCTTGTTACATAAGTTCGCCTCTTCGGGGTTGTTGCTCCAAGCATAACGCACGGCCACGGGATGTTCTACCTCCGGACTGCTCACCACCACCTTGCCGCCTTTGATTACGGCATCTGCCCATACGAACTTACGGTCTTCACCCGCAATGGCAAAATGCTTCAGCCTTCCGCCCCGGCACGACAATCCCCGTCCGGCATCGTCGAATGAAAGGATAATGCGGTTGCCTTTCGTCTCCATACCTTTATATATAGGACCCGAGGCCGCCACCTTTTCGCCATACACGATTTTGCGTGCCCCAAGGAACAACCGCCGGGCCACCGTTTTCTTGTCCAAAGGATGGATGTCGTTCCATTCCCCGGCATCGTATGTCACGGCCAAAGCCGTATGGGGAACGTTTCGGGATACTTGGAACTGTGCCTCGCGCAAGCGTGCCCACCCGCTGTCGGAAGGCTTGTCTTGCTTTGCCATATAGTTAGGCAACTGCACCAAGAGGAAAGGCATCTCCGGCCACCCCCATGTCTCGCGCCAGTCCGCTATCAGGGAAGTCAGCAACGGGGCATACTCTCCTGCCCGTCCCGCATTATTCTCTCCTTGGTACCATATCGCTGCCTTCACTTTCCAGTTACGCACAGGGTAAATCATGCCATTGTACAATCCGGAACCGGCATGCCTCAGGTTGGCCAGACGTTGCTCGTAAGGTTCTGCCTCGGCACGGTCGAATCCGACCTTGTATTTCCACACCCCGGACAATTCCACTTCGTCGTCATCCCCCTTCAACTTATACACCTTGTCACGCACGATTTCTCCATTGCCGTTCAATGCCGTCAGCTTCAGGGTCACGTTGTTCACACCTTCCACCAATACGCCTGCCGGAACATCATACTTGCGCGGCGGTCCGAAATACGCCGTCGTACCTACGAAAGTGCCGTTCACGAACACCGAGTCACAATCGGACATGCGCCCCATATAGAGTTTCGCATGCCGTCCCACCATGGAAGACGGAAGACGGAAGTTCTTCCTGTACCATACGCTTCCCTTTACCCGGATACCCGTCTCGCGCCAAGTGCCCGGCACGTCCACTGAGTCCCAAGCGGAATCGTCGAAATCCCTCCGGTTCCATTTCCCGGTACCCTTGTCGCGCTTGGCTTCGGCTGCGGCCTCTAATGCCTCGCGGTCTACCCGCAGCTTGGGGAAGTCCTTCAGATGTTCCTGGCTAATCCAAGATTCTATGTCCGTCCCCCCCTTGCTAGAAACTAACATGCCCACCGGCACTTTATAGCGGTTGTACACTTCCGTGGCAAAGAAATAAGCCAAAGAAGTCCAGTTCATCACTTCGGAAGCCGTAGCCGAATGCCATACCCCACTTCCGGCCAGATTCTCCTTCACGCCTCTCACGTCGTCCTGATAAGGCACTTTGAAATGGCGGATCATGTGATTGTTCGACACCGGTATTTCAGGAAATTTCTCCACCAACCGTTCTATCGGATTCTCTTGGTTCGATTGTCCCCCGCACAAGAAAACGTCTCCCACGAGCACGTCACGTATCACTTTCTCGTTCACCTCCATGAGGAAAGGACCTCCCGGCTGTTGCGGAGGCAGCAGCACGTGCCATCGCCCTTGGCCGTCAGCCTCGGTATAATAATGCGCCCCCCGGAAACGCACAGTCACCTTCTCGCCCGGATCGGCCCATCCCCATATTTTCAAATCCGTCTCGCGTTGGAGCACCATGCGGTCACCCACCAGACTGGGCAGTTTTACTACAGCCCCGGCTTCATTGCCGACACAGGACATCCCCCCAAAAAGCAAGCCGAGACATAGCCGCCTTGCCACTTTTCCCATTTCCATTCTTATTTTATCTATATTGTTATTCCATTCATTCTCCACGAACCAAAGACAAGGCCGGCCCCACATACGTATCTTGCAGTCCGCCCCAATCCACCACGACCCGTTGTACCATTACACCCGGATCGCCACATACCACGGCCAGTTTGTGCCGCCTCCGTTTGGCATCTATGGGAAAACGGAATGTAGCCACAGCACCGTTACGCAACACCTGGTCTTTCCACGCCTTGGAAAACTCCTTGGGTAGGTTTTGAGCCACCTGGACGGGATGGCCGTCCACGGAAATCCCGAAACGTGTTCCCTTTCCTTTATATATAGGAAAAAACGGTAAAGTATATACATGCACGGTCACGCTATCGGCAGCCATGTCCGGAAGTGCATATTCCACATGCGGACACCTTGGGTCTTCAGGATTGACAGAGGCCTCCACAGCCTCGCCCAACTGCAAAACGCACCCGTCGTAACCGATGCCTTCCACCACTTTCAGACTATGAGTCCCCTCACCGTCCATCCGGGTATATCCGGCCAAATCCACCACGGTACAACCTTCCAAACGCCCTTGCTCCTCACAAGGCATAATATCCACTTCTTTTTCCCCCACTTCATCCGACAAGGCCAAGCGAGGCATGTTTTGGTATTTGGCCACCCACCCCGGTGCCAACATCATCATGTGGTTCCACTTTCCATCCAACAACCGATTGTAACGGTCGTTCAAGCGGTTTATGCTGTCGTAAGCCTCCCGGGACTGCCGGGCCGCCCAATTAGCCTCTTCCATCCACCCCTGTTCAGCACGTTCATGGTTAAGTTGCGCCATCAGAAACTTCCGGTTCATCTGGTAAGAGGCCATGGCCGGATAGCCCAACATCTCAAAAAAGGACGCACGGTAGGATTCCGGCAATCCGGCCATGGTTTTCTCCGCCCAATCGGAAATACGCCGGTAATCGGCCAACCGTTGACGTGCGTCATTATACACCTCAAAAGAATATTCCGTGTCTGCCAACTCCTTATATTCAGGGGCATCCCATTCACGTTCCCAGCCCATGAACTCCGGCTTACGGCTCCAAGCCAACCGATAGTAAGTATCGAGTGCGTCCTGGAACTCGTCCTGATAACGGTTGCCGAACATCCCGGCCATGAATTCGGCCTGATGCCGGTGAACCCGCCCATAGTCATACGCGTCCAAGTCCCAAGCCAAATCGAAAAAAGTCTTGATACCCAATTCCATCGGTTTGATGTCGCCCACATTCAGCAGCCAATACCGGTCGGCCCCCGTATCATACGCTTTTTTCAATTCCTCATACATCAACACCGGCGGCGTGGTACACAGCCACAGGTAATCATGAGGGCCACCTAAATAAGAAAGGTGGTAATACACACCGGAACCGCCCGTGCGCTTCTGCTCCTCAGGATTACTGAGCCGCTTCAAGTAACCATAGTTATCGTCCGGCCACACCAATGTCACATCCTCCGGCACTTCCAACCCTTTCTCATAGAGTTCCAACGCTTCTTTATAAGGAACGAATATCTGGGGAATCTCCTCTAACGGTTTCCTCACGTACTTCGACAGGATGCCACGTTGGTCGGTAATGGCCTCATGCAGCAAAGCCACCTTGCCTTCTTCCGTCAGGTCACCCTGCATCCCGGCATCGTGCAAACCGCGCATGGCCAACGTATATACATTCTCATAAGGGGCAGCCTCACATACCCGTTTGTCCAACTTCCCTAAAATGGTCTCCTTGTTTCGCGTATAATCCCATGCCCCGTCTTTCTTCGTGTCCCACTCTTTATTGGAAGCGTTGTTGAACAGAAGCGGCTCACAATGCGAAGTGGTCACCATGATGCCGTATTCATCTGCCACGCGTTTGTTCTCCGGATGAAAATAAAAAGGGTCGGAACAACCATGCATGGCTGGGGCGAGCATGTTCCCTTTCAAGCGCAAGACAAGTTCGCACACCCTCGCATAGGTTTTCGGACCGATATTACCCAATTCTTTCTCGAATGTCTTTGCCGCCCAAGGATTCAGCCCCCATCCCTCATCGTTCAGGAAAATGCCGCGATAACAGACGGATGGTTTGTCCGAAACATAATCTGCCTTGACCCACAAACGCGCACGGCGTTCCACTGGCACGTCGGCCCACCAGTAGAAAGGAGAAACGCCCATGGCCTCGCTGAGCGTAAAGGCACCGTAAGCCACCCCACGACGGTCGCTGCCCACGATAACCAAAGCATCTTTCACTCCGGGCAATGGATTTTCCACCCGCCGGATAATGAATTGCTCGCATCCGCCTTCAAGCGATGAAACATCCAACCGTCCCTCTTCCACCATACGGCTTATAAGTCCGTTACCCTTCCCATGTATACCAAGAATCACCGGATGCCCCCCGGCTACCTCCGTACGTATGCCGACTTTTTTCCCCGTGACCCTGAAGATGTCTTCCGACAATAGCCCAGTCACTTTCTCTACAGTCTTCCCGTCTTCGGAGGCATATACCAAATAAGCTTCGGATATAGGAAAACTTCCTTTCCGGGGTTCTCCAAAGACAAGTAACGTATTCGCTTTCGCATACACGGCAAAGGACATCGCCCATGCCATGATTCCCAGACACAACATCCTTATTCTTCTTCTCATCACCTTCATATATACTATCTTGTTCTTTACACGCAAAGATACGGCATTCTGCATGTAACCCATTTTTGCCTATGTAACATATTTATTCTCCTATGTTTCATTTACCAAAAAAAATTCCATCACGTTTCATAAAACAAAATATATGCTACTTATTCAAAAATGAAAAAGGAAATATAACCTTATCTTTGCACTATAAGGATAAAGGCAAAGCAAAATAGGTTTCATAATATAATGATTAGGTTAATGTTGGTTTTTCAGGTGGTTTTGCCTCAAGGTAAAGATTGCACAGGATGGTTTTTCATAATTGGAAATTAGGTTAATGATTGGTTCTTAGGTGTTGGTATTGTTTGAGGAAGGAAGATTGTTATCATGGAAACACAAACAGCTGGAAAAATAACCGGCTATGTATCAAAAACCGCTGGAAGAGTTCCTCCTCCAGCGGTTTTGCATTTTACTTGCAGGACAAGCCCTGACACTCTTGTTTTACTCGTCAGCCACCAACAATCTTATTTCATAGACACGCGGTGTCGAACTTTTCCCGGAAGGGGCAAACCGCACGGTCAACACGTCTTTCCCGGACACACCTTCCGGCAAATCAAGGAAAACCGTCTGCATACCCTTGCCATCCGGCTGTCCCAATATGCCTGCCGCCTGCCCGTCCACCGAGACTGTAGCAGCCACGTCTTTACCTCCTGCCGCATAAGTCACCCGCAAACGAGCCACTTCGCGCCCATTCGTTTTCATACGGTACGAAAACCAACCTGCCCCGTCCGCAGCACGCCAATGGCGATTGCCCTGGCTTCCCGTACGCGACTGCTCCGACTGGATGAAATGGTCGCTCTCCGGCTGCTGTTCCCCACAGATGACCTTATCTGCCGTCGCAGCCTCCAAAGCATTCCGTTCACGCTCCACACGTGCCAGTTCCTCCTGTTGGGCTTTCAGTTTTTCGGGAGAAATCACCGGCCAGTACACCATATAACGGCATTCATACAAGCGATTGAACGGTTCCAACACCATCCCTTCATAACGTTCGGGACGCACACCGCGAAGCTTGAATTCCAATGGTTTCCCTTCCACCTTTTCGATATGTGACAGAAGTTCGTCCTTGTCGCCCACAATCACCGGCATGTCCTGCAAAGGCCACTGCGGCCCGCCCGCGATATGGCCGCCCCGGCTGTCATCGGCGAACAATCCGACCTGCTCCTGTTTACCCATACGGGAAGCCAAGACCACCGGACCATACATGAACGAATAGTTGTCCGACCCGTCAGGCAAAACCACAGCCCGGAGCGACATCGGCAAAGTCAACCGCACCTCGTCCCCGTCCGTCCATTTACGGCTGACCGCCACATAACCGCCGGAAACCGAAACAGGTTGGGCCGTCCCGTTCACTGTCAACTCCATCCGGGAAGCGTCCGTCCACTCCGGCACACGGAATTTCACCGTAAACGTCTTAGCCTTGCTACACGACAGGCGAAGGGTGGTCGCTTCTTCATAAGGAAAAGACGTACGTTGCTCTACACGCACCTTTCCCCACTGCAACACCGAGGGTATGAACAGGTTCACATACAAATCATCCCCGCCATGGGCATAAATCATCTCCCCGTATTTCGCATGGTTCTCCATTCCGGAACCTACGCAACACCAAAAACTCGTCTGTGGTTGGGAATACACCCGGTAATGCCCCGAACGCATCGGCGTGAAATATACGAAGCCTCCTTGCACAGGATCGATGGTAGACAAAATGTGATTGTACAACGCCCGTTCGTAATAGTCCATGTAATGTGCGTCCGCACTGGTCTGGTACAACATCTTGGTCAACCGCAGCATATTATAGGTATTGCAGGTCTCCGGTCCCTGTTCGCTCGTCAGCATGCTGGAAAAGTCTTCCGAGGGATGGAAATGCTCGCGCACGCTGTTGCCACCTATGGAGATACTGCGCTGATCCACCACCGTCTTCCAGAAGAAACGTGCCGCATCGTCCCAACTTTCGTCCCCTTCCAAGTCCGCAATACGCTTGTAACCGATGACTTTCGGGATTTGGGTATTGGCATGCTTGCCCGTCAGTTGGTCTTCCTGCTTCAACAAAGGGTCGAGAATCGCACGGTGCGAGAAACGGCGGGCCAGTTGCAGATAGCTGCCCTTGCCCGTCAGGTCGGCCACATCGGCAAACACTTCGTTCAATCCCCCGTGTTCGCTACGCAACATATCTTGTATTTGTTCATCGCTCAGGTCTTTCGTCAGGTTCATCATCCAATCGGTCAACTTCACCAACATGTCCTTGGCTTGCGCACAGCCTGCCACCACGTAGGCGTCACGCAAACCGGCATACGTCTTATGGATATTGTACAAAGGCACCCACCCTCCGTTCAGTCCGAAAGAAGAAGCCTGTATGTCCCCCTTAGACACGGCATCCCATATCTTGCGCCCGTTCGGCGCACCACAAAGGTATCCGTCACCGGCAGCGTCCTGCGCCCTTTTCCATTCGGACAACATGTAGTCTAACCGTTGTTTGATTTCTTCGTTCCCGGTGGCAGCGTACATATAGGCAAGTGCCGAAACGTAATGCCCCCCGATATGGCCGTCCAGACCGGTATTTTCCCAGTTGGTATAATTGTCGGCTTTCGGTTCCAAGCCCGCACCTTTCAGATAAGGTGCCAACAGGCGGTCGGGATCCAACCCGAGCAGATAACGGATATCCAAATCCTCCGCATGCTTGAACGGACTCTGCGTCAGTCTCACGTCACTCAACGGGAAAGTCTCCACTTTCACCGGAATCCGGGCATCTGCCGAAGCCATCACCACCAGCAATGATGCCGAACATAATGTTTTCAATACATTCATATCTCTTATATCATTTTCTAATTTTAATCCGACCTTACCCACTCTTTCACGGATGGGTGTCATTCTCACACGCACAAATATACGAAATTGCTCCAACCGGCGCAACCATAACCGTCCACATCTTACTTATTCTCCCGGAATGCCATCCCTTTTGTCCATGCGGCTCCCGGACACCGATTCGCACCGGGATAAATATCCATGACATGTACCCTTTCGTAACGCCTTGATCACCCCAAGTATTACACATTCTATTTCAACGACTTACATTGTTCCGCAGAATCGAAAATCATTCTCAGGAGAACGATTTTTCATTCTCAGGAGAATGATTTTCCAATCTGCGCCAAACAAATCCGTAATCTCAGCCGAATCAATTCGGAATGAATAAATATTTACTTTTCAAAGATTTCCACCTACGGCACGCCCCTGCATATCCCGTCCATTCAACGGGCACCCACTTTGCCATGTACTTCTATCTCGGCCACGGCCGGCCGCTGTCCGTTCCCTTCCGACGGGAAAGAGAAACGTACGAAACGGGCTTTCTGCGGATGCGCCAACGTCTTCTCCCATGATGTTCCTTCTGTCACAACTCCATCCGAAACCAGAACCCATTCCACATTGTCCACAGAAAACTCTACATTGAAACCCTGACGGGTTTCCGGAGGAAACTGGGCTTTCACGGCATGCACCTCCAATGTCCGCTCCACATCGAGCGTCAGATAAGGAGACGCGTCGCTTTCAGCAGGCTTCCAATAAGTCTTCCGGTCGCCATCCGCCGCAAAACCGGGAGAATGGCCCTCAGACGAGCTACTGGCAAAGGTGGGACTGTCCGGACCGTAAACCTGAAGCACGGACTCCACATGGCCGGGAGTGAAACGCACGTAAGGGCGCGAAAGCACTTGGACCGACTTGCCTTCCTCATATTGCGGCGCACCCGTAAATTCAAGCTGCACCCGGGCGGATTCCAATCCGGACGAAGAGGCCTCCACCACCGTACGGCCTGCATAATAAGACCTCAGTGACATGGCTGCCTTGCCGTCCGCAATCCGTATGTCGCTGTCGGCCGAGAACGTGATGGAACGCCCGGTCGGGAACTCTCCCGGACCGGAAATGACGGAAAGCGTCACATCCGGACTATTGCTTAACTCGCGGCCTTCCTTATCCAATACCGTGACCACCAGCTGTACATCGTCCGTACCGTCAGCCAAGATGCCTCCTGTCTTCGAGGCTTCCAGACGTAAACGCGCAGACACGCCTTCTTGTGGCCACGACGGAGGCAACCGGTGCCCGTATTCGTTACGATACCAATACCACGAACGCTTGGGCAGGCGGAAATAGTCCACAATGCCCAACCGCGCCATGCTCTCTCCGAAAATGCTGCCATGGTCGAACCCGCACCAAATAGCCTGTCCGCTCCGCCATTCGCGCCCTTTCCAACCTTCGTCACGGGCCAAATCGCCCCATCCGGCCATGTATTTGCCGGGACGCTCGGCCAACGTGCTGCCGTATTCCGTCACGACACTGGGAATGCCGGGCTGCTGGAAGTCGGCAATGTTGGCCCCGTCGCCATTATACCCGGCCACATCGCCTATCTTGTCTATACGGTCGTCTCCTAACGGGCGTTGTGCTCCTCCGACGGCCGCCATGCGCGTAGGGTCGAGGCGGTGCGCCGTGTCCACCATCTTTTTCAACAAGACCTTCACAGCCGGAATCGTCTTCCCGTCGGTAAAGAACGGTTCGTTGCTCACGCTCCACACAAATACGGAAGGATGGTTACGGTGGATACGTATCATTTCTTCCAATTGCGCAAGCACGTTACTCTCGAATCCCGTAACGTCACTCTCCTTCACGGGATAGGCACTGGCGGTCCAACTACCGTCTTTTTTCGGCCCCGCCGTACCCCAAAACGGGGTTTCGGACCAGAAGAGCATCCCCTCCCGGTCACATGCCTCTGCAAAAGCCGGGGCATGGGGATAGTGGCTGCCGCGAATCATGTCGAAACCGGCTTCCTTCATCATCCGCACGTCGCGCCGCATGGCCTCTTCGGTCACGGCATCGCCCCAACCGGCCTGGTCTTGGTGGACATTCGCACCCCGGAAGAAGAAATGTTCCCCGTTAAGGAAAAAACCTTTGTCGGCTGTCCACTCGAACCACCGGAAGCCGAACGCCACTTCTTCGCTGTCCAATAACTTGCGCCCTTTGTACAGGCTGCACACCACCGAATACAAATGAGGATGCGACGGATGCCACAAGGCCACGCCCTCTATTTCATCAGTAGACAAATCGAACCGAGCCATACTTTGCGCTTCCACGCGCCGGACAGCCCTTTGTCCGGACACGACACGCCGGTTTTCATCCAATACCTGTATCTGCAATTCATACGTTCCCACTTGGTCCGTCAGGTTGCTCACGTCGGTTTGTACACGGACGGAGGACGAACGTCCCTTATGCGCAGCCAAGGTCGGCGTGGTCACAAACGTGCCATACCAATCGATATGCACGGGGTTCTTCTTCACCAGACGCACGTTACGGTAGATACCTCCACTAAACACATGTTCACCTCCACGCGGAGCCACGTCGCCCCGCCACGAGTTGTCCACCCGTACGGCGATTTGGTTCTCTCCCTTTCTCATGTATGGCGTGAGACGGACGTTGAAACCGGTGTAGCCCCCTTTATGCGTCGCGGCCAAACGGCCATTCATATATACTTCTGCCACTTGGAACACTCCGTCGAACTCCAAAAAGATTTCCCGCTTCAGGTCAGCCTTGTCCAACACTATTGTCTTGCGATACCAACCGTAACCGGTATAAAAGTCCTTCCACATGAAATAGGGAATGCTGAACGAATGGGGCAAGCCGACGTGCTCCCATCCTGAATCGTCATAATCTGCCTGTTCGGCTCCCGGATAATCGCCACGCTGATAAGTCCACTCACGGTTCAAATTCACCACCTCGCGGTTATCCGTCTTCTTGGCCTGTACCCCCAACGTGATACAGCTAAGCCAACACCAACATATCCATACAACCTGTTTCATCCTTATGTGATTATTTTTTTAGGGGAAACCTACAAATTCCCTATGCGGAATTTATAAGTCTTCCCGGGTTGGGTTTGCACATCATATTCATACACTTCGGGAACGGAAACCGACGGACGTGCCTTCAGTTCGGACGAGTACAAAGGTTCCTTGATTGTGGCTGGAGCCAACAAGCTATTGGGACACACGCCCGAAGCTTTCTTCAAGCCCTTGCCTTTCAACGGTACGTAAGAACGCAAACGCAACGTACCCCCTACGGTGGAACGCACGGTGGCAGACGACAGACGGGCATCGGCCCACTCCATGTCCACTTCGTACCCCCCGCGTGCCCGCAAACCTTTCACACGGCCTTCTCTCCACACATCGGGCAAGGCAGGCAACAGATGCACCGCCCCGTCGTGGCTTTGCAACAGCATCTCTGCAATACCGGCCGCTGCCCCGAAGTTGCCGTCAATCTGGAAAGGCGGATGGGCATCGAACATATTAGGATATGTACGGCCTTCTGGGTATTCCCCCGCCACGGCATCACTGGGCAGTAACTGAAGCATGTTGCTGATCAAACGATAAGCATGGTTGCCATCCAACATGCGCGCCCAGAAGTTTATCTTCCACCCGATGCTCCACCCCGTAGCCTTGTCGCCACGCTGCTCCAACGTAGTACGGGCAGCCCGGAAAAGTCCGGGGTGCGAAAACGGGGAAACCTGGTTACTCGGATAAAGGCCATAAAGGTGGGAAATATGGCGGTGCTCGTCCTTAGGATCGTCCACGTCTTGCAACCACTCCTGCAACTGGCCGTGCCGTCCGACTTGCATGGGCGGCAACCGGTCGAGCATCTGCGCCAAAGAATCGCGGAAAGCGGCATCATCGCCCACAATCTCAGAAGCCTGCAAAGTATTGTACAAGGCATCAAACACTATTTGGTTGTCCATCGTACAACCTGCCGTTACCGGACCGTGCTCGGGCGACACCGACGGAGCCACCACCCACCATTTGTAAGAAGGATGCTCGGTCAGGAAATCCAAAAGGAAACGGGCCGTGCCTTTCAATACCGGATAATAAGCTTTCAGGAACTTTTTGTCGGCAGTGAACAGGTAGTGCTGCCACAGATGCTGGGCCAACCATGCCCCTCCACTCGGCCACATGCCGGCCGCTGCAAAATCCACCACGCCGCTGATGCGCCACAAGTCGGTATTGTGATGGGCCACCCATCCTCCGCAATTGTACATGTCACGAGCTGTCTTCGCCCCCGTCACGGACAAGTCTTCCAACATGGAGAACAAGGGTTGGTGCATCTCACTCAAGTTGGCCACCTCGGCCAACCAATAGTTCATCTCAGTGTTGATATTGATGGTGTATTTGCTGTCCCAAGGAGCATTCGTACTGCGGTTCCAAATGCCTTGCAAATTAGCCGGTTGCCCGCCGGGTTGGGAAGAGGAAATCAACAAATAACGGCCATACTGGAACAAAAGCGCAGCCAACGACGGATCTCCACCTTGACTGAAATCGCGGATACGTAAAGGGGTCTCACGCGCCGCAGCCTCTGTCTCACCCAAATCCAACTCCACCCGTCCGAACAATTCCCGGTAATAAGCCACATGTTTTTCCAAAGCTTTCTTATAAGGAATCTGGACAGCACGTTGCAGGCAACGGTCGGCACGGGCAGCCGCATCACCGCTCACATCGTGGTAGTTCACGTAATTCGTAGCCGCCGACAGGTAAAGCGTAGCTTTCGTTGCACCGACCACCTCCAGTTTTTTCCCGTCGGCGGTTGTCTTGCCGTCGCTCACCACTTTCACGCGGCACTCGGCACACAAGGCTGCTTTTACACCTTCCTGGTCTTTGCCCTCACAAGCGATGGAAAGCATGTCTCCATCGGCACTGACTTCGTGCTTTAAAGGAGCGTCGTAGCCCACCGTGAAAGCCAAAGCCCCGGCCTTGTCGGCCTGCAGGCGCACTACAATCACGCTATCCGTGAAAGAGGCAAACACAGTGCGGGCATAAGCCACGCCGTCCACCTTATAGCGGGTAGTGGCCGTAGCATTCCCGATATCCAAGTCACGATAAAAATCCGTTGCCTTGTCATGCCCCGGGAAATCCAGAAAAAGGCTTCCCATCGTCAAATAGCTCATGCCATCCTTGCGCGTAAAAAAATTGGCATCGACCAACCGTTGGGCTTCACGTGTCTTACCCTGAAATATCAGATTCCGGACTACCGGCAGGACGTACAACGCATTCGGATTGTTATTGTCGTAAGGACCGCCGGCCCAGAATGTCTCTTCATTCAACTGCAGTTCCTCACGCCCGGTGCCGCCATAAACCATGGCACCCAACTTGGAATTGCCCACAGGCAAAGCTTCCGTCCAATCCTTGGCCGGCTTACCATACCAAAGTTTCAAATCCCCCGCCCATGCCATGCTGCTACAAAGCAGAAGCAAGGCTCCTAATAACTTCTTTTTCATCGTACTCGATTTTTTCAATATTTCCTAACCTCCTACAAAGATATACAAATAAAAAGTCTTCGCCTTTACAAAGAAGAAAAAACATTCAACCTTTTTTGCACACGGACACTGCCGTCACGGTAAAGTTCACGCACCACCGTCACGCCCCGGCAACCGGGCTTTATCCTACGGCCACTCAAATCATAATGCTCCACACTTACAGGACGCCCCGACACCGTCACGCCGTCCACCGTCAAGGCTTCCTCCCGCAACTTCTGCACATAGCCGGACAAACTTTCCGCCGCATCCCGCATCCGCAAGTTGTCTGTCATGTCCACCTGCCCGAATGCGCAGTCCCGCACGGCCTCCTTCAAATCCAAATAAGCCTGTGCTGTCAAGTCAAACCCGTCCTTCTCCCATCCGGATAAAGCTTCCTGTGCCGTTTCCAAAGCATTCACATACACGTCTACGCTTTCTTTCCGGTCAGCCAAAGGTAGCCATACAGCCTCTACCGCCTCCATCGCTTCTTCATACTCCGAAGGAGCTGTGGAAACGAAACCTTCATATTGATCCAACACGATTTTCAAAGCTGTGCGTAAATCTTCCGAAGCGGCATAACAATCCGATGCCGTTGCCTCGTATCCCCGCGCCGCTTCTTTCATCAATCTCAGGAAGCCACCTTTGTACACGTCGGCCACAGAAGGCTGAGTCGTCATCCTTATCCCACCAAGAATGATGGAATTCCACCCCTGAGACATCGTAAAATGCAATTCATAATTACCTTCGGATGTTATGGAAAACACATATTCATGCGCTTTGGAACCTTTTACTTTTTCCGTGGAGACCTCGTCCATACATCCAGAAGAAAGCAGCCCGACCTGCGACCACACGCCCTTGCCTGTCCCATCGGTCACTTGCACATCAAAGGTGGCCTTTCCTTCTTCCGACCCCGCACTCCAATATACGGAATTGAATGACAATACGTATTGTCCGGGCAACAAGTGCAGACGATACCCATCGTAACTCCCAAAATAAAAGTCACATACATCGTAATCACGGGCACTCAAATAGAACCCCGCATCGAAATCACCTCCTTCAGGGAAGTATTTCAGCCGGGCACCGCCTGTATTGGCGGCCCCCGATCCTTTCTCATCCTTCGTGCCGTCCTTACGGCTGTTCACACGCTTCCAACCGGTAGGTATGCCTTCGCCCACCACCGCTTGCTCTTCTCTCCAAACAGGTGAAAGCAACGTCTCTATGGCAAGTTCATCGCCGACCTCAACCACTCCTATCGTATAAGTGAACACGCACGACTGCAAGACACCTC
The DNA here is from genome assembly GCF_986071375.1 of Paraprevotella sp. Classification (NCBI taxonomy): domain Bacteria; kingdom Pseudomonadati; phylum Bacteroidota; class Bacteroidia; order Bacteroidales; family Prevotellaceae; genus Paraprevotella; species Paraprevotella sp. The sequence goes on along the minus strand of NZ_CFQRNQ010000005.1, from coordinate 121,619 downwards.
CCGCTTCGTTCTCCAAATGTTCCACTCTCAGCGTATAATCCCCATCAGGCAACTGTACCCCGTCCGGCAAACGGAATGTCAAGCGTTTGCTAAAACCACTCTCAGACAACACAAGCGGATATTCCATGCCTTCGCCGGAAAGAATAGCCTTGGCTTCTCCACCATCTACCGCTTCATCGAAGGTGTAAACAAAAGCCAAATCCTGCGAAGGCAAGTCAAAAGAATGGTTTTCCGGCTCAGCCGACACCAAAGCAGGAGGTTCCGGTTCCTCTGGTCCCAACGAATATCGCTTGCAAAAATTCCAGATTTCTTCCGTCGTCATGACACTGGCCGGATCATTGGAGTGCCAATGTCCTTTGCCCTCTATTGAAATGAGTACGACTTCCACTCCGTCCTTTCCTCCGGAATACCGGGTATATGTAGCCGATGACCCCGGTTTACCGGCAGGATAGGGTTTGATGACTTCGGGATTCATGTCGCAACCGTCGAACGCAGCCCACTTCTTCACATATTCCGGTATACTTCCATACCCTCCGGCCGGATGGTTGGCATCCCCGTTGTAGTATACGACGTTGTCAGCTGTGCCGTGCGTATGGATGATGGGCACTGCACGTCTGCCTGAAGGATTACGGTAGTCCACCGGAATACCGCTCACCGGGCCGAAGGCCGCAATTTTATCACCCATCCGCGCCATGGCATGGTACGTCATCATACCGCCCATGGAAAAACCGGAGAGATATACCCGGTTACGGTTGATGTGGTAACGGTTGTACATCGTGTCGATAATCGTCTCCAAAAACTTTATATCCGTATCACCGGATATATCCCAAGCCTTATTGATGCCATTGGGGTAAACCACCACAAACTTGGCCGTATCGGCCACGGCTTCCCAATTCGCCTGTCCTTTTTGGTAATTGGCATCCTGATTCATTCCATGTAACGAAATGACCAAAGGCGGATTATAAGGCAATCCCTCGGGGGCGTATGTAATCATGTTACGGGTTGTATTACCCACTTTGATGCTCTCTTGCGCGTTTGCCTGCGTTCCCCATACCCAAGCGCAGAGCAGACAAGTTCCTATAAGTTTATTCATTTGCATATAGATTCAGGTTTTCAACGACTGTTCTTTCCTAAAAGGTATAACATTTTTTCAGCATAACGCCGTCCCAACTCACGGTAACCGGCCGCATCGAAATGTAACGAGTCCGTAGCGCACGTGCATCCGGCGGAAGATACCACAGCAGCTGTCGGAACGACTTGCGGAAGAGTACGGATGATATTATTCATCGAAGCGCATACGCCACCTTGGTCGGCATTGACCACTTCCCCCGCCAAGAGGGGCACGTCCTTGGCTTTTAGCCCAAGGTCTTTCAACAGGCTTTCATAGACTGTTTTCACCTTTTTCGGCCATGCCTTGTCGCCCGTGTTGGATTCGCCCTGATGAACCAGGATACCTTTTATCACGCCATCCTTCTGGGCCAAACGGGCCATCTCCACCAAACGGGCATAAGGGTCATTGCCGTAATCCTTCAACATGCCTTTCATCCAACCCGGAGCACGGTGGGCCACATACGTTGCAATACTATCCTCCATGAACGTCTCGATATGACAGCCTCCGATAGCCACGTTGATAACACCGACCTTGACATTCTCCGGAAGCGTGGCCACCAATGTCCGACCAAAGTAATCCACCGGAGTAAGTCCATCCCCCGGCCGGCAAAGCGGAGGCACCGCCGTGTACCATTTCCCTTTTTCACGTTTCCGCCCCGAATCATCCACTGCCGCCATCATCCGGAACCGCTCATCCACGTCTCGCAAATCCCGGTTCTCGACACGGGCATTGCCCGCCATGTTCGACTGTCCGAAACAGAGGAACACGTAAAAGTCCGGATCGGGTTTTCCCCCATCCTTTTGCGCCCATCCTCCCACGGATGCGCACAACATACATACACTTAATATAATCTTCTTCATCATTCAGTTTCCCTTTCTGCCATTTTATTCTTCAATCCCACGTACTTTTTGCATAAATCGCTCCCACTCGGCAGAGGCAAGCAAGCTTTCCTCTGCCGAGCTTAATCGCGATTTTCACTTTTCAACCTTTTCATACCGGAAATAGTCTACATCCACGTAACCTCCACCCGTCTTCGTGGCATAATTGAATATGCCGAACTTCGTGCCCATGAAGAGCTTACGGAAGTCAAAACGCATCTTGAAATCAGAACCTATTTTCGTCCATTCCTCACCGTCCAGACTGTAATAGAACACGGCTATATCCCGTTTCAAACGGAAATCCGCATCTATACGCAGGTAAACATTCTTGGTACGAGGAAGCTTGACACGGGCGCATTCTTTCCGTTCCACCCCTGTGACTTTCTTCTCCTTGTCGGTCAATGACACAACCTCCTCAGTCATCACCAAGAACAAGTCCTTCCCGTCTTTCTCCACGGTCAGGATACCGGAATGGCCGTTAAAGGCGGCGAATCCGGCACGGTCACCATCCTTCATCCCCTTGACATCCAGACCTATGCGTCCGCTGCATTCCGGCCCTTCCATCCGTTGGGTAAGCGTGTTACGGGCTTCATACAGATTCTGTACTATCTTATTGGTTTTCAAACGTAGGAATCCTTTGTGTTCCTTCAGTGTCCAAGCCTCATCCACAGGGTTATGGTTCCACTGCCACTCCATCTTCAGCTTATCCCCATCGAACTCATCGCTTACGACCAAGGGGATGACCGGTCCGCCTTTCACCGGCACTTCCATCACTTCCGGCACACGACCGTTTTCATCGCCCAACATAGGCCAACCGTCTATCCAACGACAGGGGGACAATGTCAGCACACGCCCCACGCCGCCACGGTCTTGGAATATCACACCATACCAGTTTCCTTCGGCATCGTCCACAATCGTCCCTTGTCCTACGTAAGGGAAGCCCGCAAAATTATCGCACAAGATGACCTTCTTTTCGTACGGACCGTCAATCTTGTCGGCCCGGTAGCACAACTGCCGGCGTTTCCCCCCATTGGGCCAAGAAATCATCAGGAGATAATATTTCCCGTCATGTTTCAACATACGGCTACCTTCAAGCAGTCCCTTTTCCTCCTCATCCCTCACCGGCAAGGTGATGTTCAAACCACCTTCTTTCACACCGGACAAATCCGGTTCCAATTCAGTAACCTGCCCCGTACCATAAAAGGCATAGGCACGTCCGTCATCATCGAAGAACAAAGAACAGTCGTGGAAATGCTTCATGCGGCTGTGCAAAGTCCAACCCTTAGCCGGGTCGTCCGTAGTATAAATAAAAGAACGGTACGGCACATCGTTGGGAGAGAACAAGGCATAAAACTTACCGTCATGATAACGGATGGATGTAGCCCATTGTCCCCGTCCGTATACCGTACCTTCCTCCATGTCGTATTTCGGAGTCTCATGCAACTCATCGAAAAGATAACTGACCGTCTCCCAGTTCACCAAATCTTTGGAACGCATGACCGGTGCCCCGGGCATCAGGTGCATGGTCGTGCTGACCATATAAAAATAATCACCCACACGAATGACATCGGGATCCGGCACATCGGCCCAAACCACCGGATTCTTAAACGTGGCAGACTGAACTTCCACCGGATTCTTTCCTAAAGGAGCGGCCTCCATTCCCGTCAAAGCGGAAAGTGCCACAGCACAAACCAACGGCCATCTCCAGAATCTGTTCTTTTCCATATACCTATTATATATAAAGGTGAAACTATTGATTTTAATCTTTTTCTCCGACCACTTTCCAAGCAAAAACGCACCCATCCTTACGGTCGGGACGTGTGCCGGGCCAATCTGCAGCGTATGGTTCGCCCGTTGGCGGGTTCAATCCCACAAAACGGTTTGTTTTCAAGGAGAGCAACATGCAGTGCCCCCACAACATGTCTTGCCACAAGAACAGGCTCCCTTCTGTTTCTTGCTTCATCAACCTCACATCACCGGAAAGCCCCAAGCCGGTCACCGTGACAAACCCCGAACCGTCCATCGCTTCGAGAGCCACACGCCCCCGCCCACGGTCGTGCACACGGAAACGGCATCCCGCACCGTCGAATGTCTTACTCCCCCGATAAGCACGATGAAGCATGCCGTGAGGATTGGCCCAGACCTGTTCTCCGTTGGCCAGGTTCGTCAAAGTGATGACCTTACCCACGGGCAAGTTCTTCGAGCGGTCCGCAAAAGGTTCTTCCACCTTAAAATTATCGAATGCGGCATGACCGCCTTGCTTTCCCCCCATGTTATAAGCGAACAATGCGTAGCGTACGCCTTGGAATGTGTGCATCTGGTATCCTAAACGCAAGTCTTTGCCTAATGTTTTAAACGTTTTCCCATCCGTACTATAAGACATTGAAGCCAAATCCTTATCAAAATCCCCGTGGGAACGAAGCCACACGCGGGAAACCGTCAAAGGCTCGTCCGTACGGCTATTCTTCACCATGTCGTAGAAACGGAGCACATACCCGCCATCCGTCTTTACCATGCCTATCCAATAATAAGGAGTATTGAGCAAAGCCAGGCCGGCCACATCGCCTTTCTTCAAACCGTCTGCCTCAAGTTCTACCGTCACTGTCGATTCCGGCCCTACGACACGTTGGGTCAACGTATTTTTCGCAAACATGAAACTTTTGGCCGGAAGGCTTTGCAAACGCAACATCCCCTTCGCCAACTTCCATTTTCCATCCACAGGAATATGGTTCCATTGCCAAACAGGCTTCAAGCGTCCGGCAGAAAAATCATCATCCCGTTCGTATGGAGCATGCGGCTCCACCTCCACTCCCGTATCGGGCTTGAACCACGTACGAGGCGAGCGCCCGAGATTGCCTTCCACTCCGAAGTAAGGCCACCCGTCCTTCCATGTAACAGGAGACAGGTAGGTCAAACGTCCCACGGATTTCATATCCATCATGGAAAAACCCCACCATTCGCCATTCGGCAAGTCCACTATACCACCTTGATGCAACGGAACGGCACTAAAGCCGTTTTCCGAAGGCTCTGAAAAAGAAAATTCGGCTCCTTCGTCCGGAATATCCGACCAAAAGCCATAACCATTCGTCCACCATCCACGCTGCATCCCCATCGTTTCCCTGTGACTGATGACTGCCGTCTCATACGGTCCTTCCGGACGGTCGGCACGGGCGCATTGCATACGGCCCACCGGTGAATAGTCGGCACTAATGATATAATACTTACCATTAATCTTATAGAAATGGTGTCCTTCCCCCATGGCACTGCCCTTGGGAATGATGACCCGGTCACTGCCGTCCACATATCCGCTGAAATCCGGCTTGATTTCTATGAGATGCACTTCGTCATATCCGTGCACTGCATAAATCTTTCCGTCATCATCGAACAAGACTCCCAGGTCGTAAATGCGCCCGCCCATGTTCTTGTGCGTCCAAGGCCCTTCGGGACGCTCGGCAGAGAACACCTGCAAGCCATAGTTGTTGACATTGACGAAGATATAGAAACGTCCGTCATGGTATCGGATGGCCGGTGCCCAAATGCCATTTCCATACACACCTTTCTTCCCTTCCAAATGGAATTCAGGTCCCAAATCCAGTTCATCAAAGACATAAGTGACGAAATCCCAATTCACCAAATCCTTTGAACGGAGCAAAGGCAACCCGGGCATGGCGTGCATGGAACTGGCCACCAAATAGAAATCCGTCCCGACACGAATCATGTCGGGGTCTGTAAACTCATCATAGAACAACGGATTGGTAAACGTTCCGTTGCCGTTGTCTGCCGTCCAAGAACGGGCTTGCGACATACAACTTATACTCAAAGACAAGAGTATTAAAATGATATTTCTCATAACAATTCTGTTTTATGTTTTCACTTCTATTTGCAAAACATCCAATAATCGAAGTACATCAACCTGCCGAGTTTGTTCCCCTTGCAAATAAAATACAGGTCATGCACGCCGGTTATCCGTTCTATTTCGGAAGAAACCAATGCCCAACGGTTGTCTCCTCCGGTCATAGGCACCTTCAATGTAGCCAACAACCGTCCCTCACGACCGTCGGCACGTACTTCCATCGTCACGCCGCCGTTGTGCGTCGTGCCCACACGAGCTGTGATACGGGACGCGCCTCCTTCACGGAAATCCACGTCCCTCACCTTGATGTAAGCCCCGTCCTTCATGGCATTGACAAACACGCCCACTTTCTCATTCTGGGAAGCTTTCATCCCTTCGGAGAAAGCGATGGTTTCCGCTTCCGTCTTCCGGAAAGGATTCAGCGTCTCCAACCCTTTCTCTATCCCGGCGGTCATTTTCAACGGGACAATCGACCCGTCTTTATTGAATTCCGCCTGTTCCACGCATACCGAACGGGTAAAACCTCCGCCACCGGGCAACGCCCCGTTGTGATAAAACAGGTAAGTGTTTCCCTTATAGTCCACCATACCGGGATGGTTGGTAAAGCTCCGTCCTTCGGTAGGCATCAACACACCACCGTACTTCCACGGGCCTGTCGGGCTTTTGCTCATGGAATAACCGAGGTGCTCCGATATGGGGCCTCCCGCCCACAGCAAATAATACAAATCCTTGCGCTTGTACAACCAAGGCCCTTCTTCATAGAGCGTCGGACGCTCGGCCACGTTGCCCTCACGTTTGCCAAACGCCTCCTCCACCATCGGGACACGGACGATGTCACCACTGTAGGAAATCATGTCTTCGTTCAGTTTCACATAATAACAAAAAGGATTTCCCCAATAGAGATAAGCCTGCCCGTCGTCATCCACAAGGACCGTGGGGTCGATGTCTCCCCGTTTGCTTTGCGCCAACGGCTTTCCCAACGGGTCGTGGAACGGGCCATAAGGACTGTCTGCCACGGCTACTCCGATAGCACCTCCCCCCGATTTCATCGTCACGGGCACGTAAGCATAGAACTTGCCTCCGCGCTCCACGCATTGCATGGCCCAAGCATCACCTTTCGCCCACGAGAATGTTTCGTAAGACAATACCGCTCCGTGGTCGGTCCAGTTCACCATGTCGGTCGTCGTATAAAGCTTCCAGTCATTCATCACGAACCATGTGGAAGCGTCTTCGTCATGACTGGTGTACAAAAACAACTTACCGTCGTGCACCATCGGTGCCGGGTCTGCCGTGTACATGGTCTGCACGATGGGATTCTGTGCCGCCAACGCCATTGGCCATAAAGCCAATCCCCCGATACAATGTTTCAATCTACTTATTTTCATACCTTTTATTTCATTTAAAATACCAATAATCAAAATTAAACAACTCATGAGGTTTCTTTCCCCGGCATACGAAATACAAATCATGTATTCCCGTAACGGCTTTCACATCCGTAGCAAACTCGCCCCACTTATCCCACTCGCCAGTATAAGGAATGCGGACCTTGCCTATGATTTCACCGTCACGCCCATCTATGCGCAACTCCATCTCCCCACCATGGTAACGGCTAGAAGCAGCTGCCAAGAACTTCTTCGGGCCGGAATCCCCGAAATCCACATCGCGCACTTTGATATAATCACCGTCATGTATTCCGGTGATATATACCCCTTTCTCGGCCGAAACGGCAGAAGTCACCCCTTCCGACCAAGCGATAGTCTCGGCTTCCGTTCGACGGTAAGGGTCTAACGTGCCGACACCTTGCTTCACCCCCTCGTATGTCATGTGCAACTCCGGAACCGTCCCGTCGGCACCGTAAGCAAACTCTTCCACACACACCGAACGGCAATAGCTGTGCCCGCCGGGCAAGGCATCGTTATGATAGAAAAAGTAGGAATGTCCCTTAAAATCCACGATACCCGGATGGTTGGTGTTGCTTCCTTTCTCCGTCGGCATGACCACACCTTGTGCCTCCCACTTTCCACCGGCAGACTTTGCCATGGAATAATGGATGGATTCGGGGAATCCGGACGCATAAACCAGATAATAACGCCCTTGCCTTTCATAAATCCACGGTGCCTCCGTGAAGCCTCCAGAAAAGGACGAAGCATCCTTCCGGTCGATGGCCTCGATACCTCCGTCCAACGACACCATGTCCTCCTTCAACTTGGCACGGTAACACACGCCATTTCCCCAATACAACCATGCTTGCCCGCCATCGTCCACAAACACGGACGGGTCGAGATCATCCCAACTGTGCTTGGCGTATGTGGTCATGTCATTCGTCACCAACGCATGTCCCAAAGCGTCCTTGAAAGGACCGTAAGGGGTATCACCTACGGCCACACCGATGGACGAGCCGGGCTTAAACCGGTTCTGCGAAGAAATATACCAATAGAACTTGCCATTCCGCCCGATACACTGCGCCGCACTGGCATCGCCTGCCGACCAACCGAAGGCACTCGTACGGAGCACCGCACCGTGGTCGGTCCAATTCACCATATCCGTAGTCGTATACAAGCGATACTCCCGCATCAGGTAGGCATTCCGGGGTGCGTCCTTTTCGTCACATCCTACATATAAATACAAGGTGTCCCCGTACACCATAGGTGCCGGATCGGCTGTATAATGTGTCTGCACTATCGGATTTTGAGCAGACAAAACCATGGAAAACAAGCCCAAAGACAAGGCCAAAACCTTTTTTCCAACTTCCATTTTCTTCATCATATCATCATATAAAGATTACTTCACCGCACCATCGGCATTTACCGCACGTTTCTTCACTTCCTTCGGTTCATCCGGATAAGGATTGGCTATCCGCAATACGTCGTCAGCCGTTTTGGGAGGTTGCGTCACTCCGGCTTTCGTCTGTTCCACGTATGCCATGGAACCATCCGGCAAATAATACAGATAGTCCGCACAAACACTTCTGCGCCCTGTGGCACCGGCCTGATTCCCGATGACAAGCGAAGCATTGTGATAGAACAGATACCACTGTCCTTTGAATTCTATGATTCCGGGATGTATCGTGAAACTGTTTTCCGCCATGCCGGTCAAAGCCCCCCGGTAAGTCCACGTCCCGCCTATGGATTCCGCTGTGGCATAGTGTATCATCTCACGCCCTTTTCCCATAGAAGCATAGGTCAAGTAATACAAATTCCCCCGTTTATGCAACCAAGGCCCTTCCACGTAATGGGGCAATTCCAATATTTGTATCTCTCCATCCAATTCCGTCATATTGGATTTTAGTTTGGCCAAGAAACATGTCCCGTTTCCCCAACTCAACCAAGGAGTTCCCTCATCGTCTATGAAAACCGTTGGATCGATATCGTTCCACCATCCCCTTTTTCCATTCGGGGTCATGGCATCCGTAATCAACGGTTTCCCGATGGCATCCTTAAAAGGGCCCGTAGGACTGTCTCCCACAGCCACACCTACCGCCTTGCCCGTGTAAGGCTCGCCAGCCTGCACTGTGGTATAATAATAGAACTTCCCGCCTTTTTCTACCACCTGGGATGCCCAAGCCTCGCCTACGGCCCAAGAAAAATCAGTAGGTTTCAATACAGCTCCATGGTCTGTCCACGTCTTCATGTCCTTTGTGGAATAGCACAGCCATTCCGTAATGTTAAACATCTCTCCGTTGCGTGCCTCATCGTGTCCGACATACAAATACAATGTTCCGTCGTGAACCATAGGAGCCGGATCAGCCGTAAACTTATCCGTCACAATGGGATTGCCCTTCATCTCAAATGTCTTCACAGTCGGTAGTTGACCATGCCCCCATAATGAACACATCATAACCATCCCGAATATCAAGTTTTTCCTCATGTGTATAACTTCTTTAACTCATGTCCTTACTTACGTTTTATAATCTCATCCTATCAGTTCCGTCCTAACCCTCACTCCTTGAACAACAAAGGCAGGAACTCATTCAAGCAACGCCGCCACGTCAGCCATTCATGATGTGTGCCGGGCGAGGCATAATACACATGATTTATACCTGCTTCCTTAAGCGATCGGCTCATACGGTCACTCCCCATGCCTTCTTCTGTTCCTTGACCTATAAAAAGTGTATGTACTTGGCTGTTGAACTTCTCCGCATCGGCAAACACACCTCCGTACACGCCTTTTATATCCTGTCCCGGAGCCATCAGTATGGCTCCGCTGAAAGCTCCGATATGTGCAAAGCGGTCCAAATGTGTCAACGTGATTTGGAAAGTCTGATGTCCTCCCCACGAAAGTCCGGCCATTGCACGATGGTCACGGTCGGTTTCCACACGGAACGTCTTCTCCACAAACGGAATGATGTCTTTCAACATGATGTCACCAAACGATGCACCGAATTCATCCCGCGTCTCTCCTCTTTTTGCCCCATGGATATATCCGCAATTACCGTAATCCATCACCACAATCATAGGCTTACATTTCCCACTCGCAATTTGTCCGTCCAGAATATTGGCCATGTGCCCTTGTTCATGCCAACCACGTTCATCTTCTCCCATGCCATGTTGTAAGTAAAGCACCGGATATTTCTTCTTTGGCGAAGTCTCGTATTCCGCAGGAGTATAAACAAAACAGCGACGTGCACGTCCTTCTACCTCAGAATAATACTGGCATTCACGCACCTGCCCATGGGCAATGCCACGGTTAAACGTGTAGTATGCGGACTCTTCCGGAGTTTCCGGTATCTCTATTCCGCTTGCCATACGGCCGCAACCGTAAAAACAATCCGAAGCCGGATCTGTCACCTGCACGCCATCTACAATGAAAAAATAATAGTGGAAACCTACCACCAACGGGTCGGTCGTTACCGTCCACATTCCGTCACTGCCTTTTTTCATCGGATATTTCTTTCCACAAATATCGGCTTGCACAGAAAGTGCTTCCGGGGCACGCAACCGGAAAATGGCCCGCCGCTGCCCATCCACTTTCGGATACTCTGCCATCGGCACATTGTAGATGGAACTTTCCACGCCTTGCGCCCACAAGCCTTGGCCCCCACCGACCGTAAGGGTTCCCCATACGAAAGCCCATATCATTCTCGAATTCCGCATTCCTGTTTTCATATTCCAATCTTATTTTAATGAATACCAATTAAATTTCCAAAACACCATACGTTCCACCGCTCCCGCTCTCACTGATGCCTGACCGGTGGTGCACCGAAATAGCTCGGATGCGCATTGTCGGGATTAAACACCAACTGCTCCAAAACTATTTCCGGATCTACCATATAAACCTTGAACGTATGCAATCCCGGTTGGTCCACCTTGAATTCCGCTGTCAGCCAACGTAGGTTGTCAAACACCTCATTGCGCATCCTTCCCGTCCCGTTAATGAGTTTCAGCGTCCGGTTACGAGAAGGAAGTGGTTTGAGGTTCGGTGAGTTTTTCAAGTTCTTAGAAGTATATTCACCGAAAGTATCCACAAATCCCTGACGGGCATCCAACGTGCGAACGGCTCCATTGTCTAAACCAAAAGCCAACCGCAAACCCCGTTCGGGTGCCACATCCTGCGTGGGAAGGATACCGAGACAAACTGTCTGCATCCCCGTATTCGGAAAATAAACCTGATATTCCAGACATGGAGCATCCTGGAACGCCTCAACCGAAGGTGCCGTGACCGGTGTCAGTCCCATGCAGCCCTTACCCCGGCCCAAACCGGGCAGGAAAGTCCACTTTGCATATCGTCCGGGCCAACAAGCGTTGAACTGCCATGCAGGTACGGAGAACTCATTTCCGCAAGCATTTCCGAACCAGTGCCCCTCTACCTGAACGGGCCTCTCAGCTTTTACCACACGGAGTTTCACCGGCACACGCTCCCTTCCCCGACAAATATAAAGCATGCCTTCCGTCTTTCCGGCCTTTACTTTCGTCCAATCTATACCGACCCAAAGACGGGTTTCCGTTTCCACTGTCCCTTTCCTAAGGCTCACGTCCATCCATGGCTCGGCGGTCTTGACCTTGAAATCGAACGCCCTCGTCCCCCGATTGAAGATGTCGATGTAGTACTTACGGTTCTCAAAATTATCAAAAACCGGGAGTTCCAAATCTCCTTCCGGCGATGCCGCCTCGCTTCCTTCCACGGCCACGCCCATCACGGGCTTCGACAAAGGCTCCACACGTACCACCTGCGGAACGGAATCTTTTTTAGGCATCGACCATTGGGTATATCCCAAATGAATATCGCTCATCATCTTCTCCCATTTTCCTCCGGCCAACACCTTATTATAATAGGCGGTCATGGCAGTATCCGCCATATACAAATCCTCCACCCGCTGCGCATAATCGTTTGCCGTCACACGTCCTTGCCGCGCATAAAGTTGGTTCTTTGCCGCAGCTAAATAGATTTCTGCCACTCCGGCCGAAGCTTTGGCCGGATAAAGCACCAACTGGTAATAAGCGTCTTTGTATGCCTGAGGCATAAGTTGTCCTACAGAATCCGCATCATGGACCAATGCACGCCATAACTCCGTCACACGGTCGGCTTCACGGTGATTTACGACGCTGAATATATCGGTGGACTGCACTTCGGGTTTCCGCCACAGGTTATATTGGGAATAACGGGACACAATGCCGGCAATGGCATCCGCATGCGCCCCGCTGAAATTCTGCCGTGCCCACCCCCTCAGGTAATCATCCGTTTCATCCGCTTGTATGGCATCTGGATTCCAAGCATAACGCATAATAAAATCAATAGGCAATTCCTTTGGCTTCAGGTCTCCCACATTCACAATCCATAAGTCGTCTATGCCCGATTGGTAAGCCAAATTGAACTGTTCGCGCAACTTAGGGATGGTCGTAGTGTTAATCCATCGGTCATTCCACGGTCCGCCGTTCATGTCAATATGATAATACAGCCCCATGCCTCCTTTACGCCGCTGTTCCCGCCACGGTCCTACCCTACGGATATATCCCCAGTTGTTATCACAGAAAAGCAGCATCACGTCATCAGGCACCTTGAAACCTTTGTCATAATACCGTTGTACCTCCGTAAACACCGCCCAAAGTTGCGGTATTCCGGCAGGGTCTTTCTCATGTACACGTCCGAGAATTTCACGTTGTCCTTTAATCACATCCGACAACACAGCCATGTTCTCCTCATCCGTGCCGCCTCCCATGGCCACATCCCCGTCACCGCGCATTCCGATGGTCACGATACTTTCGTACTTACGGCTCCGTTCCGCCCCTTCGACGAAGAAAGAATCAATGCCTTCTTTATTAGTGGCGTAATCCCAAGGCCCTACTTCTTTCCGCCGCTTGGTATAATCCTTATGCGGACGCATCATCGGCTCATGATGGGAAGTGCCCATCACGATGCCCATATCGTCTGCCAACTGTCCGTTCGCCGGGTCATCCTCATAAAACGAACTGGCCCACATGGCCGGCCATATGTAGTTGGCTTTCAACCGGAGCAACAGTTCGAACACATGGGCATAAAAGCGGCTGTTGAACCCACCGAACTTCGTGGATGCCCAACCGCCAAGGCTCGGCCATTCGTCGTTCAGGAAAATGCCACGGTATTTCACTTTCGGTGAACCCTGCACATACCGCCCCGGATTCACAAACAATACTTCGTGCCGCTGTACTGGAACGTCGGCAAAATAGTGCCACGGCGAAACACCTATCTTTTCCGAAAGGTCATATATGCCAAAGATTGTACCACGCTTATCACTCCCCGCAATCACGAGGTTCCCCTCCACCGTTTGAACCAGGAAGCTCTCCCATTTCCCTTCGATGGCAGACACGTCAATTTTCCCCTGTTTCACCCATTCGTCTATCCGTCGGTTCCGGCCGAGCGTCCCGGCTATCACAGTTCCCTGCCCCATGGGCAAAGCCGTAGAGACATCGGCTTTCGTTCCGGTCACTTTTCCGATGTCCGTCCCCAAATTTAGGGCGGCAAGATACACACCTTTATAATCTGCCGTATCCACATGGATGGTAGCGGCACGCCCGTGCCCGGCAAGACAAAAAGCACCGCGCAATGGCGAGAAGGCCACATGGCCTGCCCCCCATGCACTCACTATCCCTTCCACAAAGAAGAAAGTACAAACCCATATTTTCAAGAAGTTACTTTTCATGGTTCACCTTTTATTGTTTCTCGCAAAGTTACACGAAAAAGGCATTGCTTAATTTCGCCTATGTAACATTATTTTTTGATAAAGTAACAAAAGCGCTTTTTTATCCCATAAACGGGAAAAAAGTGCGCCGGGAATCACTTCCCAACGCACTCCGCATTCTAAATCTAACTAACATTATATGAAAAGACTTGTGCTGATATCCATCACCAAAGGCTGTCCCAAATGTTCTTGTTAGCCTCTGAGCCCATTCCCGTGTCGGAAGGAGAATCGGATACTCCGGGACAACCATCAGAAGCTTGCAACACCATTTCTTTTGTTTCCAACTCCGTCACCTCCATCACGGGAGACTGATATTCTTTTTTCATCGTTCTTCTGTTTTATAAGGTTATACTTATTTTATGATTACTTTTTTCACGCTGCCGTCCGAGTATTTCACGACATTGATGCCTTTGGCCAGGCTTTCCATCTTGCGGCCTTGCAGGTCGTAAACGGCTGCTGTGCCAACCATTCCGTCCGCTACGGCAGAGATTCCGGTCGTCCCGTCCTCGGAGAAGCCTATGCCTATCGAACGCACGTTCACGCCCGCAGCCTCCGGCAACGAAAGGTATGCCGTGAAAGGAGTGACGCGCTGCTTGCCGTCCTCCTGCACCTTATAAAAGGCAGTGCCTTCTGCCTGGGTTTGGAGCACATAGCTGCCCTTGGGAGCCATCGCGCCGTCTGCATACGAAGCGGTCAGGATGCCGTTCACAAGGGACTGGGGCGTAGCGGTCACCTCCACGCCTGTCGCCGTGAAACCATATTCACCGTTGCCGGACAACAATGCGGGTGCATTGGCTGCCAACGTGGCTGTTTCTTCGCCCACCACCATGTCGTTATTGTCCACACCGGTCAAATTGAATGCCTTGCAACCGTCAGCCACGGACACCTCGAAAGGAGACACGAAGGTTGCGAAACCAGAAGCGGGCATCGTCTTCTTCACACTGGCAGATGTCGCAGTGAAGGCATAGGGCGTACGGAAAGCGTATCCGCCCTCCAATGCCAAGTTGGCACAAGTGTACGTGCCGTCTTCACCTTTCACCACCACGTTCTTCTCGTTGGAGAGTTTCGTAGCGTCAGACACGAGGAAGAGGCAGTTCGGGTTAACGGAAACTAAAGCCATCGGCACGGCATTGGACAACCCGGTGGCATCTATCACCGTGGCCTTCGTGTCTGCCATGGCAGCTTTCATGCCTTCCGTATATTCGCCCGAGCCGTTCAGCACATAATCCACCTCAGTTTTGCTGTAATCCACAGCGATAATGTCATTGACTGCCGTCGTACCTCCGCCTTCCGTCTTCATTCCGATGAGGTGTGCCTTTCCCCCACATTTAGTTCTCACCTCAGCCAAGTCCACGGATGCATAATCCTTCCCGTCATCATTCTGCTTCACAATAGGGACATACAGGTTGTCATTGCTCGAGTTGTCGCCATTATGTTCTGCCGTGCAAAACCAACAACGTACCCCCACATTGTTATCCTTTGGCAAGTACACCCGCAGTTCGTCGTAACCCGTCAAGTCACAATAAGAGGGCCATCCTTGCACACTGGAAGACGCGCCATAGAATATGTCCGTAACCACTCCCATGTTCCAAGTACCGTTCGCCTCCTCCTCCGTAAAGTTGAAGTTCCCGTCGTTCTTGAGCCTCGGCAAGGCATTCAGGCTTGTTTCATTTCCGGGATAAGCCTTCAACAGATTCTTCACCACCGTAATGGACTGGATGACCATGGCACCCACACCACCTTGGTCTGCCTTTCCATTAAACACGTAACGGGCAGCCGTGGGACAAAGCTGTTGGTACGTCCTTTTCGGATTTTCCGTATCCCCACTCCATTGTGCCGCATAATTGGCACTCCTCCACGAACTATACCAACCACCGCCAGCCCCTTTTCCGTCGGGAGCGATTACCTGCACATCGTTGACAAGACAAGCATACCCCTTGTCGGTACTCTCGTCTGTGGCCACATTGATATAACCGACATTGGAAAAATCTTCATTATCCAAATACAACGTAAGTGTCCAACCGCCTGCGGTGGTCGTAAGCAAACCTGTCTCGGGATTCCATGTACCTTCCCCGTCAAACACCAAGTCTTCAAGGGACACGTTGGCAACCCCGTTCACGTCGTACTGCAACGACACGGGACTCTTCTCTCCTTGGGCACACAGCCCCGTACCGGCGGTCAAGCCCAAGAAAGCCAAAAGCAAATTTTTTCGTAACATTTCTCCATAAAATTTTAGTTTAACATAATAAAGATTCTCAATACGGATACAAAATTACGCAGAAACAAACCATTCCTGTTTATTCCTGCGTAACGGATTTTTGCTATTTTGTAACAAATGCCCGGATATTACATTTCACATAGCATCCTGTTACATCAGAAGCTACTGTTCATGTCCGTCTTCTGCCACATTCCCGCCCTCATTATTTTCCGGTCCATCTTCCGACTTGGAATTCTTGTGGGCATATTCAGTAGGCGACATACCATAATAAGCCTTAAAGCATGTAGAAAACGTAGATGCCGACCTGAACCCGGTGGCCACCGACACGCCGGTCACATCGGTATCCGTCCTTGAAAGCAGCTTTGCAGCCTGCATAAGGCGGATATTCCGCACAAAGTCGCGCGGAGTCAGTCCCGTCGCGTTTTTCAATCTCCGATGGAAATGTACCCGGCTGATACCTATTTTATCGGCAATGAATTCCACACCCAAATCCGGATTGGAAATATTCTCGTTGATCACCTTCATCACCCGTTCCATCATCTGGTCGTTCGGAGACATCCATTCTATCTTGTCTATTTTTCCTTCCTGTTGAGCCACGCTATATTTGCCCTGAAGCCTCCGCTTGTTTTTCAACAGGTTTTCCGCAGTCTGCCGCAAGACATCCATATTAAAAGGTTTGGACATATAGGCATCAGCTCCTATGGACAATCCTTCCAACCGGTCGGCATCATCGCTTTTTGCCGTCAAAAGAATCACCGGTATATGGTTCGTGTTGAAACTTCCCTTGATGTTGCGGCAAAGCGCAATACCGTCCATGACCGGCATCATGACATCGCTCACGACCAAATCCACTTTTTCAACGTTCTGGACAATGTAGTCCCATGCCTCTTGCCCGTTGCTGCATTCACAGACATGATATTCCCCGGAAAATTCACCATGCAGATAACGCCGTATAGCCGTCTCGTCCTCCACGACCAATATACGTCCGTGCTTGCTTCCGCCTTTCTTTTCTTCCGGCAATTCGGCTACCGTCTCTGCCACATGCTCTGCCTCCAACGGTGCGGAATAAACAGCCCGGGGCATCTTGTCATCCGAAATGTCTTCCAACAATTCCAACGCCTGAGGCATCTGCACGATGAAACGCGTGCCCTTGCCCTTAGGATTATTCTCTGCCCAAATATGCCCCTCATGCAGCTCTACCAGCAACTTTGTCAGGTTCAGCCCTATGCCTGTACCGACGTAATCGCCTCCCCACTTGCCTGAATAGAAACGCTCGAACACCCGCTTCTTCTCCTGGTCGGGGATTCCCACCCCACTGTCCGTCACCGAAAGCCTGAAGTCCCGTTCGCCCGAGACATTGCCGTCCACCTCCTTCAGTTCGATGGTAATGTCCCCCCCGTCGGGAGTAAACTTGAACGCATTCGACAGCAAATTCATGATTACTTTGTCGAAATTCTGCGGATCCACACAAACATCCATCCGTTCCATGTCGTGCACAAAGCAGAACGTAATGCCCCGGTTACGGGCCGTGGTTTCAAACAACTCATAGAGATTATTGACAAACCCCACCATTTCCACCTTATGGTATTTCAGACGGAACTGCCCTTTTTCTATCTTACGCGCATCCATCAACTGATTGATCAGCCGGAGGATACGCTGAGAGTTCTGATACATGAGCGAATAACTGCGTTGATGCGCTTCATCCTGATCTTGCTTCATCAATTTCATAAGCGGACTGAGGATAAGCGTCATCGGCGTACGTATTTCATGACTGATATTCATGAAAAACTGGATCCGGGCCTCATTCAATTCCTCTTCCTGGCGATGCTTTTCAAAAATCCGTTTGGTTTTGAAGTGCTCTTTGACTTGCAAAAATACCATATAGCAAATGAAAAGGAAAAGCACGCAATAGACCATGACAGCCAATGGAGACAGGTACCATACCGGATGCACCTTCACCGTCAGTTCCTTCACATCCGACGACTCCCCGTATGCCTCCGCCTTTATCCTTATGCGGTAGGTTCCCGCCTCCATGTTCACAAAAGATATGCGGTTCTGCCCATGTTCCAAGGCCATCCATTCACCATCATTGACACAATACCGATAGGTCACGCGAGAGTTGCTGAAAGACATCGTGGAAAGCTCTACACTGAAAGATTTGTCATGATGGGAAAGGTTTACTTCGTCCGTCAACGGAAGCCAACGGTCGATAATCGTATAATGTCCGGAACGGTCACCCGCATGAACCGCTTTACCGTTGACGTAGAAATCCACGATGCGCAAATCCATTTTTTCCAGGTTCACGCCATCCCTCTTTCCCACATCAGAAGGGCGGAAACAAGTCAGCCCGTTGATTCCTCCGAAATACAACAGACCGTTTTGGGCATACGAAGCCTTCGCACCGAACTCATTGCCTTGCAACCCGTCTTCGATACGATAATTGTCGAAAGTCTCCTTGGCCGGATTGAAGCAAGCAAGCCCGTCATCCGTACCCACCCACACCTTTCCGCCGGCATCCCTCTCTATGCTGCACAGAGAATTCGTGGGAAGCCCGTCTGCCGCCGTATAAGACTTCATACTGCCGTCCTTTACATCGAAACGTACCAGACCGGTAGACGTAGCCACCCAAAGCACCCCGTCTTCACCAATCTCCATATCCCGGACATTGGCTTTTGGCAAAAACCTCCCTTTCCTTTTAGGACCTTCCGGTGTCAACCGGAACACATCCATCCCGTCCGCCATCCCCACATAAAGGCAATCCCCCCATACCAATAACGCCGTAATATAAGAGTTATACAAAATCCTGTCAGGATAACGAACCTCGTCGCCCTCCCTCACTTGATAATGTTCCAATCCATGCGTCTTCGGCCGGTAACAGTACAACCCGTCACCGTTCGTGCCTATCCAAATGTTACCGGCCCCGTCCTCCACCATGGCATACGCATTGGGGATTTTCTCCCCACCCTTTACCCATGCCCCGATACGGGTACATTCCCCCGTTTCCGGATTCATTTTCGATACACCCGACCACGTGGAACCAAGCCATACACCTCCTTCCGAGTCCACCAGGATGCTCACCACCGTAGAAGGCATGGTCTTCACCACTCCGGGCTTGAAATGCACGCTGCTGCTCCCGTCCGCTTTCAGATGGTACACCCCGCAATGGTCGGCTGCCAACCATAAGTCGCCCCTGCCGTCTCCGACAATGGCGGTCACGCAGTTCGTGCCGATGGTGTTTTTCTGTACCGAACGCCGCCCTATGTAGTCGAAGCCCGTAGCCATGTCCGGCATAACCCATACGCCTTTCCAATACACACCTACCCATGTATTCCCGTCACTGTCCACAATGGCTTCTTTCACATTGGAGGTAGCCAGATTGTACTCATACGTACGGATAGGACTTTGGGTGATTCGTCCCGTAGACTCGTCATACACCCGTAAGCCTCCCCCATCGGTGGCAATCAGGACCTGCCCGTCCGTTCCGGGATTGATGGAAGCGATGACTCCACTTTCATGCCCGGAAGAAACCCGGTAGAAACTACGGTCCTTTTCGGAATAACACAGAAGCCCGTCATTCTGCATAGCCAAATAAACACGTCCGGACGAACTTTGGCAAAAATCCACGGCACCCGGTCGCCGGGCCAACCTATGCACCTTCCCTTCCGCACGACAGTATATGCAACCATCCGCCCCCAACATCCACAAACGCCTTTTTTTATCTTCAAACAGTTGCAAAAGAGGAGAGCCACTTTGCATTTCTTTCGTTTCCTTCAAATACATTTTGCCCTTGTCCCCTTTACACAACAGGTATAATCCATATCCTGCCGTACAGACGTATACGTCTCCCCCGGAAAGCTTGGCCATCGAAACGATATGGGCAGAAAGCGTATCGCTTCCTTCTGCCAACAGAGGTACATCGGTAAACTTATCCGTATCGTAAGAATAAACCTGCACCCCGGACTCCATGCCTACCAACACACACCCGGGTTCTGCTTCCAAGACGCAAGTGACGATATCATGCCCCAAGGTTCCCGACATCCCGTCCTGATGCCGGTAAACATTCATTTTCACCCCATCGTAACGGTTCAGGCCACTTTGGGTACAAATCCAAACGTTTTTCCGACTGTCCTCCGTTATGGAACGGATACGTGTATTCGACAATCCTTGATCGGACGTAAAAGAAATTGGCGACTGTGCTTTCATTGCGATAACACACACAGTCCAAAATAAACTTAAAAAATACTTTCTACCGTTCATGGTTTTAGATAAAATATCAATTCAATAGATTCTTTCTTCTATATCTCCGTTAAATCTCCCCTGTCTTTGAACGCCCAAACGGTCTATCTCTTAACAAGAGAGCGACTGGCATACAAAATTAAAGGAAAAAACTGATTTTTAAACGCTATTTAGAGAATATTTTTGGGAAATGCCAATATAAAGTGATTATTCCGTTTTTGTTCTTATTTCCATTCATCTATATATAAATTTGATATTCAACGCGTAACGTATGCCAGTCGCTCTCTTGTTAAGAGATAGACTTTTATTCCACCTGAAAATCAATCTGAAAACAGATATTCGGTTTATAGCTCCAAATAGAAAAATGATATGTTTTGAATAGTCCTGGTAACAGAATGCAATTACCATGCCATTTTTCCGGCAAAGAAAAGTCCGTTTCAAGTGTATTCCACAGATTTTTTCGCCCGAAACATTCACACGATTTCACACTACAAGCTCGTTTTTATACTTTCATAACCAAAAATAAGACTCAATCTCAGCCGAATGATTTTTCATCTGGCTGAAAAAACATTTTTTTTCTCCGCATGGCATACCGGCCAGTTCCGCAAATCCGTCCAAAAACGTCTTGAAGGCCATTCAAAATCGTGCCGTACAGGCTTGTTTTTTCTCTAATTGCCCCCCTCCTGCCATCCAAAAAAGGAAGCAGGCATGTCAGGCAAATCCCACTTCCGGCTTTCATGCTCCATTCCAACATACGCCCGGCACGCCCTCCTTACTTTCTATTTGCGAACAAAAACATTACCATACCGACAAAAAGTCATCCCACCAACGTACGAGATTCGTTTATTTCCGGACACGCCCTGCAACGGGCACAAATAACAGATTCTCATAAGCCGTGAATTGACTTTTTGACAAACTGACAAATCCACAGGCTTACTCTTTCGCGACAATCTTCGATGCCTGCCCATCAGAGCTTTGCACCCTGACTATGTAGAACCCGCGTGGCATCCCACCCATGTCGTAGTTGTAACTGCCGCCTGTGGCACGGGCTTGATGCACCATCTGCCCGTCGTGGCTGTATATGCAAACCGCAGCCTCGCCGTCCTGCCATCCCACGACCAACGTCCCTCTTCCACTATCGTAAACTATCCTGCAGTCCCCGGCATCCCGAAGGTTTCCGGCCACCGACTCCGGCTCCCCCTCCGTGTTCTTGCGGATTTGCACCACGGCATATCCGCAAGACGCACCGGCTTCGCCGACATTCGGCACGAGACGCAAAGCCAACAGCTCGTCATACGGCGAAAGCCCCATGCCTGCCATCGTGAAACGCTTCACGGTCTCGCCGGGCGCAAACACCAATTCGCCCGTCGAAAGAAGGAAATCTTCCCCTTCCCTAGCCTCTCCCGCCACAGGTTGCAAGGCCAAGCCTAATTCTTCCGTGCACGGACGCGAAAGACGTACGGTGAAAGCCACTTCCGCATCGCGGTCCATCCGCACGACATAGCGGTCGAAACCGGCTTGCACGGGCACCGGTACATCCTGTCCGGCAGCCCCGACCGGTCCGGGTCCATAGACGGGATACGCCCCAACGTCCACCCCGCCATATCCCATGCCTTTGGCCCGGCTGTTTTCCCTCAAGGTGAAGTCCTCTTCTCCATAGGCCGTCGACACGAATCCGGGTGAACCTTCCAAGTTGCCCTCGCCGTCCAAACGGGATTGGAACGTGCGCAACATCACTTCCCGGCCACACAACACGACCGATTTCGTATTCCCCGGCGTGTACACGATGTTGTCTACGAACAAATGGGGGTCGGCACCGTATGCGGAATCGGAGAACTCGATGTTGTATCCCGAACAATCGTAAACGATGTTGCCGCGCATGCGGTCGCGCCGCGACTTGTGGACAAAGAAACCGGTCTCGCAACGGTAAGCCACATTGTTTGTCCATTGCGCGTCTTCCGTCCATCCCGTGGCATAACGCGCCGTCTGGTAGCCTATCCCCTCCAAGTTGCCCCCGATGTTTTCAGCCACCACGTTGCCGGCACACCTCGATTCATTGAAAACAAAATCACCGCAATCGTGCGCACGGTTCCTCAATATGACATTGCGGCTACCGTCGCGGTCGAGCCAAATGCAAGTGCGTACCTCCGAAAAATAGTTGGAAACGAAGAGGTTATCCCCGTCTGACATGTCCTGCACGTCGACGCACCGCGTATAAAGGTTCTCTCCGCCCCAGGAACGTTTCTTGCCGCTGAAACGGAAAAACGAATTGTGTGCCACCATGTTGCCGGTACATTCCTGGCCGTTGAGGGAAACCCCGTCGCCTATGATGTCCTCAAAAACATTGTCCACCACCGCATTCCTCCGGGCATTCCCCATCCAAATGACGGAGTTGGCATTCCATGCCGACACCTCGGGATGCCCCAACTGCTCAAACCTGCAACGGGACACCACGCAACCTTCGCTCCCCTCCATCGCCACGGCGCACCTCGCATACTTGAAATCCCGGAACGTGAAGCCTTCCAACCAGACGTATCGCATTCCGGAGAGGTCGAACACCGCGCTGTAGCCACCGGGTGACGTGTCGGGATGCTGCAGTACGGCCTCTCCCGTGCCAGGCTGCGCCTGAAACACCACATAACGCCCTTCACTGCCGGAATTGCCGGGTTTCACATCGTCGAGCACGTACAAACCTCCGGAGACGAACACCGTGTCGCCCCCTCGGGCAAGGGAGGCAGCAACCTGTATGCTCCGGAACGGGTGTTCCCGTGTCCCGTCACCGTCAGCCGCAGCAGCTGACACATAATAAGACTTGCCCCCGGCATCGGCCGCATGCAACATGAATGCCGAAAAGCACAAAAAGGCAATTAGGATTCTTTTCTGATTTTTCATAATGCTTATCTTAACCTGCATCGTCCTACCCCAAAAAAGGGGAGGCTTCCCTTTACCTGAAAACCTCCCCTTGAAATGGAATATTAAAAAATAAAATTATGAGTTCACTTCACTACCACCTTCTTCACGTCGGTCGTTCCGTCGGCACGATGGATCTTCACGATATTCACACCCCTCATCGGACGTTCGAGCTTCATGCCGTCCAACGTGTAGTATTCATAAGACACGGCCTCGGCAGCCTTCACGCCGTCAATATTGTCGGCATACGCCTTGGCATAGTCGTAACCGGCAAGCGGAGCTACGAAAATAAGACGCACATCATCAGCATAAGTATTTGTATCCCAAGAACCTTGATCCGTACCATCCGCATTTAGACTCTTACCGGAAGTGTACGCCTCTTTCACACCGATGCTCAATACCATACCTTCTTTCACTTCCACATTCTTAATGACCGTTGGGAATCCTTCAGATTGGCTATACTTCGTATCGCCTTGTTCAAAAGCAGCACGCAATGTATCACCTTCAGCCGTAGAAGCCCAAATGTACATGTCAGGAATGCTATCACTTCCCAAGCCAGCTATCTTGCCCGGAGCTGTACGGGTACGCATGTGAATGTCATACACGCCAACCGGCAAATTACTAAGAACCTGACGCACCGTATAACGTCCACGATAAAGGTTAATCATAGAGTTCACCACCCAGTGAGAAGCATCCGTCAAATAAAGACCGGCACCGTCACGCAAATGGGCATAACCTTCTGTGGTTTCCCATCCCGGTGTATTCTCCGTCGTAATCGTATCGGCAGAAGAACTGCTGAACGTGTAGAACTGCGGATTCTTCACGAAGCCGGTAAGTTCCAAACCAGAAGTCAGAACCTTATACCCTGTAGTTGTGGTACCGTCTGCCACCGTTTCACTGTATAGCGTATCCTTCATCTCGTCGGAAAGGTTGCCATTCTCACCCAAGAACTTGTAGAGAGCCAACCTATTGTGCCAGTTCATATCTTCTGCCATAGCGTCATCATCATCCAAGGCATTCAGTGCATCCGTGATGATGCTTTCAGGCTCTACGCCCAACTTCTCAGCCGTAGCAGCAGACTTCGTCAAGCGGTAAGTCAAAACGTCCACGCAAGATTGGATGTTACCCACCTTGTCCGCAATGGAACCTAACTTTTCTACGGCACTTGCCAATGCCTCATCGTCCAAGTCCAAAGAAGACGTTTCGCCATATTCTTTCAGTAAAGCTTCGCCTTCAATATATTCATCCGTCATCACATACTTGGAAGCCGGGTCTATCTTGGCCATGTTGTCGCGCAATGTCTGCAATTTCGGATCATAGTTATCCACATTAGCCTGACGGGTCAACATCGTACCGCACAAACCATACAACTTCGCGTTCATGGCCTCCACGGCAGACGGGCTGTTGAACGTGCCCTTGGCTTCTTCCAAAGCCTCGGCCAAGGCTGTCTTTGTCTGGCCATTGTAAATCTCATTGGCCACAGCATTGAGCACGACGGTCGCGCTGTCCACGGCCGCAGCCAACTGCGCCTTGTAATATGCCGCATCGGAAGGCTTGGTAATCAATTCCACGGCCCCCAAAAGGAATTCATGGAAACCACCCTCGCTCTGGCAAGAGAACTTCAACATGTAATAACCCTCTTCTGCCACCGTGAACTCCGTAGTGGAAAGGGTTGTGCCCGTCACCTGAACATTTTGAGCACCCTCCACGCTCGGCTTGGCTTCCACACCATTGAACTGGGCTACCACCTCACCTTCTGCATCCGGATTGTTCAAATCAATCTTTTCGAGCGAGAAGTCATATTTCGGGAACGTGCCATCGGCAAAACCTTTCCATGCCGCCATGCGGAATGAAACCTGATATTTACGTGGAGTCAAATGAAGAGCCACTCCCGGATCCATTTCCGGATCCAAAGTGCCGTCGGGCATCACATAGTCTTTTACCTGTTCGCCATAAGTAGCCGTACCCACCGTACCGCCGGTAGCACGCCAATAAAGTCCCATGCCATTGAAATCACCGGTATAAGGACCTTGCAAACGGCATCCTCCGCCTCCGATGTTACCACCCCAGTTATAATTCCAGACCTCACCGGTTTCCGTCACGCCATACTGGTGGATGGTCCCATTGTCGTTCGACAACCATCCTTTCGGGAAAGTACCGTTAGCATAGGTGGCAAAGTCTTTTGCGGCAGAATAAACCATTTCGCTCGTTCCCGTGCTCTGGTCCGGTCCCACGGAGAAGTTGATGGTCTGCGACTGCAAAGCCTCAAAACCGCTCATTGCATTAGTCACATTGGACACCACCAACTGGTATTCGCCATTTTCTAATGTCCCGACCGATACGACCAAAGTATTCGGATCGGTCTCAGACACCACTGTGGAACTATACAAATCAGCCACTTGAACCCCATTCTGCATCAATAAGACGGAAGCAATTTCCGTAGAGACGGCACGGTCGTAAGTTACGTGCACCTCATTGAACGTGGCCGGATCCAACTCAAAGCTATGGTCTTCGGGCACGGAAGACAAATAGTTCGGACCATCCATCAGATAAGACATTTCCTCAATAGTCTCATCATAGTAAATGGCTTCGCTCGTGAATGGGAGCACTTTCATCTCGCTCGTCACATCCATGCTCGGACGTTGGTCGGTGGTATAGATGAGAGGGCAATCCGCATCTGGCGTGAAGCTGACTTTGATATTGGCACTCTCATCCTCGGCGATTTCATTCGCCATGAAAATATACATGTAACCATCCTTCTTCAGTTCCACAGAAGCCACTTCCATCTCTTCCTCGCCGTTCGTCACCTTCACATACGAATTGGGCAACAGGCGCACCCCGATCGGGTCTGTGCTGGCGGAAGCCAACTGGGCGGCATTCGTAGGATAACCGAAGTCCACCTTGATGGCATCATAATTATACGTACAGCCTGCCATCGTGGCTTCTTCAATCTTAATGTCATCCAAAAGGTAACGACCAGGATTGTACATGTTGATGGTCAGGAAATACGTGTCAGGGAACGACGTATCATCACCCTTCCACCAAATCGTGTCGTTCTTCGACGGGTCGTCCGGATCATTCACGATGATGTCTTTGATGTTATCGTCGAACTGGTCGAAGAACTTGTCCTGCACGGCCTTTCCGGAGTTGTAAGCCACGAACGACAAACGCCGCCAATCGCCCGTCATGATGCCATCCTTCCAATCGTAATAATACTGCGTACCACTCTGCGACATCAAGGGAGCCTCAAGGTTTTCCCTTCCGATGGACAGGCTCGATTTGATGGCCGTATTGATAGGATCGCCCCCATCGGCCATTGTAAACGTCTGATTGGCCTTCACCCAAAACGACACACGGTAGGATTTGCCTTCCTCAATGGGCAGATAGCGTAACTTCAAACCGCGAAACCATTGGGAACCCTGTACCGTATTGGAGTTGTTCGCCTCCAAGGCATACTTGCCCGAATAGGACTCTTCACACTTCTCATTCCACACATCCCCGGGTTGGAGATTGATGTGGTCACCGTAAAAGTCCGCAAATTGCGTGGAGTCCTTGTGATGGTAGAACTGGTCACCATCCTCGAAACCTAACGTTGCAATGACCTGTGCCTGCGCCGTCAAACCGAATCCGGCAAGGCCGAGCAACATCAAAAAGTTTTTCTTCCTCATAAACTTCAATTTAAGATTAATACTAAAATTACCATATCTCTTCTGTTTCTGTCGGAAATAAGATTCCGGCTGCTAAATTAGCCTTTGCCGGAATCTTCTCCAAAATATTTTGTATCATATACTTTCGTATTTGTAACATCTTTCAATTAGAATTGATTTACAACCAATTACAACATCATTCCAAAGGTAAATACCAATTTTCCCGATCAGAAAGGCGGCCATAAAGTTCCGTATTGAAACCATCTTTCCCGTCACGTCCGGCTATTTTACGGGCTAAAAAGTCCGTGTCGCCGCGCCGAAGTGCGATACGCTGCAAGTCGCCAAACCGCTGCCCCAGGAAACTCTGCTCCAAAGCCATCTCATCGCAAATCAAATCTTCCACAAAGAGGATGGAATCTTCACGAGTGGCCAATCCTTCGGGAATGACATAAAGCGTGTCGGCATAAGACTCGCCACAACCATAAGAATGGATTCCCTCCGTATTCACCGTCGTCGTAGAGGTGGACGACATGTCCTGCGTAATGAAATTATATGGACTCCACGTCAGCAAATCACCTGCACGTCCTTGTTCACCGGCACTGATATACTTGGATACAGTCCCGTTGCTCAGCCCATACTTCAGAATGGCAAAAGCCGATTCGGGCAACCCCGCACGGTTGTAAGCTTCAGCCATACGAAGGTAGACGGACGAAAGCCGGTAAAGGGGGATTTCCGACAAGAAAGGGGAATTGGATGACACAGAGAAACGGCTTATGCTTTGATAATCCTCCGAATAGTCATCGAGACTTGTCGCATAAGAAGTAGTGACATTTGAACACAAACGCAAGTCTCCCATCGCCCGGCTGTCATTATATATCGTATTCTCCCCCGGTGATATCGTATCCCGTAAATTCGTGGTCGGATCCGTATACACCATCACGTAACGCTGCGCCTGAGACAGCTCCAACAACGCCTGCGAAGAAGTCATCTCAAAATAATAACGGTTATCCTCCGTGGAATTCAGGATATCTCCCAACCGGCTTACCACCCCGTCATATTCACTGGTTTCCATCCGTATCCCAGTCACATCGGTAGTACTTGAATAACTCGCAGAATGGCTTTTGAATTCATAACTCATCCAACGGGCTTCCATATTGCCGGCCGGAGCCAAGGGATTGTCGGGATGCGTCAGATAGTCATGATAGTATTGTGCAGCCTCCCGGTAACGCCCTGCCCAAAGGCAAAGGTCGCCCAACAAGGCACGCACGGGGATGAAATAACGGTCGTTCCCGGCTAAGGGAAAATCAGTTTCCACATAAGGTTCCAAATCCGGAATGAAGTATTCGCAAACCTGTTTCACGTCATAAAACGGATAACGTGAAGGATCCGCTTCCACCTCCGTCATCAACGGTCGCGTAAAGAAAGGCACCTTGCCATAATAAATGGCCAACTGCAAATAAGTCCATGCACGGAAAGCTTTCACTGCGGCATACTCCCGGATGAACACTTTCTCACCACGCAAAGCAAGCATCGTATCGGCATGGGCAATATAATAATTACAGTTTTGAATGACGGCATAATAATCCTCCGGCGCATTATAACGGTTCTCCACAGTTGCCGTGAAGTCTGCCAGTTCTTTCAGGTCGGTCGTGGCAGCTTCTGTCGCGGATGAAAGTTCCCCTCTCATTTCACCGAGGATAATCGTACGGTCGGCCACCACTTGCATTTTGTTCATAATGCCCAAAAGGGAAAACACCGTATCGTTAGGTGAATTCAGTTGGGGATTGAAGTCCACCAAACTTGAATCCGTATCCACACAGGAGGTAAAGGCTGCACCGGCACCAAAAGCCAATGCCAATACCATAGAAAATATCTTGTTCTTTTTCATGATTCGTTTCATTTGAATGTTACAAGTTAATCTTTACGCCCAATGAGAAATTACGTCCTTGGGCCAACAAACCGCGATCAATACCTCTGGACAACACGCTGTTGTCTGCACTGAACTCCGGATCTGCTCCCAAATACTTCGTGAACGTAAGCAGGTTATTGGCAGCTCCCCACACCGTAATACCTTGCAAATAAGTTGTATGGATAGGAAAGTAATAGCTCAACGTGACATTCTTCAGACGAAGGTAGGAACCATCCTCAATCCAACGGTCGGAGAAGCGGCTGTTGCCCGGTGTGTCCAAATAATAGGTACGGGGAATATCTGTTTCCTGTCCTTCATGTGTCCAACGGGACAACATGGCGGTAGTCTGGTTGTGGAAACGTGACCCACTCTCCAATAAACGGCGTTGATAGTTATACACGTCGTTACCCAAAGAATAATTAAAGACAACGTCCAATGAAAGGTTCTTCCAACGCACGTTAGTGAAAATATT
This sequence comes from Paraprevotella sp., assembly GCF_986071375.1. Classification (NCBI taxonomy): domain Bacteria; kingdom Pseudomonadati; phylum Bacteroidota; class Bacteroidia; order Bacteroidales; family Prevotellaceae; genus Paraprevotella; species Paraprevotella sp. Next base: position 92,230 of record NZ_CFQRNQ010000005.1, on the reverse strand, counting down.
CCCGTAAAGGTCGGGATTGGGATCACCGATAACCTGCATGTCTTTTTCATTAATTATATGGTTACCATCCCCGTCAACGAACTTCATGTCTCCTGCCCTGAAATAGGTCTTCGCCCCAGTTTCGTCAATCTGGTATAAAGCTGCGGCATCAGCCTCTTCCGTTGTGGAAAAAACCCCGTCTGTCTTGTAACCATAGAACACGCCGGCAGCCGTACCTACCTGTGAAAGCACATTGCCTCCGTAAAGTTCCGTAATAAACGAACCATTCGGCAAGGAAGTCAACTCGTTCTTATAATGTCCTGCACTGGCTCCCAAACTCCACTTCCAGTCTTTCAAATCGATGACCCTGGCAGACAGGCTCACGTCGAAACCTTGGTTCTTCATCTCACCGCTGTTCTTCCAATTGGTCTTCAAACCGCTGACATACGACAACGCGCTCAAGCTAAGCAAATTGGATGTCTTTCCATAAAAATAATTGAAGTTCACGCCCAAACGGTTGTCCAAAAGGGACAAATCCAAACCTGCCGTCCAACGTGCCGTAGTCTCCCATTGCAATTGCGTGTTACCGATATTGGCCATAGACAAGCCTGTAGACGTATTCCACATCTTCTGTCCCACAAAATACGTACGCGATGCCTGGCTTTCAAGGTCATCGTTACCCACAAGGTCGAAACCCACATTCAGCCGCAAATAATTCAGGGCACGTGTACGGGGCATCCACGACTCATTGGTCAACACCCATGCAGCCTGCACTGACGGGAAGAATCCCCAAGCATAATTTCCGATTTTCACCCCGTCGGCAGCATCCACTCCGAACTTGGAGCTACCGGCCATACTGAGCGCTGCCGAAACATAGTAACGCTCACGCCAGTTGTAATCGGCCGAAAGGTAATAAGTCATGTCCACCACTTCTTCTTCCGTACCGTCCGTAGATTTGTAGAGCAAGTTATTCGACATGTTAGGGGTCTTGTCGTTTCCACTATTGTACCCCACTTGGGAATTCAGTTGGTAACTCGTACGCTGATAGCGCAAGCCTCCACGCAAGCCAAGCCAATGTGCCTTGAAACGGCGGGCATAATCGAAATAAGAGTCACTCATGATGACCGTTTCGCGTGCGGCCAAAGCAGAAGCACGGTTCTGCAAGGCTTCACCCACACCTTCCACATCAAAGTCCGGAACACCGTTCATCGGCAAATAGGCATTCTCGTCCGTATTCACCAATTGGAATGCGAAATGCTCTGAAATGCTCCAATAGCGGTTGATATTCCATTTCGGAGTCACGGCTAATGTGATAAGACGGTTACCGAAATAATTTTTGTTGTCACCGTCTCCGTTTTCCAGAATAAACAGAGGGTTGGCCAACGAGTTCAAATAAGGCTTGGTCACCAACACATCTGAAAGGTAATCATCAGCATCGGCCAAATAAGAAGAAATGTTCCCATTCGTGTCAAACGCATACGGACTGAGGAAAGGCGACTTGATCAGGCTCAGGAACCCCGGTGAAGAAATCACTCCGTCATCCAATGTGGCCGGTGCCCCGTCATCACGCATGTCGCGCGTCACATCGCTATAAGCTGCATCGAAACGTACTGTGAGGTTTTTCGCCAACACGATGTCAGAGTTCAGACGCAGATTGAAACGCGAAAAAGAATTGTTCTTCAACGTGGCATCAGCCGCAGCATACCCTACCGACAGATTATAGTTGGCCACGTCATCCCCACCCTGCACGTTGATGCTATAGTTCTGGGTGAAGGCTTCCTCGTACACATGTTTCTGCCAGTCCGTATTGTTATGGTACACATCATAGTAGTAGTAATTCGGATTCGTCTGCAAAAACTTGAAACTGTTATTGGTCGTACCCGTCGTTCCAATCAGTTCGGAAGCGTAGATACGATACTGTTCTCCATCCATCATATCCATCGACTTGGGCAATAATTCATAGCTTCCACCGATAGAAACATCGATTTTCGTGGCCATGCTCTTATTACGCTTGGTTTCGATGAGAATCACCCCATTCGCACCTTTCGCACCATAAATAGCCGTCCCGTTCTTCAAAACACTGATTTTCTCAATATCCTCCACCATGATATTCGCAAGGAGGTTGTTGAAGAAACCGTCATGGACGGAAGGAGCCGAAAGCCTCATATCAGTGATGACCCCGTCAATGACAACCAACGGCTGCGCGTTCGTATTGAGCGAGTTCAAGCCGTTCATGAACATGGCCACGCCCATGCCTGGCACACCACTACGCGTAATGGAATGTATATCAGCTCCCAACTTGTTCTGAATCTGACCGTCAATGCTGATTTCATTCGTGTTATAATCCACAGCCACCGTCCTTTCACTCGTAGCTGCCCCAGAAGCCGTATAGACCGGATTGAAAGTATCGCTGAAAATATAGGCATCCACCGAACCTTTCCCTTTGCCGAGCGGCACTTGAAGGGAGTTGTAACCGTCTCCGCGCATCCACAAGGAAGTAACATATTCCGGAACCCGGATTACATAATCCCCCTTCTCGTCGGTCATAGCCGCATAACGTGCGTCATTGAAAGCAGAGACGCTGATACCGGCTGTCGGCTGCTTAGTGGCATTATCATAGACACGTCCTTTAATTTCGCGCATCGGAACTTCCGGCAACATGGGTTTTACCATCTTTGCAGAATCCCGTACCGTAGCCTGGGCAGATTCCTGATCCACCTCTTGAGCCACCGCCGGAGCTGCCACGGCGGCCATCAGGCAAAATGTTGATAAAATATGTTTCATGGCACTATTCTTCTTCTCTATTGGGTTTGAAATATAAACAATCAAGATACATCTCGCGGTTATACCGTCCGGACTCCATACGGCTGATACTGCATTCCAACGTCAAGTGGACTTTGGCATCGGGTTGGCCATAACTGCATACCGGAATAGTGAACGTACCTATTTTCACCGTGTCTACCCGATAAGGGTCGTTCTGCACTTCGTCTTCAAAATCGTAAGTCTGTTCCACGCCGTCTACCGTCTCGTAACCAATGGAAGCCTTAAATTTACATGGACGGAAATTACGGTCACTGGCATTATACACTGTACGAGGCAACACAACCGCACAAACATCATACGTACCGGACAACACAGAGGGTATTTGGAACTCCATAGTCCAATTGGATGAATTCGTACGGGGCGAAATCACCAAATAGCCATCGGAAATACTGTCGGCTACCGAGCTTCGTGACGCATAAGTACAATCTTCGTAATCTGTCATCATGCTCTCATACTCGGCTTCGGTCTTTACCGGGTAGAAATATATGTCTTCTGGCTTGAACGGCCATTCGTACAAATTATAAATAGCTCCATTGCTACAAGCCATCGTGTCTCGCACGAAATCGGAAGAAAAGATTCCACCGGCAGCCAACGGCTTGTAATACACATGGCGACGCTCCTCGTCATATTTGCTATATGCAATCGAATACACGGAATCTGCCATGTGGGAACAACCAATATCCCGGTTGTACACCAAATCACGAATAAGCGCCTGATGGGCATACAAACGCTGCAAAGAATCCGCCTGGTTCACGCTGCCGTAATTGAAATAAGACATTGCCTCATTATAAACCTCATCCCACACCCGAGTTTCAGGAACCAACATAATAAAACTACTGTCTTCCTCATTTATGCGGTCGAACTTGCTAAACAATATGTTAGTCGTAACCATCACTGAATCGGAATAGACGATGTTTCCATCCACAATTCCGCTCTGAATACTGGAGTTCTCATCCAATTCCAATTTTTCATAACCTTTGAAAAAGGAACCGATTCCGGAATACTCCGACAAGGTAGTCAAAGCTTCATATACATTATACAAATAAGGCAATTCCCCGGAAAGCACGTGCAGGACCCCGTTCTTTGCTGCTTCATTAGCCCTCCCGGACTCATACGTCACACCTTGGAAAGAACCGGGAATGGCATCAAGATACTTATTATTGAGCATAAGAACTGATTTCTCATCCGTACTGTTGGTTACGAAATGCGCAATATGATTCTGCACAAAATGCTGCCCGCACATAGAATCACCCGACACAGTCTGACACTCCGCCAACAAAGAGTCCACATTAAATTGCCCGTCTTTGGGAGCCCAAACAGTAAAAGTCTGGTCGCTGGCCAACAAATCTGCGTACGTCACTTTTGTGGGTTTATTATTGCTAAACACATGCGTGGCACGGAGCACCTTGAGGAAGTCACCCAAATCACCCTGTTCCTCCATCACCTGAAGAAGGGACTTGTCAGACACAGGACGGCCTTCATTACCATAATGTTCGTCCCACGTATCGGTACAAGCCACAGCCGACAAGGCCATTGCCACTACCGCAAACATCTTTATTTTATTATTTGTTTTCATATACCTATTTTTATATTTTCCCTATATCACCTCAAATCAATGGGTATCCTCGGCTTCTACCCCGGCATAGATGCTCTTCGGCACAATCTCGAAATAATTGATAGGCAACTCGGCCTGTGGGTTATCCACAACCAATTTAATCCGTACGTAATAATCCTTTTCCGGACTCATATTCTCCGTGGTCAAGATCTTACGCAATTTCATCGGTTGTGCTCGCAGGATATTGGCTCCGCCTTGCGCCCAAGAATCCATATCCTTCATATAACCACGATTGTGCATAGCCTTGTCGATGGCACGGTTTCCTTCTTCGTCACCCGGAGTATCAGCCACCCAACCAATCAAGGGGTCTGTAGGCCAAAGCGTAAAGTCGATAGGCAACCCCATGGGCAACAAACCATCCGGGTCCGTACCGAAATAAACTTGCACCTTTCCGCGCATATCTCCCCAACCATAGCCGAAACGTACCTCGTAAGTCCCTTCTTTAGGTACAGGAAGCAACTTGAACGTCACGTCGAATTGTCCCACCATATCGATACAATCCGCATAAGTCACCATCCAGACATCACGCTTACGTAAAGTCATGGTCGGGGTCTTGCCATGAAAATCCCATCCTTCAACAACTTTAAATCCCGTGGCACGTTCCGTATTTCCACGCGCACCGCAGTTCATGAATTCCGGAGATAGCGTGGCAGCCATGACACGAATACGGTCGTTAAAGACGACATCGCGAGTTTCCTGATTATAGTCCAAGACCTGATCAATGTAATGATAGATGCCATTCAAGGCCTGTTGGTCCACGTCACCGATTTCTGAAGGAGAAAGTACTTTAGTACCCCGAACCGTATAACGTGCCCCCACTCCTTTACGGTTGATGAAAAGTCCATCGGACGGCGTACTCATCTTCATGATAGTTCCCTGCAACATTGTGGTATACCAGTCTGTACAATCAATCAAATCCGTCTTGGCACATGTATTTTTAATGTCACCCGACACGGTCCAATCATTATAAGCCCCGTAATATGGCAACAAATGATAAGAAATGAAACGGTTCAAGGGATTCTTACGGTTCGTCCAATCGTCATCATACAATCCTGCATCCTTAGGAAACATCTGATCATATACCTGCTTGGCGTGTGCTTTCAAATCATCCAAATCGTGTATGCCGTTGGCTGCATAGACTTCATCAGTCTCCACAAAAGCCGTGTAACGTTTCATCCGCGTACCCACATAACGCATAGTGTACGATGACCCTCCCGTAGAAATTATCATATCCTGATTTACGGAATCTTCTCCGCAAGAGTAAGTAGGGTCGATATACTGCCTCAACGAATCACATAAACCTGTCAACCGGAGTGCTTCATTGAAAATGGAAATAGTGGAATCTTCCGCCAACAAATCCGGCAACAGGAACGACTGGGGCACAATCACACGGTCAAGCGTATGTACCACACCGTTTTCCACAGAATCGTCCCGTACAATCAAACGTGCACTCTTGTTGATGTAATAAATCACATTATTGTTGTTCAAGGCATCGGAGTCACAAGAAAACGTCAGATAGCGTTCATTCATGTTTGCCGTGGGGATATTCCCATCTATCAAGTCCGTAGTGAAGTAGGCCTGGTCAATAATATGGTTCCATGACAAGGTATCGCACTGTTCCTTTGTAAGTTGGTCCACACTTTGAATCCCCAATTCATGAAGATATTGCTCCACGGCCTTATTATTCGGAGCCAAACAAGTATAGCTCCCGTAGGCTGCCATCATGCCATACATACCGGAACGTTGGAGAATGGCTATGAAGTCGCTGAATTCACCGGAACGGTTCTGAAGATAGTCAGTCACCATTTCTCCTGTAAACGTATAATAGTTCTCTGCCAAAGGTTCGTCCGAACAAGACACTGTGAAAGCAGGCATGACCAAAACCGCCATCACGAACCGCATTAATATTTTATCTATTTTTTTCATATCTATTATTCAGTTGTGGTTATATTTTCATTCTCATAGGCCGGATTCTGTACCAGATAAGGATTGGCCTTCAACTCATCTTCGTGATAGGGGAAATAAAGGGCATCGGGAGTAGAGAGGCGGATACGGAGCGCAGCCGTATTCTCGCTGAACTTCTGCATAACCTTATCTAACATGCGGGTGTTGGAGCCTTCACGACGGCAAAGGCGTACCAAATCAAACCAACGCTTGCCTTCAAACATCAATTCACGTTGACGCTCCTCCAACACAAGATTTTCCATACTCAAGCGTGAGGTGCCATAATCCTCAAAAACCAACGTATCAGTAGTCGCGATGCGTTTATTATTGGCCCGCTTCCAAACAGCTGACACACAAGAGAAAGCAGACCGGTAACGAGCCTCCTGCTCCGATGTCAGCGAAGAACCATCTCCCACATTTCCGGCAAGTTGTACCTCCGCTTCCGCCTTCATCAGCATCACATCCGTAAGCCTATACACAATCCAATTGCCCACATTGTTCGAACGAAGATATTCACTCACCGTAGGAGCCGAACCCGTAGTCGTATTGGTCCTAAATTCAACGCCTGCAGTGACATACTTGCGGATACTTACCGTAGATTCTCCCGACATGTTCTCATATACCCTGCAATCAGTCCGCTTGAAATAAGAATTTGAACCATCCGCCACTTGAGCATTCAAATACGGGCATGCTGCAAGTTGTCCCACATTCGTACTATTGTATGCCCCATAAAACTCTTTCGTCAAGAGATTCTCGCGCGTCTCCGAATCCACAAAGTTTAATTCAAAGATACTCTCAAAGGAATTTCCCTCCCCGAATATCTCCGTGAATGCCGTACCCGCATAAGACGAACCATAAGGAGCTTCTGAAATCAAAGGAAATTCACCGTATAGCTCTACATTTTCAATGAAAGAAGAAGACTCCTGGAGCATATCGTCATACTGCTCTTTTTTGTAATCAATAATCAAATCACAATAGTCTATGCAACGTTGGTAATCCCCCTGCCACAGATACATGTCTGCCAACATGGCATATATGGCATAACGGGTAATACGGTTCATATTGTCATTACTATATTCGCCATAAGTCCGTATCGCATCATTCTTCACGGCTTCCAAGTCAGCAATAATATGAGCCAAAACCTCATCGAAACCGGAAGCAGGAACCTGATAGTCCTGCGTATCGTCAATGGACGGTTCCGTCACGTAAGGAACGTTACGGAATGTACGAATCAAATAAAAATAACACAAACTGCGTATAGCTGTAGCTTCTGCAATATTCGCTTTCAATTCAGCCTCCGTATAATTAGGATCCTTTGCTTGCACCTGAGGCGCATAATGAATCACCGTATTACAGCGGTTGATACACTGGTAGAAGGATTCCCATTTCGCAAAACCATTCGTTTCCAACAAGTTTTCTTCCGCAATCCGGATAATGTCTTGTGGAGCACCTGCCCCCGTAGTCAAATTATCAGAACGCATCTCACCCCATACCAACATCCGCTTCAAGCAATCGCCCGATTCCAACTGCGCATAACAAGAATTCACCACACTGGCTACATCGGCCTCTTCTGTCCAATAGTTCTCCAATACGACGTCATTGAGCGGGATAATACTTAAAAAATCATCACAAGCCGTCAACGAAGATGCCAATAAAGCCGCAGAGAACAATCTTGTCACTTGTTTGTTTATATAGAATTTCATAACGTAAACATTTTAAATATTAGAAACCTATCTGCACACGTGCCGTAAACTGCCGCGAACGCGGTGTCTTGGCTCCATCCGTGGCCACACTCATCCCACCATATCCGACTTCCGGGTCTGCCCCCGAGTAATTTGTCAGACAGAACAAATTGCTAGCATTCAAATTGATACTCAATGAGTTAACGCCAATCCGCCTCAACAATTTGGGATTCAGAGAATATCCCAAAGAGAGATAATTCAGACGCATGAAGGAAGCATCCTCCACGAAACGATCGCTACCCAAATAATTAAATCCCTTGTTATACAAAGCACGGGGAATTTCCGCAACCTGCCCCTCCGTACGCCAACGCCAATTCACAGAAGCGGCCTGATTGTTGTTATTATACATGGACTCTGCATTCATCCTGGCTTCATTAATCACTTTGTTCCCCGCACGGAAGTTAAATTGCGCATTGAGCGACCAACGACCATAAGAAAGCTTCAGTCCCCAACCACCGGTAATCTTAGGCAAAGAAGAACCCAAGTAAACGATATCCAACTCATTGATATTACCATCATGGTTAATATCCTCGTAAATGGCATCTCCGCCCTGGAACTCATACAATTCTGTATTCGTCGTCTTATCATAACCGAATACCATCGGAATGGTGAACCCAGCCTTGTCACGGATCACATTACCGTTCTCATCCCGAGCTACCGGAGCATTCGGACCACTTACACCCGGAACTTCCACCTCCGAATAATCGGAATACTGATATACACCCTTATAACGGAAACCGTATATGGCTCCAAATGGATTATTGAGCTGGATTCGGGTCAGATAAGAACCATTTTTATTATCGAAGTCTTTATTAAGATTGGACAATGCCGTAGGCTCCATCTCCACGATTTCGTTTTTGTTATTGGCGAACGTCACGTTGAAACCCAATCTGAACTTACCGACCTTGACCACATCCGTCCCATTGACATTGAACTCCCAACCGTTATTACGCATTTTTCCTACATTAGTCCAAGAAAGCGATGAAAATCCGGACGATGACGGAAGCTTCACATCACGCATCAAAAGTTTGGATGTCATTTGGGTATAGATATTAAAATCTGCCGTAATCATATTGTTGAACAAACCGAGGTCGAAGCCCACGTTCCATGTCTCTTTCTCTTCCCACTGCAAATTACTCAACCGTATATTGCTCGGATAAATAGAATTGGCTCCGTTGTAGGAATCCGTACCCGTATACTTCGAGAAAAAAAGATATTCATCCGTAGGTTGGCTACCCACACGCCCCCATCCCGGGCGAAGCGAAAGCATGGACAGCCATTTTTGCGTGCCTTTCATCCACGGCTCATCCACCACATTCCAACGGAAAGACAGAGCCGGGAAAGTTCCCCAACGCTTGTTATCACCGAACTTTGTCGTACCGTCCCGACGAATAGAAAAGTCTGCAATATAACGGCCCTTAAACGCATAATGGGCTGAAAACGTCATATAAATACTTCGCCATTGACCTGCCGACGTAGACATATCGGATATCAAGCCGTCTGCCGTAGGCGACTGGATGCTTCCTGTCGGAAGGTTATACACAGAATTAGACTGCTTCTTGGAATCACCATCCGTCAGTTGGAACTGTGCCATCGCCATGAAAGAATGGTCGGTATTCATAATGTGCGGAATAAACGTCAAGCGATGTGTCGTCGTGATAGCCCGCCCCTTATATGCCTCTGATGAAGCCTTGTTGTTATTCTTGTCCGTCCATCCGGCTGTTACCAAACTGGAAGGATAGAACTTGTCAGTATACCTGTTCTCAATATTGAACAACACTTTGCCTTCATACTTCAACTGTGTTTTGGTCTCATCCAAGCCCAAAAGGTTATAATGCAATTGGAACTCGGGCTGCATCTTATACAATGTCTCATCATTCGTGGCCTCGTATGCCAAAGCCACCGGATTCACCAAACTGTATTGGTCTTTATCCTGACGGAATGTGGAAGATGCCGTCGGCAACATGTGATAGTAATTTGAAGTATTGTTACCATAAGCATCCTGCTCATAAATAGACATATTCGGCATTTTACGGTAAGCAATATTCAACAAATCATCATAGTTCTTCTGATTATCCTGATACGTCAGGTTAAAGTTCGTCACAATCTTGATGCGGTCGCTCACAAAATAATCCAAGGCCACACGCGTCGTAAAACGGTCAAGCTTCTGGGCAATGACCGTACCTGTCTGGTGGTCGTAACCGGCAGAGATACGGAATACAGCTTTCTCACCACCTCCAGAGAGTGTCACATAATGTTTCTGCAACCAACCCACTTGAGTCACAGCGTCCACCCAGTCCGTATTGTTGTTGTAATTCTCATATTCCGCAAACGACGGATCATAATTGAATTCCGGTATGTTGGACGAAGCATCACTTAATGCAGGATTATAATACGCTTCTTTCATCAACATAGTATACTGGTCACCATTCAGCATGCGCATGCCTTTGGGTTGGTAAGTCATCGTAGCCGCATAGGAATAAGTCACTTTCGTCTTCCCCCTTGCCCCACGCTTTGTCTTAATTTCAATCACACCATTTGCTCCCTGCGAACCATAAATGGCCGTACCTGCGGCATCTTTCAACACCGTAATACTGGCGATGTCGTCCGGATTGACATTCAACAGCTCAGAATACTGCTCCTCTGTGGCCGAAGCGAAATCAAAACCGGACAAGTAATCGCTTTCAAACACATTACCGTCTACGACCACCAAAGGTTGGGTATTACCGTTGATAGAACTGACTCCACGCAAACGCATGGTCGTACCAGCACCCAAGTCACCGGAATTGAACACGATATCCAAACCAGCCACACGACCTTGCAAAGCCTCGTCGATGCTCGTCAGGCTCAATCCTTCAAATTCTTTAGCATCAATAGTTTGATGAGCCACCGACACTTCGCGTTCCGGTATGGCCAAACCACTGGATTGTATTACACGTTTCTGTTTCACAACCACTTCTTTTAATTGCAGGTTGCTCTTCAACTTTATATTGTAACGTGTCCCTTTAATAGGGATAAGTTGTGTGGCATAGCCTACGTACGAAATCTTCAGACGGTGCTTCGGATCCACAATGCGGAAAGAAAAGTTTCCATTGATGTCCGTTACACCATGAGCCACGATACGGTTTGCCTCGTCTACTTCGACCACATTCACCATCATCAATGGCTCAATATCGTCAGAGACAGTACCACTAATCATCGTCCCGGGTGCTTGCGCAAAACCCATCAAAGGCAAAGCGACAAACGCACCTAACATAATATGTCGATATAGGGTTTTCATTCATTTATAGTATTATTTGGTTTGACATTTTATTCCATATTCCCCGTTTCAGCATCCTTTTCCCACATTAACGGTCCATCTATTTGATGCACCACAGCGTAAGAAGTCGTATAAATCTCCGAAGCTGAGGCCACGTCTGCAGTATTATACTGGTATTCACGTGCCATCAAGTTGTAAAGGCCACCATTTTTCAACACGTTGCGCTTGTTCCCTGCCGCATCCTTTACTGTCAGATGACTGTCATCACCCTCCACTGTCAAACGACAATAAGAAATGGTGTTATCCGCCCCATTGATTTCATAAGCAGAGGTTTCATAGTCAGCTTCGGCAATCTTTCCCTGACCGATATACAACGAATTGTCCTGAATGTGGTATTTAAGGAATTTTTCAATTCGCTCTGTCATCTTCTCTTTTTCATCCTCGTCCTGTTCAGCTTCCACCTCATCCCAAGTCGGCAACTTTCCTTCATCGTGTAAAGCTTGTATGGACTCGTTAGTCGGTACATATACCGTATAATGGAACGTATTAAATAATGTAATACTCGGACTTGGACAAGCATAAGACGGTGCATCTGCACCACTTCCTGTCGAAATAACATTTGACATGATAGAGGAACCTTCCAACAATTCGTAAAATTTCGAAAACTCATCATGTTCTTTCAGTAAATCGGGAACAGATTTCTGGGCGGTCTGTATAAGCGAGCCCTCCAATATATAAGCCTTACCGTTTTCTTCCTTATAAATTTGTGCAATAGGCAACTTTTCACCATGTTCCACCTGCCATCCTCCGGCAACGGTCATATTAGGCTTTCCTGCATTTTCTACAAAAATCGTACCTCCGTCTTTTGTTCTATAATACTTTTCCCCGCTTTCCACATTACCAACCACAATATGTGTTTCCAAAATATCCGTCAAACGGTCACGTATCTGAGTCGTCGAAGCTTCACCTATCGAATCAAGCCTTGTCCCAGACTCCACGTCATAGTTAAAGATAAAAGCCCGTACTTTCTCTGCTTCCGTCTGGGCCTTCTCATCATAATGAAACTCATAGACCTGAGTCTGATTCTTGCCAAAAGAACATGGATCGACATAAGTCAGCAGTCCTTGATTCGTCGGAATGAAGAAGCTATAAGTAGAATTTTGCGAATTCAGATATACATCATAATCATACTGTTCAATAGCCCAATTGATGATATTCATAGTTTCATTGACTAAGGCCGGAAACGACACGGATATATAGGCTACCGGACTAAACACTTTATTCGTCAAATAAACAGCCCCGTTACAAGCGAAGAACACGCTATCCACATCTTCCTTTTTAATCTTCAGTTCATCATTCGCATCATTCAACACTGTGCTGAATTTACTGGGAACAGAATTGGAAAAAGAATTAAGCATGTTTACGTTCAATAGCTTCGAAAGCACCTTGTCTGGCACATTTTCCCAAGTCCCATACCTATCTTTCAATACTTTTCCGGCACCATTCTCCCAATAATCCGTAAGTGCGGCGTCGGTTGGCACAAGCATGACAGCCATGTCTTGTTGCAAAAGGACATCCGTAGAGACACTGGCATTCAACTCGGAATAATATTCATTCCAACCCGGGTCGAATTTCAGCATCGCCTCCACCGGTTCTTCCTTCTGTGTCAAATTCAAAGGTTGTCCTTTTTGTGAACGCTCTGAAAAATAACGTTTCTGAAAAACTGAATCATAACTGGTGCCATACAAACGGTTATACTCCTGCGTCAACGATTCATCATAATAAGGTGCTGAAAAACGATCCAACATCTTTGAAAATTGTTGTGCGCGTGGCATCCCTGCAATGACATTAGCCAAATTAGGAAGCGGGGTCATCACATCTCCCATCTTATGTACAAAGCCATTAGAACAACGAATGTTTTGCTCTACCATCATCACTCCATTCACATTGGCATCACCCGGCTTACGCTCCGTGGCGTAATTAAAGAGGAAATTACAATCGTCATTGGAAATACGACGGTTCTGCAAATAAGCCTCAATGAAATGGATCATAGGCGCCGTGGTCATATCTGCCAAACAAGGGATAGTCTTACCTGAATTTTTGTAATATGCCCAATACTTTGTATCCGGCATATCAATCGGCCGAAGTACGGGAACAGTGTCGTATGCCGATGCCGAAGTCAAACGGCGCATACAGTCTCCCTCTGTCGGGCCTGTGGAACTGGACAAATAAGCTACCTGGCAAGCATTGTTAATCATTGAGCCATAAAGCAACTGCTTCTTTTGCGCCATGGATAACTCCTCGTAACTTCTCACGCCCCATTTTCCACTATTATAGAAACGTGCGTAGGCATCATCATCAGCCACGAAGAGAGTTTTGCTACCCGTACGGGCAAGAACCTCAGTATAACCAAGGTCGTCAATCATTCTCACTACATTGGTGTAATTCCCATTCGACTTCAAATAGTCGTAAATACTACTGCCTAGCCACGCCGGATCTTCATCTATCAAATCGTAGCCATCATTGCAGGAGTAGACACAACCCAAGGCACAGCATGCCAAGCCTGCCCAAAAAGGAGCGAATCTTCTTCTGTTTTTCCTTGCACTCATATTAGATTATTTTATTAGTGTTATTACTTCATTTAAAAATAAATCGAAACTCTCGTTATCGGGTGCTAAATTACAGCATAAAACTGAAAGTCATTTTCGCTCATGTATCATATTCCTTTTATTTTGTTACATACCTACAAAAAAAGCGAAAAAGCCCGTTGGATAGGTCTTTCCCGCTTTTGTAACTCAAAAAAGCATTAATGCCCTCATGTTACATTCTCTATGTTCTTTGTAACATTTCCTATGAATTATGGTAATTTATCCATATCAGCTGCCGTATAATTGTCCAAATGTAACCTGAATTCCATCAATTCCTCCAAATCATGTACCGGAGGAGGACAATCGGCCGGAATCGACCGACGGGAATACTGTTGGAAATAAAGCAGGCAAGCATCCCGCCACCATTCCGCATCAAGTGCTTGCCGCTCGAATCGCATCTGTATGGCTTCGTAACGCTCCGTGTCGACATACGGTTGAACTTTCTGCCACAAATCCACAAACTCCCGGGCATCTTCGACTCCGCTGTTATAAATGTAACAGAGGTTATCCCACAAAGTCAAACCGTTCCGCATCACATACTCCCAAGGCACGTGATGAAACCATAAAAGATATTCTTCCGGACATGTTTCCAAATCTCCGTAAAGCGTAGCCAACGGTTCATGGTATTGCAAAACGGCCTTCGACCCCCGTACCGTGCGATCGAAACCAACTCCTACCGTATCGGCCCGGTGGTAATACTTCGGCAACCAATCCGGGCGTGTATCAGGAGGAGCACACCATGGCTCAGGTCCGTAATGATGCCCGAAAGCAAATATATGGTGCAACCCCAACGGCATCATATAGCTAACCGCCGTATCCCATGAACGTAAAAGCAACTGGCGCACCGGTTCGATGAAATGTTCATCAGTTGAGAAAGTCTGCTTCAGAAACTCTTCGGCAATCTGTTCCGCCGACAGTTCGGTATTCCAACACAAACGACCGAAAGCATACCAATTAGCCTGTGCCATGTCGTTTCCGGTCCAATTGACCACATCCCCGATGTTGGCCACTCCCGCCACGGCCGACCGGGAATGAATGCCGACCCGATGCTGTGTGACATCTGCTACAGTTCCTCCCCCAACCCGATAAGTTTCGGCATCCAAACAATCTTTCCACATCGTTGCCAAAAATACCGTATGAATGGACTGCCCCAAATACTCCTGGGTTATTTGGAACTCCGGCATAACCTGTGTGTGTTGCATGGCACCGAACAAGGGGCTGAAAGGTTCACGGGGTTGAAAGTCTATCGGCCCGTTTTTCACCTGTACAATCACGTTATCACGGAATTGCCCATCGAAAGGCATAAACTCCTCGTATGCCTGGCATGCCCGGTCGGGACTTTCCGCCTGATAGACAAATGCCCGCCACATCACCAATCCCCCATAGGGAGCGAGCACGTCGGCCAACATATTGGCCCCATCGGCATGCGTCCGCCCGTAATCTTGTGGGCCGGGTTCCCCTTCACTGTTCGCCTTGACCAAAAAACCGCCGAAATCGGGAATCAGACGGTAGATTTCTTTAGCCTTCTTCTTCCACCACCGTTGTACATCCTCGTCCAACGGGTCGGCCGTAGACAGTTCCCCAAGGGCTTTCGGGGAAGCAAAGTTCACCGACAAATAAGTCCTTATGCCATACGGGCGCAGCACTTCGGCAATAACCGCTACTTTACGAAGCATTCCGGTGGAAAGCATCTGAGGTTTGGCGTTCACATTATTGAGCACCACGGCGTTAATGCCGACAGAAGCATTGGCACGAGCATATTCCTCGTACAATGGGGAAACCGTTTCGGGCAGCTCGTCCCACTTCCATATCGAACGTCCTGCGTAACCTCTCTCTACCGTCCCATCGGGATTGTCCCAATGGTTCAGGATGCGAATGTCGTAAGAAGGTCTTTCTGTCACAGCCACACCATCCGACAGTAAATCTCCGGCCTGCTGTCTACGCAACAAATCATAGGCGGCATAAAGCACGCCGTTGTCGGATGCCGAAGAAAGCTCCACGTCCAGACCTTTCCTGCAAATCGTAAAACCATCCCTCATAACCCCATCCTTAGAGACACGAAGAAGCACACGCCCCTCCCCTTTCCAAAAGTCTTTCAATTCACGAGACGCAATATCCAAAGTTGCCGTCCGTTCCGTACTTTCCGACAGACTGACATCAGCCGGTAGCGCATTTCGCTCCATGCGGAGCCATAGCCGATGGCCATCCTCTGCATGGAGCGAAAGCACGAAAAACAAGCCTATAATCCACAACCAGTTTTTCATCCTGCCCAAACCGTTAATCATCCATTCCTTCTATCATCTCGATTTTTCCATCTGCGTCATAACGCAATTCACAGACTTTCAGGCTACGCAACCACGTACGCCCTCCCGACGGCACCGAATCATGATGGAACAAATACCACTTTCCTTTGTACTCCACGATACAGTGATGGGTAGTCCATCCTACAACCGGAGTAAGAATTACCCCCTGGTAAACAAACGGACCGTATGGGTTATCACCGATGGCATAACACAAAAGATGCGTATCTCCTGTGGAATAAGAGAAATAGTACTTCCCGTTGTATTTATGCATCCATGAAGCTTCGAAGAAACGGCGGTCATGGTCGCCTGCTTTCAGAGGTTTTCCGTCCTCATCCAAAATGACCACGGGACGCGGCTCTTCGGCAAACTGTTTCATGTCTTCCGCCAGACGTACCACACGGGAAGGTATGGCCGGTTCACCATCAGCCGGAAACTCCGCACATTCCAAAGCACTATTATCCTTATAACGCTGAAGCTGACCGCCCATCAGTCCCCCAAAATAAACATACACCTGACCGTCATCATCCTTGAATACGGCCGGATCTATGGAATAACTTCCCCTGATGGGATCCGGCTCCGGTACAAAGGGCCCGTAAGGCGTGTCGCTGACAGCCACGCCCAAACGGAAGATATCCGTATGGTCTTTGGCAGGGAAATAAAGATAATACTTCCCATCCTTTTCGCAACAGTCGCAATCCCACATTTGACGCTTCACCCAAGGTACGTCCGTCTTGTCAAGAACCATACCATAGTCTGTCACATCTCCTTCCATCACATCTTCCAACGAGAATACATGATAGTCGCGCATGTCGAAATGCGCCCCCCAATCGTCCTCGGGTATGCCACTTTCCCAATCGTGGGAGGGGTAAATATACACTTTGCCTTCAAACACATGTACCGACGGGTCTGCCATATAATCGCCCGGTATCAAATATCTTTTCTTCATGATACAAATATTTAATGAATGGTTACACCTTATTATATTATATACAATCTACTTGTTCCTAAAATCACCTCATCAATCATACTTCCCCGACTGTGCCATCTCAATAATGGTACGCACAAAGGGTTTGGGCTTCATGTCACGACCGAAAGCCAAAGGATAATCCGTACGGCCATGCACTGGAAAATTATTCTTCCAAGAATCCCCGTCAGTCACTCCCCAGAACGTTACTCTTCCGATGTCCTTGCTGTGGCGTAAATATATATCGAAAAGCTTTATATAAAAATCATCCAATTCTTTCGCTTTCTCCGCAGGCAACCCATCAGTATAAGGATCCATTTCTCTCTTATAATCAAAATTTGTCTCAATAGCGGCACCATAGTTCCCTTTCGGCCAAGGCAATACACTAAGGTCCAATTCTGTCACCAAGACCTTGACCCCGGCATTGATAAAAGCCTCCATGCTTTTTTCATATTCACCAAGAGAGGTGTTAAATGCCACATGTGACTGCATCCCCACTGCATCTATACGGCAACCATGAGCTTTCAAGTCTTTGACCATACGTACCACAGCCTCTCGTTTACGAGGTGAATCCATCCCATAATCATTGTAATAAAGCTCCACATCAGGATCTGCCTCATGGGCAAACTGGAAAGCCAAACGGATAAAGTCCGGCCCGATAATCTTGTAGAAAGGCGACTTACGTAGTTCACCGTTGCCTTCAACGGCCTCGTTGACCACATCCCAACCTTTGACACGTCCTTTGTAATGCCTCACTACCTTATATATATGGTCTTTCATCCGCTGTACAAGAACCTCACGACTCACAGTCTTACCGTCTTTGTCCTTGAAAAACCACCGGGGGGCTTGAGAATGCCATATCAAGCAGTGGCCAGTAACCACCTGCCCATTTTTTTCCGCCAAATCGCACAAACGATCCCCGTCCTTAAAGTTAAAGACACCTTCTTGCGGCTGCAGCACTTCGGCTTTCATGCAGTTTTCTGCCACCACAGCACTGAAATTATCCTTAATCAAAGCCTGCAAAGCCTTATCACGGTTCACCACCTGCCGCGTATTCAAGGCTGTTCCGATAAGAAACTTGTCTGCAAAAGCTTCTCGCATGGTAGTAGCTTTCTGACTAAAAACCCCAATGGTCGCCATTACCGCTGCCAGTAAAAAAACACTTCGTTTCATAATAGACCTATTTAAAAAATTAATAAAACGTCATTTACCATCATTCGTCCTTCTCCGTGCCAATTCAGCCTGCATCTTTTCGTTCAGCGTCTTGGATATAGGGTAGAAGAAAAGAGCCACCACTCCCACACCGAAACACAAACCGGGCACTATACTTGAGGCCATCCGGATACCGAACAACGAGTCTGCCGATTGGGAGGCAGCAGCATCGTTTACATAACCAAATACAGAGAGAATCAAACCGGCCACGGCTCCTCCCACGCCCAACCCGGCTTTTAATGCGAACACCACCCCGGAAAAACAAAGCCCTGTGGCCCTTCGATGGCTCACATATTCCATGTGGTCGGCCACATCGGCAATCATGGCCCAAAGCAATGGTACCGTAGGCGCATACGCCAAACTCTTTAAAATACCCAAGGTAAAAATCAGCCCCACATCATCCTTGTCCGGAAGCATGAAAGCCGCCGTAAACAAGGCCGTCAGTCCTAAACATACAATAAACGTAGACTTCTTGCCGTAACGGTTCGCCAGGAACTCGGAAAGCGTAATCACTCCTATCAACTGCACGAGTGCACCGGCCATATTGAATACGGAAAGCCCGATGGAATAAGACTCTGCTGAGGGAATGCTACCGTCTGCCCCCCGAGTAGCCAACAAGCTGAAAGAATCCAAAATCTGCATCCCTGCCCCCAACGCGGCACCTTCTTCTTTCACCAATCCAAGCCTGTCAAGAAAAGCCCCCAACGCCTGCGGGTCAACATAATGTTGGAAATAATAGCACATGGCAGATCCCCACATGGCCAAAGTGATGAACACGAACAACGTCAGAATAAACATGGAGCGCCATGACACATCGGCAAACAATCCCTTAATGTCATTCTTGACATCCATTTTCTGGGATGCAGGTGGAGCAATACGTTCCTTAGCCGAAAAACCGGCCACGACCAGAAAGATAAATCCCACCACCGCAAAAATCGTAATGGTAGAAAGCCATCCCTGTGCATCGTCCGCCCCCGAGCCACGACCGAATTTATGTACCAAAGGAAGCGTAAGCCCTTGCACCACAAACTGTGCTACGGTGGCAGCTACGAAACGAATAGAAGTAATGCTCGTACGCTCCTTCATATCACCCGTCATCACACCACCCAACGAACTGTAAGGCGTATTATTAAAAGAATAAAGAGACATGAGCAACACGTATGAAATACCGGCATACACTGCGACCAACGCCTTATTCTCTATTCCCGGATTGTAGAAAGCCAACACATAAAAGACCATGAACGGGAGAGCGGTCCAAATGACCCAAGGCCGGAACTTCCCCCACTTCGTTTGTGTCTTGTCCGACAAGATGCCGGCAGCCGGATCGACAAAGGCATCCACTATCCGCGCAATCAGAAGCACGGTACCAGCTACCGCCCCTTCAAGCCCGAACACGTCGGTGTAGAACTTCAACTGATAAATCATCATCATCTGAAAAACGAGATTGGCTGCGGCATCTCCCAACGAATAACCAATCTTCTCGCCTATCGGCACTTTCCCTAAAATTTTATCCATAATGTTCCTTTATTATATTTTAAATAGTTTTTCATCACTTCACCACGCTGCAAAGTAACAAATTTTACCCGAGATTCATTTTCGGTTATGTAATCTATACTTTTTAAAATGAAACATTATCGGGAAAAAACTGCAAAAAACAGGCTTTTTTTGCGTTTTTGGAAGAAACATTCAAGAAAACAGTGACGGC
Organism: Paraprevotella sp.; assembly: GCF_986071375.1. NCBI lineage: Bacteria > Pseudomonadati > Bacteroidota > Bacteroidia > Bacteroidales > Prevotellaceae > Paraprevotella > Paraprevotella sp. Next base: position 72,036 of record NZ_CFQRNQ010000005.1, on the reverse strand, counting down.
CCCTCCGGATACGAGGCCTACTTCGTTTTTGTCGAAACCTTAAAAATTACCGTCACCTTCGTATACTGTCCTTGGCACGAATCAACGGAAATCCGGCCACCGTATACCTTCAGAATCCGCATCGACAAGCTCAGTCCGATGCCCTGTCCATGGTATTCACGAACATTACCGGCACGATAAAACGAATTAAAAATATATCTGATGTCATCTTCCGGTATACCGATACCATGGTCCAGAACTTCCACCTTCACCTCGTCCTCCATACGTGCCATCCGGACCTCCACATCCTCCCGGGAATATTTGCAAGCATTATCTATAATGTTCCGGAAAGCCACTCGAAGGAGATGAGAATCGGCCCGCAGTTCGCTCCCAGCACCTATTCCCGTAACATCAAACCGAACCCGTCCATACTGCCGGCACAAGTCCTGCAACAAAACAGCCAATTCAACCCTCTCTGCCCCCCGGCACAGAATATCCTCGTCATGCCGCGAAAGAAACAGCAAATGTTTTATCAGCATACTGATACGTCGGCTTTCATCCGCGATGCGCTGCAAAGCCTCTTCGTATTCCTTAGTCGAACGTCGTTTCAACAAACAAATCTCACATTCACCCTGAATCGCCGTCAACGGATTGTTCAATTCATGCGAAGCATTGCTGATAAAAGCCTTCTCGGCCTGAAAAGCCGCGTCCAGGTAATCCAACATCTCATTCAACGCACGAATGAGTTCATCCCATTCATCTTTATTCCCGAAGGTCTCTAACCGGACATCCAGATTGTTGATACGTATGCGCTTCAAATCCTTCAGTAAATGCTGCAAAGGAAGGAGAATCCGGTTGGCATACAGCTTCCCGATGAGGAAGACCAAGCCGCAACTCACCGCCAACAAGAGAAACGCCAACATCAATATATGTTTCTGTATGTCCTGCCCATAATGGTTGGAAGCCATCACCAGAACGACAAAGTTTCCTTCATTGTCCGGATAATAAAGAGCCGCGCCCCGCAAACGCCCATAAACGAACGTGACCGGTTCATGTTTGAAAAGCCGAGCCTGTTGGTGGCGGTCGAGGTACTTCGCCAAGGTGTCTGCCACGGCCGTCACACTGTCGGCATTCAGCAAGATTTCATAAGCCTGGGGCAAGAGTTCGTCATACTTCTGCTGTATTTCCCGGTAACGGGATTCGTCCACCTCATCCTTTTCCCAATACTTTTGAGCCGTCAGATAAGCCTTTTCCGAAAGATACGAATCATACACCTTATTTATATATCTCAATGTAAAGAAATAGAACACCAATACAATCAGCGCAATGGCACCGACGGTTATTACGGTATAAAACAAAGCTATCTTCGACCCGATCTTCATCCTTCTTCCTTCCCGGCTTTACTGTACCCCCATGATATATCCCATTCCGACAATCGTGCGGATAAGCTTGACCTCAAATTCACGGTCTATCTTGTTCCGGAGATAGTTCACATAAACGTCCACCACATTGGTATTCGTATCGAAATTCTTGTCCCACACGTCTTTCAAGAGTGTCAGGCGAGAAAGCGCCACCCCTTGATGGGTCATGAAGTATTCCAACAGGCGGTATTCCTTGACAGTCAGTTCTATCACCGTATCCCCGCGCCGTGCACGACGGGTGTCGCAATCCAACACGAGGTCGTGGCACCAAAGTTGCCTGTCCGGACGTTCTTTTCCCCGCCTCAACAAAGCCTTGATACGTGCTTCCAGTTCTTGGAAACTGAACGGTTTCACCAGATAGTCGTCCGCCCCGGCATCCAGCCCCTTTACGATATCCTCGGTCGTGCCCAACGCCGTCAGCATGATGACCGGTGTATAGTACCCTTCCTTCAAACGGAACTGCCGACAAACCTCAAGCCCGTCCATCTTCGGCATAATGACATCCAACACAAGCAAATCGAAAACTCCTTCCTGTAACATAGCCCATGCCGTGCCTCCGTCGTGTGCCACTTGTACTTCATGCCCGAACTCCTGCAAGCCCCGCCTGATGAACGAAGCGATGTTCTGTTCGTCTTCCGCCAATAGTATTTTTGCCATAATCTTCGCATCCATGGGATTTCATCTGCAAATATACGGATTTTGCATGTCACAAACTCCTTTGCTTCAGATTTCCGTTCTTATCATACAACATTTTACCATAGACAAACTCTACAATCAAAGGAAATACGAACAGGGCAAAGAAAGTAGCTCCCACCAGACCTCCAATGATGACTATGGCCAACGGGCGTTGCGACTCCGAACCGATGCCATGGCTTACGGCTGCCGGCATCAGACCGATGGCGGCCATCGCAGCCGTCATGACCACCGGACGGACACGGGAACGCACACTTTCTTTCACGGCACACGATAATGCCAACCGTTCTTTCAGGTTATGCTTGATATCCGAAATCATAATCACGCCGTTCTGGATACAGATACCGAACAAGGCGATGAAACCGATACCGGCCGAAATCGAAAAGTTAAACCCAGTAGCCCACAATGCCACAATACCTCCTGCAGCTGCAAAAGGTACATTCAACAGTACCAGACCGGCATCCCGAGCATTGGAGAACAAAATGAACAAGATGACGAAAATGATGGCGATACTTACCGGGACCACTTGCGACAAACGTTTCGTGGCTCGCTGTTGGTTCTCGAAATCCCCGGTCCATTTCAAACTGTACCCCTCTGGCAAACGGACGGAGGCATTCACCTTCTCCTGTGCTTCGGCCACAGCCGTTCCCATATCCCGGCCACGCACCGAGAACTTCACGGCACAAAAGCGTGCATGATTGTCGCGGAAAATCAACAACGGGCCGGTAATGGTCCTTATTTCCGCCAATTCCTTGATGGGTATCATCGTCCCATCCATTGTCGGCACGAGTATTTTCCCGATTTCTTCCTCGTCCTGCCTGAATTCCGGTTTATAACGTACCATGATGTTAAACTTGCGTTCATCTTCGTACAACAACGAAGCCGACTTTCCGCCGATGGCCATTTCGATAATGGCCTGCACATCCTCTTTGGATACCCCGTAACGTGCCAAACGTCCCTCGTCCAATTCTATACGCAACTCCGGTTGCCCGATATTCCGAATCACTCCCAAGTCCTCAATCCCTTCGACCGTACCGAGAATCTTGTCGATTTCCATGGCAATCTTTTCCGAACGGTACAAATCCTTCCCGAATACCTTCACGGCAATGGAACCTTTCACCCCCGAAGCCGCCTCTTCCACATTATCCGTAATGGGTTGGGAGAAATTGAAGTCTATGCCCGGATACATCGAAAGGTCTTCCTGCATCTTCTCGATTAGTTGCATCTTGTCCAATCCGCTCTCCCACTCTTTTTCGGGATAAATGTCCACGTGGAATTCGATATTATAGAATCCCGTCGCATCCGTACCGTCGTTCGGCCGCCCGGTTTGGGAAAGCACCTGTTTCACTTCGGGATAAGCGGCCAGTCTGGCCCGCATCTTGTTGGCCAGTTGTACCGACTCGTTCAGCGAAATGCTCTGTGGCAGAGTGGCACGGATATAAATGGATCCTTCATTCAACTGGGGCAGGAATTCCGTCCCCAACAAAGTAAACATCCACAGACCGCCCACGGCCACGATACCAGCAATGCCGACGGACATTTTACGACGGGCATGGCATTTATCGAAGAAGGCCACGGATTTCCCGTTGATGAAACGCACAAAGAAGTTGTTCTTCTCGCGCACGTTCCGTTTCAGCAACATGGACGACATGACCGGAACCAAGGTCAACGTGAACAACAAAGCTCCCAACAAAGCGAATCCCAAGGTGTATGCCAACGGGGAGAACATCTTCCCTTCCACTTTCTGGAAGGAGAAGATGGGTATCAGCGCAGTGATAATAATGAGTTTGGAGAAAAACACGGCGCGGGCTTTCTCTTTGGCCGTCTGCCGGATAAGCCCCATTTTCGACATCAAGTTGAAAGCAGGCATCCCCACTTCTTTGACTTTCCGGTCGAGTGCCACGAATATCCCTTCCACCATGACGACCGCCCCATCGATAATAATACCGAAGTCTATGGCTCCCATGGAGAGCAAGTTGGCCGACATGCCCATGAGCCGCAAACAAATAAAAGCAAACAGCAGGGCTAAAGGTATCACCACAGCCACTACCACCGTCGTACGCCAATCGGCCATGAATATCAACACGATGAATGTCACCAACAAGATGCCTTCCACCAGATTGCGCGACACGGTATGGACGGCAAGATTCACCAAGTTTTCCCGGTCGTAGAACGTCACGATCTGCACGTCTTCCGGCAAGACCTCCTTGTTAATATGATCTATCTTGGCTTTCAGTGCGTCGATTACTTCGGCCGGATTTTCGCCTTTACGCATGATGACGATCCCCTGCACGACATCGTCTTCGGCCATACGCCCCACTTGCCCCAAACGGGGCAGGCATGCCTCGTGTACCTCGGCCAGATGCCTGACCAACACGGGGATGCCGTGGATATTTTTCACCACGATGTTACGCAGTTCTTCCATGTCGTTAATCAACCCGATACCCCGCACGACATACGCTTGCGAACTTTTCGTAATGACATCGCCACCCACATTGATATTGCTATTGGCTATCGCCTGAAACAGCTCCAAAGACGTAATCCCGTAGTTTTTCAGTTGATGGGGATTGACGCTTACTTCGAATGTTTTCACCTCGCCACCGAAACTCACGATGTCCGCCACACCGGAGACGGCCCGCAAGTTACGCTCTATCACCCAATCCTGCAAAGTCTTCAATTCGCGCACGTCCCGCTTCTCGCTGCGCAACGTATAGCGGAATATCTCCCCCGTCGGACCGTAAAGCGGTTGTACCTCCGGTGTCACCCCGTCCGGCAAGTCTGCATCATTCAACAGGTTATACACTTGTTGGCGCGCCACGAAATCATCTACGTCATCTTCAAACATCACATGGAGAACCGAAAGTCCGAAAAGCGTGGTGGAACGTATATCCGTTTTATTTTGTACCGAATTCATGGCGATTTCGATAGGTATCGTGATGAACTTCTCCACTTCTTCGGCACTTCGCCCCGGCCATTGGGTAATCACCGTCACCTTGGTATTGGTCACGTCCGGGAACGCATCGATAGGGGTATGCTTGAATGACACAATCCCCGCTATCACAGCCACGGCGGTACAGAAAAATATGAAGAACTTGTTCTTCAGCGAAAAAGCCACGATGTTATCTATGAACTTGTACATACTCCTTCCTCCCGACTAGCCTGCATTCAATGCATTATAAACCAACAACACGTTACGGTTCAGGACGCGCTCGCCCGCCGTCAACCCAGAGAATAGGTAGCAGACCTCATCCGAGTGCAGGTACACCTCCACTTCTTTCACCGCCAAACGGTCGTCCGATGCCACCGTAACCACATAATAGCGGCCATTCTCGAAGACCAAGGCTTGCGAAGGGACACACAGCCGTTCCTTGCCCGTCCCCCGTCCGCAGACTCGGACTTGGGTAAACATGCCCGGCTTCAGCTTATAATCGCGATTGTCCAACCTCACCCTCACGCTCATGGTCTTACTCTCCTCGTCCAACATATTATATACCTTGTCTATCTTCCCGGCAATGACATCCTCCGGATAGGCCAACGTGGTGATACGCACCGAATCGCCTTCGCCTACCTTACTGATGTCGCTTTCATATACGTCTGCCATCACCCATACGTTTTCCAATCCGGAAATCGTGAACATTTCTTCACCGTCGTCCGAGCGTAACTGTTCTTCGGGATTGACATGCTTCTCCACCACGAACCCGGAAAGCGGAGCCTTGACCTGATAATTGGCCCCGCCCGACACATGGTAAATCGAAAAGACTTCAGCCAACCTCTCAGCCTCGGCTTCGGCCTCGCCCACTTCCTTGCGGGCTTGCATGACATCCTTTTCAGAAGCCATTCCGGATGCCTCCATATCCTGCACGGAATGCAGGTTGCGGCGGGCAAGAGCCAACCGGTGTTGCGCTTCTTTGCGTTGTTTCTCATACTCGGCCACTTCGCCGCTACGGATGACGGCCAACACGTCTCCCCGGCGCACGTAATCCCCGATTTCGGCCCGTACTTCCACGACCGTCCCTCCGAATATAGGATAAACCTGCGCCACCTTTTCCGGATTGAAAGCCACCCGGCCGGTCAACGTCAATTCATCCGCCACCGGCCGGCAACGGACCGTATCGACAGACACCACACGTTTCAAACTGTCTGTAAGGAATATTCCCGGCTCCTCCGTACCGGCCACCTGTGTAGAACGGGAACAAGCCCCTGCCAACACTCCTAAACTTATAAGAAAAAATATACGGTTCATGCTTTTCAAAGTTTAAATATCGTACGTCCTACAACCGTGTTCAGGTTCTCCATTGCCCCGAACACATCCCGCCGCAACGCATAGCATTGCAGGCAAGCTTCTTTATAACTCTGATAATAATCGATAAATTCCAACATATTGATGTTGCGCTCGTAAAAGTTTTCGTTGACGCCCTCCATGAGTTGCTCGAAATCCTGTTCCATACGGCCGTCGAATGCCCGGTAAAGCTCTACGGCCTTCCGTAATTGATGGCAGGCCGAATAAAGTTCCATTTCCGCCTTATCCACAGCATACTCCTCCTCTTTGCCTTGTTGAAGTAATTCCAGTTTGGCCGATTTGATTTCTCCTTGGTTACGGTTGAAAATCGGCACGGAGCATGTGACACCAATGGCAAAATAGTCGTTGATGAAATTTCCGGCACGGTCGTACATCCCTCTCACCGAAAACTCGGGAGCTGCCATCGCCCGTTGCAATTTCACATTCGCTTCTGCCGCACGCACTCCGGCACGGGCCGCACGCACATCCGGACGCGAATCCAACATCGTGCCCAAATCAGTAAACGAAACAGCGGACAGGTCTACCTTTTCCAATATGCTCTCGTCCAATACCAGTTCCCGGTCTTGTCCGACCGGAGCACCCAACAACAAATTCAACCGCCCTCTCATCTCCACCAATTTCTGTTCTGCGTCCTGCCGTTCTTTCCGCAAAGACAAAAGAAACAGTTCCAGGCGCGACACTTCCATCCGGGACATGTTTCCTTTTCCCTCCTGCTCCCTTACCGCTTGCAAGAGCTTGCCTACCGAAGTTATTTCACGATCGTACACCCTGATGGAACGTGACTGGTAATACGTATCCACAAAACTCCGGTACAATTCGCTCCGCAAGGTACGCAACACTTCTTCAAAACGGTATTCGGCCGCTTCACGGTTGATTTCCCCCAACTTGATACGTTTACTACGCTGCCTCGCTATCGGAATCTCCTGCTCTATCTCTATCGCAGCTTCTCCCTCCTTGCCCACATCAAAATATTTCCCGTTCAAGCGGTTATATACATTCTGCTCCAACGAAATGACCGGATTGTCGAACAAACGGGCTTGCACCACCTGTGCATGTGCCCGGTCTACATTATATCTCTGAGCCGTCAACTGCACATTATGTTCCAGAAAGCACTTTTCCGCTTCCCGCAACGAAAGCCCCGGCATGCCTTCCTCGGCATACAAAGCATCACAGACAGTAAAAGCCAAGCCGATAATCAGTAATCCCTTCATGCTACTTTTCAATTTTTGTGCAAAAATAGAATCTTCCAACCAGAATAACAGGTGAAAAGCATTATAAAGGACTTAGACAAAATTAGAATATAATTAGAATGCAAATTCTTCTGTTTGCTCAAGGTATAAATAGCTCCATTATGTTTTAGAAATATAGATTGGCTGTTTTTAACTTGGATTATACCTCTTAAATACCTATCTTTACAACTTAAGATTAAAGAAATAAGTTTTTTACAACCGATTATTTTTCCATAAGGCCATAATTCACTTTACCGCCCTATTGGTATACTCCTCTTTTATGAAGTGTATTTAAATCTAATCCCCAAATTTCCTCTGTTTCCAATCTTTATTTATTCACTCTAAAAAAACATGATTATGAAAAATTATGTTATGATGGGAGCATTAAGCCTCCTTGTTCTGGCTGCATCATGTTCATCCGATGACCACAACAAAATTCTCAATGAAACCAGGATGATAACCCCAAGAATCAGTGCCACGGTCGCTGATGAATCCCTTAATCAAAGCCCACTGACTGGCGTCATCGAAATTTACCCCTGTATTTCAGGAACTTCTACCTATTTCGGAAACTATGTCAATGGCAATCTTACACCATTCTATGGCTACTACCATATCATAGACGGGCATATCCTTGAAGGTGAACATAATCGGGAACTCCACTTGCCTATGAATACATATAACATGGTATACTGGGGTACTCCTAAATATGAGGAACCTATTTATGACACTCCGGCTATCCATACACCAGGCTTCAGCATTGGCGTAGACTTATCCTCTCTTTACTTCAGTTTATGGAGCAACAATGACGGGACTTACCGCCCTGTATATGACCTCGTATATGCTGTGAAAGAGGCTAAAGTAGGAGAAGAAGACTTAAAAGCATCGCTTAAACGTGTCATCGCCGGTATGAAAGTCATTGTCAAGAAGAAAAACAATGGTATCTTCAGTTCGAACATTACAAACATGCAGGTGCGTATCGGAAATATCGCAAACCAAATCAACTTCTATACAGCAGAAGCATCCGACATGACAAAGACGATTAAATTTGACCTGAAACGTTCGGAAGACGGAACGGAAATGAGTAATGCTACTGTAATGGTATTCCCATCCTCAGAAACTCCTCCGTTGGAATTACTCATCACGTTGAAAGATGGCAGCGTACACAAGCTGTCACGTAACCTGAATTCAACTTTATCAGCAAACACGCGTCTAACCCTTAACATCGTGATAGGAGATATTTTATCTGGGGGTAGTACCGGGGACTTCACAATCGAAAACTGGAACGAAGTTAGTGAAACCATTGAATTTCCAATGGTGGATTGAGGAGTCCCTGACTTCATTCAATGTTCCTGAATGATGTTGGAGGAAGAGACCGGCTCAAAATATACTTTTGCGTCCGGTCTCTTTTATTTTAAGACGGGCTTCCCTGTATTATTCTTCTCTTTCGCGTATTCCTTCCCCCTGAGTTTTTCAAAAAATATCATTCATCCTTCAAAACACACATTAACATACTATTATATAGCACTTCACAGAATAAAGGATGAATACCCTTTTGCAAACTTCCTGGGGGAAGAACGCACTTCATGCTTGACTTTGCCTCTGAATTTTGGCTCTATAAGAAATAGTTTGTATCTTTATAAATTTAACCGCATACGTATTTTTAAAACGAATCATAACATTAAGTAGTACATATATGCAGACAAAGATTTATTTATTGAACGAAGCCTCCAATATAGCCATCTGCCTGTTACTGATATTGAAAATCCAGTTTACAGAAACAATTACAGGCACATGGTTCAGTGGAACAATCATTGCGCTAATGTGCATTGTACTCTTATCCGGTTCATATTTGCAGAAAAAAAGTCACAGACTATTGTTGTATAAATGGCATGACAAACTTTGTCTGACACCTTTCTTATGGTTTTATTATTACTTTGAAAAAGCACTTGTTATCCTCTCAGTCATTTATGCGTTGTTTGGTTATCCGGTAGGTAACCCTTTCATTACATTTACCGTACCTCTTGCCTGCGGTATCTATTTGGGGATGAAAATTGCCATATATCTGATAGAATACAATGTGCGCAAGTTTGTAAAATAATGGAAGCAGCCCGCCGTCTTTAACAACCAACATTATCCGGATTATCCTCTGCCCGGTTCTTCCGGCTTTCATCTTTATCCTGTTTCTTAGCTTTGGCTTTCGGTTCCTTATATTTAAGGATTTGCTTTAACCACCCATCAGGACGTCCCCTGAAAGTAGTTTATGGTATTCATCCATGAACCACACCGACAAATCCCCTTGCAGTAAGGTCCGGGTGTTCTTGGATTAAAATCCAATAGATATCCTTGAACTCGTCCTGGATTTTGTTATCAGATTGGTCTCCCGATTGAGACCTCAAGAAAAAATCCCTTGAAAGTGATTGACTTTCAAGGGATTTGAAATATTATTGCGGTGCGTACGGGGCAGTAACATATCTACTTACTGACACATAGTGATACATACAGGTACATTGATTGTCTTGGGATGCAAGAAAGTTTGTCGCCTATTGTTTCATTGGGTATCACAATATGCCACAGAATTGAGACCCAGATTGAGACCCGTGTTTTCAATATGACTACTCGTCATATCAAAGCAGACCCCACGTCATATTCTATCAAATCACTATATGACGGCTCGTCATATTTTTATGCAAAGGAACGATTCTTGAAAAAATCTTGTCGAACAATAGAATTAGAATATGAACAAGAAAGAATTGTGCAATGCTCTTGCAGAGAAAACAGGGCTGACTAAAACAGAAGCTCAAAAAGCCTTTAATGCTGTTATTGAAATCGTAGCCAATGAAATGAAACAGAATGGCAGAATCACCCTTATCGGTTTCGGTTCGTTCTCCGTCAAACAGAAAGCTGCGAGGAAAGGGATGAATCCGACTTCTTTCGCCCCGATTGATATTCCTGCTAAAAAGGTTGTAAACTTTAAGCCAAGTATCTATCTGAATCACCTCTTAAACGTTAAGAAAAGAGGGAGAAAAAGAAAAGACGAAAATAATATCAGCTTATAACATACTTGCAATTATATCGTTGAGCATATCTTCGGCTCTCTGGTCATAATCCCGATTAGACAAATGGCTTTCAAGTTCATCAAAGCCGTTTGTCTTTTCGATTATAGACAGCAATGTCCTTAAATCATAAAAATCGGTATTCTTGCGCTGAATGTTAGCGGTATTAATATATCTGTCAAACTTTGAGGAAAACAAGTATATAGGAGACATCACACAAATTCCGTTTATAAAAGATGCAAACTTTGTATTGGCGCAATCATAATCTATCAGTATGTCAGTCTCAATCTTGACTTTCTCCAGTTCTAAGGAAACCATATAATCGGAACTGTCCTCTACGCCAATCCCGAATTTGCCACCCACCTGTTTGACGAACCTGTCCCTTTCCTTATTGACAAACGAAGTCCAAAAATCGAGGTCATTATCAGATCTGTTTCTCCAAAACGGAATGGAGTAATACCTACACAGCAAGTCTATTGCAGTTCCACCGATAAGGTACAAACCGCATCGGGTGGCGGTCTTTACAATCTCCGTATCATATGGGGTGTATTGTTGGAATAGTGGTAATGTATTTCTCATTGATTGATAATATCAGGGTTAATAAGCAGGTAACCGTCCAAGTCTTGGCTCTCGTCCGTATATAGGTAATCTCCTATAATATCCCATACCAAACCCGAACCTACAACCGATTGGAACAGGCTCGATAGATTATAGACATCTTCCAATGTAAGCCTGCAATCTTCTTTCCCTACAAACAGCAATTTACATTTCTCGTTAGGTTCTATCTTGATTAGATTTTTCGTGATTGGACGGATAATCTCGTTAGTCAGATTAGTATAATCAAGCAACAGGGTACAATTACCCTCCTTGCTTATTATTTTGAATTTGAATATTTTCCTTTGCATGGGATTTTTTGCAACAAAGGTAGGTTGGTGGTTACGACAGAATTAGACGTAGGTACAGAAAAAGAGCCACTACTCCGTAATTGGAATAATGGCTCTATGGATATGAGTTGCTATGGCTTATTCATCTAAATTATCAAAACTTGAATATTCTCCATTAAATTTTAAACGTGCAATTCCTGTATTTCCATTCCTGTTTTTGGCAACAATTATTTCTGTCTTACCATGCAAGTCATTACCATTTTCATCACTATAAATTTTATAATATTCTGGACGATGAATAAAACATATCACATCTGCATCTTCCTCAATGGTATTACCACGTAAATCTCTTAGTTTAGGACGTTTGCCCTCTATTCCAACACTATCTTCTGCGCCACGATTCTGTTGACTGAATGCTATAATCGGTATATTCAAGTCTTTAGCCAATGCTTTTAATCTACGTATAATATAAGCCACTTCCTCATTTCTATCTGAGAATAGAAGTCCTGCGCTTATTAATTGCAAATAATCAACAATAATCAGTTTTATTTGGAAATCACTAACCAATCGGATTGCTTGTTGGGATAATTCGTGTATGGACAAAAAGGGAGAGTCATCAAGGTAAATAGGAGCAATATCCATTTGCTTTTCAGCATCTTCAAGTCTGCGTTTTTCTTCTTCGTTTAAAGTATCCGTATAGCCATTGTCGTAAACCATTATTTTCGCTCCATTCACTTTGCTTAATGCCATACGAAATTTGTTTATAACTTGTTTATTTGACATTTCAAGAGAAAAGAAAGCAGTAGGTATTCTGTTCTTTACTGCCATTTCTCTTAATAAAGACATTCCAAAGGCTGTCTTTCCCATTGCAGGACGAGCAGCAATAACAATCAAGTCGCCATTGTTCCACCCATTTGTTATTTTATCCAATTCAGGAAATCCCGATTTTATATTCGGTTTTTTAGTTCCCTCTAATCCATTTCTTCCAAAGCATTTCATATTTTCTAATTTTTATGATTAATACATTGCAAAGTTATTACCTGACCTGCGACATTTTCTGACGTAGGATTTGTTTATTTACGAAAACAACCGCTACAATTTTTCATAATCATAGCGGTTGGTATAGAGAAATTATTTCTTATTTTTCAAGAAACTCAAATCGGGTTCATGGTAACGGCTTGATTTCAGTATTTTACCGTCTTCACGATAAATCGGTTTTCCATTTTCGTCCAACTTGCTCATATTGCTTTCATGCACCGCATCGAAGATACGCTCAAATTCATCCTGCAATCCGTGAGAGACAACTGTTCCCAACAAGGTGTAAGCTATATCGGCTAATTCTTTGGCTACTGCTTGCAGCCGTTCATCCTCTGTATCTCCTGTGATTGCGTATTCTTCTGCATATTCATCAACTTCTTCTTTCATCACACGCATACGAAGTTCATGCAAATCTTGGGGGATGCGCAAGGTGGGGCTTTCGTTCATATACAGTCTGAATGCCTTGTGAAACTTTTCTAATTGTTTAAGTTGTTTCCTCATAGTTCTTCATCGGCTTCCATTTTTAATAATGAATTTATCACTCTACATCTTGAGTTAAGAATACTTTTATTTTTTCTTCAACAGATGTAGCTTTTTTCAATGCTTTATTGATAGGTGATATTTTTTTAGGATACCATTTTATGACTTTTTTAGAAATGATGCAATATTGATTGATATAATTGCTTAATTCTGAAAGTTCTATATTTTCTTGACTAATTTTGTTTTCTAAATATTTTACTACTTCTTCATAAGAAGAATACATTTTTGAATGTACCTTAGGTTGAAAAGTACAATTATATCCACGTTCCTCAAGAACAGCTTCAATATAATTGGCTTCTATAAGATATATGTTTCTAACAAGTTGTTCCGCAACATTCAACATGTTGGAATAGGTGTTATATTGTTCGGTAAGGTTTACATTACCTTTTAAATATTTTGTTATTTCTTCTACTCCATTTTGTGGATTATGAGCTTCGTTGGAGAAATCAAAATTTTGGAATCTCAAACGCTGTTTGGCATTCTCATCTATAATTTGTTTCATTCTTCTTATCGCTCTATCAATCACGCTCTCTCTGTCACGACTTGTACGATATTGGTATATAGGAAGATTTGTTGGAGTTTCGGCGTAATCTTTAAGATTGCAAATTTGGTATGCAATATCAATAGGTGATTTTTGATTTAGAACATTATATAATGAATCATACTGTTGTATTGCCTGTTCTCTTGCTTTGAGGACTTCCAAATCATTACCATTCTTGTCGTATGTCTTAGTAGAATAAGACTCATTATCTTTGTATAATGTTATAGTATAATATTCAGAGCCATTTTCACTTTTCTTTTGAATAGTTTTGCTCCTATTTCCATTTTCCTCAAACTCCTCTAATAAACCTGTATTCAGGTTTTCCTTTTTTAATAGAACCTTACCATCATCGGAATAGTTGTAAACAATTCCGTCTTCGAGCTTTTCTATAATTTGACCAGATTTATTTTGTTGGATATATTTTAATGGAGTTGTTATGTCTCCATAATTACCAACTGTTACCTGTAATATTCCATCGTACTCTATTATTCCGTTCTCATACCATATAGTTGTTTGCTGTTTGTCTCCAATAAGTTTTGTGTGACTTTTTTTCTTGTTGTTAGCAAAATATTTAGTTTGCTCGATAGGCTCATCTTCTTTATAAACAGTGACTTTTATCGGGTATTTCCCATCTGAATCATAAATTATTTCTGCTCCGTTTTTCTTTCCATTTAAATAGTTCGTAGAGCATTGAATACGTTCCTGTGGATTACCATCATACGTTGTATGTTTTCCATGTAGCAATCCATTCTTATAGTTGGCTATTACATATAGCCCACCATATTGTGAATATTTTTTATATGTGCCGTGCATCTTGTTTGTTCCTGTTATGACTGTGAAAACCTCATGAATGCGTGAACACTGCCAATCGTAATAAGTACGTCTGGTCTGTAAACTTTGTGAGTGTAAGTTAAAAGTGGTAGATAATAATACTACTCCTATAACAAATAACCTTTTCACAAAAAACTGCTTCTTTTTCATTTTCTGATTATTTTATTGATGTTATTGTTCAATTCTACTAATCCAACCTCTGTCAACTCTTTCAGTTTATCGTTATTGGACATTACAAGAGGGTGTTTAGGGCAACTCTCAACGGTAGAGCCGTATGCCTTGAAGTGATAGTTTGCATTGAACAGGCTGATAATACCGTCAATATCTTTTTCTTTATTTCCAAACAACAAGTCATACAGGTATTTCCTCTTTCCGATAAGATTACCCCAAGCGCACCATACATCTGCTTCTTTTATTTCGGATAACAAGTTCTTTATGGCAGTCAGATTGTTACGGTGTATATCCATATTAGGTTCTATATCCATATCATCGGGATTGGTTGCACGTTGCGGATATACATTCAGCATATACCATGCTCCATATTCTCCGCTATTTTGGGCATATTTCTGTACCCTCTTTAGTGTCGGGTCAAGCTGTTCGGGCATTGCCGTACTTGGATTTATACCGATACAGATTAACGCTTTATTGCAAGAAGTGTCAAATAACTCTCCCAACACATATCTTACTCCTGTTACTTCATAGCCGTTTATTATCTGGCTTTCCGCTGTTTCTTCATAGTCATACACCCAACCGTCTTTTACTATTTTCTTACCCATAATCTTATATCTTTTTTGTGTGCTTATTATTACTAAGCACAAAGATAAATCTTTTTTTCAACTTTACAATTTTGAAAACAGGGTTTTATGAAGTCAAAGGTCGATTTATTCGTCATTAATAAGGTTCGGGAGAAACGAAAGGAACTTGGCATATCGCAGCGTGGATTGGCTGCGATATTGGAATGTTCACCCAGTTTTATAGGACAGGTGGAGAGCGATAAATTTGACATAAAGTACAGCGTACACCAAGTTTTCCTTATCGCACAATTTTTCGATTGTTCCCCTGCCGATTTCTTTCCTCCTATCAATTTTGACATATAAGCCTGTTTTTTCCGCAAAGGTAAGATTAGGGGTACGTCAGTTTAAGTCGGTGGTCTAATATCTTTCATCCCTGACGAGAAAATGGCAAAAAAATGCCATTACATTGCTGCAACGGCTCATGCAAATAATCTGGCAATAATTCATTTATAATTGGATAACATCTTTTGTATTCTGTTCTTTATACTTTCCCTCAATGACAACGGAGACAACACCTCTATATGTTCTCCATAACTCATTATCCTGTTCTCCAATTCGGGATTGATTATCAGATGCAGGGTGATAACATCATCCTCTATTACCTGCGAGGAATGGATTGGCAACGAATGGAGATAGGGCAACATGGAAGGAGAGACCTTCAACCTGACTTCTTCTATCGGGGCAGTCGGATTGTTGTCGGGTTCATAGACAAGCCCATACACATCATCAAAGCGTTTGGCAGTTTCTTCCAATGTAGGTTCTCGTTGGAATACATCGTCTGTTATTATAAGATTGTGTATTCTGTCCAACCCGAATGTACGGAACGATTTCAACTTATCCACAAAGGCAAACAAATACCACATACCCTCAAACTCTTTCAGCAAGTAGGGACAGACGGTATAGTCTTTGGTTTCTCCCGACTGGTAATTATAATGGGAAAAGCGGACAACCGTCTGATTTTGGATAGCCCTCAACAGCCACCCGATATGTTCCACTCCTTTTGCACGGGGATCGGGGCTGACAGCAAGATATTGCAGCAGCCTGTTTTTATCCCTCATGGTAGAGAGGGCAATATCCGAGCTTTCCGCCAATCCTATAAAATACAGCAACTTGTCTAATTCCAATGTACTGTCAGTCTGTGCAAAGTAGCCGTTCTTCTTTTCATCATATATGATTTCAATGTCGAAGTTGCTGCGTATCTCTGCCAAGTCTCTTTGGAAAGTCCTTTCTCCAACTTCCACGTCATATTGCTTCATGTATTCAAGCAAGATATGTTTGCTCGGATAATCATTCCGCAATATTCTGCGGATTATCAGATAATGTCTGCGTATGGTGTTCTTTGTAGGCATACTATTTCTTTTTATTACTTTTGAGCATCCTTTATTTTTTTAATAGCATCTATGAGTTGTATTACGTATCTTTTATTTTCGGATTCTGTTGAGAGCAGATTACACATATTAAGTGCATTTTCCATTTCCTTTTGGAAAGCCTCCTTTTTTTTCATGCCATGATTATCCTTACTGAAATCTATAAAATATCCTTTAACTGTTCCTTCGCTTGTGCCAATTATGTTTGCAATAAACCGTATAATATTGGCTTGGGAATTTCCAATATCAAGAGTGGTTAAAAGGGATTTCAAGACAAACGCTCTTGTTTTAAGATTGTATTCTGATACTTTTTCGACAGGCATTGCTTTTAATACCTTAAGAGAGCATTCCATTACACGTGCTCTCCAGTCCCTAATAGCCAGTTCGATTAGTGTAGCTTTAGAGATAATCATTTCAGAATATTCCTTGAGCTTCTCAATCAGGCGTGTCAATCGGATTGCATATTCTTCTTCATATTTTTTGCTGTCTTTTATGGCTTTTTCCGCTTCCTCACATAAGGAATCCAAAAAGGATTCTGTTTGTAACAAGGTAAAAAAAGTCCCATTGTCTTTTACACTCAGATAATTGATTTCTGCCAAATCGCTAGTATTAAACTCTTGTTCAAGATACTTATCATACGCCTTAGTTCTTTCAAAACTTTCTGCAATTTTTGGTGGATGTTTTTTGTAGTATTTTTCCGTCTTTCCTTTTTTAAGTTTATAGGTGTTTTCTGTATAAACCATTATTTCATTGCCGTCTTCATCCAGAATTTTATTATCGAATATTTTGGAAACAGTCTTTGTATCTATATTAATGTAGCCATTGAACATGGAATCGTTTTCGTAATATAATTCCTTTCGATATGTCTCATAGAATTTTTCTATATTCCACTTTATCTTGTCATTAAAGAGAGCAAACACTGATTCGCTGTTTTCTCCCAATTCCACATATTTGCAGATACATTCAGAGGAAAGTTCTGCAATGAATATAAATTCTGCAATGGTTTTTCTGTTCGGTTCAATCTTATTTTCTGTCATAATACCTTGATTTCAATTTATAAATGATTAAAGAACGTATGCCTGCTTAACGCAATCGCATTCTCTTCCTTGGATATTCGGATATACTTCATAAAACTGGTTTCCGTGCTGTGTCCCGTTATCTGCATGATAGACAAGCTCGGTATTCCTGCCCTATAAGCATTAGTAGCGAAACTTCTTCGGGCTGTATGGCTGGTTACCATGTCGCACTTCTCATGGGTAATCTCATGCTTAATTCCCCCCGATGTCTCAACCACAGAGACAAAGTTAGTGATTCCTGCCTTACGGCACAACTTTTTTAATATTCTGTTCGTACTTTGGTTGGACTGCACGGCAGGCGGTTGGTTTCCATGCTTGCGGAAAATGGCTTCCACTTTAGGGTGCATGGGGATTACCACAAGCGTATTGGTCTTTTGGGTTACAATCGTCAGCAGTTTGTTGTCAAAGTCCAAGTGTTTCTGTTGTAAGCGTGCTATATCGGAATAGCGCAACCCTGTATAGCTTGAGACAATGAAGCTGTCCCTTACACAAGATTCCCCCTCGTTGAGTTCAAGATTGTAGAGGTTATCCAATTCTTTCTCAGTCAGATAGACCGTTTCCACATTTTCCTTATACACTTTGAACTCCCTGCGCTTAAAGTCGTCATTGGCGGTATAGTTGTTCTCGTAGGCATACCGTAACATAGCCTTTATGCTCTTGACGAATTTTCCTATCGCATTTGGCTTGTATTTTCCACGGGAATGGCTGGCTTCATTCATAAATTTCACAAAGTCATTGTAGAAGTTCACGGTTACACCGTCCAATCTCAACTTTATCCGTCTGTTGGCGCAATACTGCTTTACGATTTTCAGAGTTGAAGCATAGCTCTGTATTGTACCTGCTGCCAGTCTTCCCCCTTTGCTGTTCAGTATAGTTCCGTCCTTACAGAGGGAAATGTAATATTCCATGAAGCTGATGAAGTCTGCAAACATCCGCTTTTCCTTTGTAGCTTGGTTCAATTCTTCACGCAACTTTGTACGCACTGCATCCACGGTAGGATAGATTTCGTGTAATTTCATTTCCTCCAACACCTTGATTAGTGCATTGGTGGTTTTCTCAATCTCTTTGTTGATATTGCGTAATATCAGTTGCAGCCGTATATTCCCTTTCAAGTCGGGATTCCGTTTGCTGTCCTCTATGGCACACCCCATTTCCTTGTCCCAATGTTTGGGCTGTATCTTGTACTCGACAGGCAGATAGAATGTCAGTCTTTCACCATGCAGATTTACCCGAAGCCTGATTGTGGAAATCGGCTTCGTGGCATTCTTCAGGGAGAATCTGATTACATCTTTACAATAGAAAAAATCTTTCTTAGACATAGCAATACTTTTTTATTCTATCATTTTTTCTTTCAAGAATCGTTCCTCTCAACACCATGTACATTTATTGTTTTCAAGTGATTTGGTACTGATTGGAATCGTATAATATGACGGCTTGTCATATTTCGTAACAAGGCTTTCATTTACATTGAGTGTCAATCATTTGGTTAATTACCACACACTTCCAATACCATATCTTTAGCCTTACAAGTTCATACTTTTGCTTTCCAGTTTTTCCCTGATTTCTTCGATAATGCTATTGGCATTCGTGGACTGTTTATTCCAAGCATGAGCCATTGATTTTACTTTGTTCATTGCCCGTCCCAACGCACATCGTGAATTTGGTCCATACAGTCTCCTGTCTTTTATATCCTGCTCTATTGTCTTTAAGTTGAATTTATGAAAACAGAGTGTACAGAACAAGGTATAGTCGGTAAAACCATTAATAAGTGATGTATCAGCAGCCTTGCTATTGGCAGAGGGAGTAAATATGCAATCAAACTGTTCCAACAGGATATTCGGATTGCCACGCATGACATTGTAGTATGATGTATCGGATATTTTCAGCTTTTTCATAATCATCCTTTTTGTTTCCATTTTCAGTTCAAACCTTGTCTTCTTTTCATAATGCGCCATAATTTCTGTCGGGTTTCTCACCATTTTTAGAAATGGTTTGTTCTTGCCTGTGAGGATTTCCACTTCTTTGTTGTAGATGTTCAGCTCCTCTTGGCAATCTCTTGTCTTTACATCTTTCTTGAAACAGATACTTTCCCCCATATAACGCTTCCAGTTATATCTGCGATAGTCGCCTGTGCATAGATTCAGTGTATCCAGTATGGATTCTGTGAGTTCCATATCCACATCTTTTGTAGCATGGAGTTTATTGAAGGAGCAATCCTCAATAATGGCTTCCACATTAAGTTTGCAGATACCCAACTTCTCTATGTTCCGTAATGCTTGCGGAAAGGTGTCCTCTGATATAAGTAGGGGATAATCTTCCAACAGCAATTTGGAGGAGAACTCTATGGTCATTCTCTTGGACTGCCTGTTGGCATGGATATAGAGGGAGAATGGCACAAGCCCACGATTGTTTTGATTGGCTTGTGAGTTAAACTCTATAATTGACAATTCTCCTGTCTCCATATCAAGTGTATGCTTGAAAATATGCTCTTTACCCTTAATCAATGAGATGTTATCACTACTTGTACAGAATCTTACTGTATCAAACTGTAATTTGCTGCTATTAATTGTTTTTCTCATTTTTTGTTCTGTTTTTAGATTGCAGATAATCAGAACATCATTTGCAATCGGGTTAATATTTTATTGTGCTAATCACGTTATCAAGGTGGATACAAAGAACCGACTTGGTAGGTTTCATAGACACGGGGCAACCACCTTGGTATTAATTGCCCCGTGCCCCTGTGCTTAATAATGAAATATATTCTGTTCGTCAACCAACCGTAGAGCGAGCATAATATCGCTGTAAGAGAACTGCATATCAATCATTTTTAAGGCAATGGTGGCAATGCTCTTACGGTGTCCCACAAACTCACAATTCTTGAGATAATCAAGATGTGGATAGACATCGGCTGGTATCCTGTTTTGCAACAAGTGGAACTTTATTTGTTCGGCTTCTGCCTCTCCGTCAAATTCAGGATAAAGCGTAACCCGTACACCCGTTTCACGCAAATCCTGTATCACGTTAGGATGATATAATGCAATACCAAACTTACCCTCATGCCCGGTAGCCAGCCACGTACGATGTGGATCTATGATTGACATAACCAACGCATCAACAGGAGATGTTACCACGCCAATATGTTTTGCCCCATTGATTCTCTGCATACCAAAGAGAGTGGGTAGAATTGCTATAGCGTACCCCTCGCTTAATTCTTTTGCGAGAGAACAATGCTTGTCACCATACGGAACAGATTCGTATTCCACATGGGAGTTCTGTTTTTTGGTATGTTGGATAAGTGCATCCCCGTCTCCGTCACGGACAATCATTCCTGTGTCGGGGTTAAAGAGTATCATCCTTACATCACGAATTTTCCCGTTCTTGCTTTTGAATACCAAGATTGCTGCATAATCCCCTTTATAGCAACACCTCGTATCAATTCTGACTTCAAATGAAGCCAAAAGAGAATCAACCACTTCTTTAGGGAAATAAGAACGCAGGAATTTAGCTAATGTGCTTTTACCGCACTCGTCTGGAAAGCGATGCATTCGATCTTTGGTTATAAAGTTCATAACCTGTTTTTTGGTTTTTGACATGTGTTTTATTGTTTTTAAATTATAAATTAAAGAGTTTAGTGGTCGGCAATTACCGACCACTATTAATAGGAATCAGAGCATTGTTTATGCTCACTTCAGAGACCAAAACCCTGCGGTATGCTTTATGCGCTTTCAAGTTTCCATTACGGATCATTCTATAAACCGTGCTTCTTGATACATGCAAAATTTCGCATACTTGAGGAATTGTGTAGAACTTAGCTGAAGTCTTTTTGCTAATTTCTGTTTTCAGATTTACAATGTCTGACTTCAACTCATACAATGGTTCAAGCTGTCTTTGCAGCTCCGAACCGTTAATTAGCTTTATTTCCTCTTTCATATCTGAATAGGATTGGGTTGTACAATATTTCAAAGAACTCAATCGCTGACCGAATCATCGCATACATTTTTGCATCGTGAACCAGCTTGGATTGCGGATGCAAAGGTATTTTTTATTTTTGAAATATGAAAATAAGTAACTGATACACAGATTGTTACAACTACCAAGCAATAAGAAAATTACTACCCAAACAGATATAAGTTACTACCAGATTCGATAAACGCAACAGAAAAATCTCTCACGAAATCAGACCTTTTGAAGAAAATGCACTACCAATGAAAAAAAGAGAAAAACACGTGATATTTCCTCGAATAGTTGGTAGCCAAAACAGACCTCAACCGTCTGCCGACTTTTGATGAAAGAAAGAAAAAGTAACAGGCAGAACGTTTCGGGAGACCAATGGGGAGACCAACTTTACTTGCGTGAATGAATAATGGGGTAATAAGAGTTGGTATTCTGCCGACATATTATAATAAGGTATAGAACAAAAACGGTGTAGCCCACAGTATGCGTATTGTATGTGGGCTACACCGTTGGTCTCCCTATCGGTATCAATCAGGGGACTATGAAAAAGTTATTGGGATATTTCGTCAAATCATGAACACAGTGATTTGTGGGAAAAGGCTATTTGCAGACAGGAATATAATAAAAGGGTGGTTTACAGCAAACTGCAATGTATCAGAATGCATCACGGTGTATTATCGGATTGGTCTCCCGATTGAGACCCCAAGAAAAAAGCCCTTGAAAGTGATTGACTTTCAAGGGCTTTGGAATGTTGTTGCGGTGCGTACGGGACTCGAACCCGTGACCCCATGCGTGACAGGCATGTATTCTAACCAACTGAACTAACGCACCTTTAAAAGAGGAATCAGGCGATTTCCTGATTGCGAGTGCAAAGGTAAAGACTTTATCTCAATTTGCCAAATAGCTTCCGAACTTTTTTCAAATACTAAACCTACTTTTTGAAACTAAAGCTCTTGCCGAAACGAAAACTACAACCGGAAACTATAGACATAGGCTGATACGTAATCTTCTTCTTTGTCCCTTAGCCAATCCGCTAACAGAGATACACGTTTGAAACCGAACCTCTCAAACAAATGTTGCGCTTTCATATTCTTTTGGGAAACTATAGCATAAAGTTGGTGCATATACAAATGTTCGCGAGCATAAGAAACAAGCATCCCCAATACCTTGGTTGCAACTCCCCGCCCCCTATACTCCGGAAATAACAAGATTCCTATCTCCGCACGTAAATGCCGAGGAGAAAAGTCCATCAAATCCACACAGCCTAAAACCAAATGCTCATCCTCCGTCTCTATAACCAAACGCAATTGTCCATCGGCATAAATGTCGTGGCGTGACTCTGCTATATATGTTTTTAAGGAATAACGGGAATAGGGAACATTCGAACTCCCCCATTGCCACAACTCTTCATCATTTTCAATACTATATAACCACTCCAAATCTTCCGGTTCAAGTGCACGCAACCGTATATTATCTGCTGCAAACATCATCGTATTTCGTTTTTTAATATACGTTATTCATCGTTATCAACTTAGATGTATCCATAGAGTAAGTCGCTATCCGTATCCGAGTATGTCCTGCCCCGAGAGACAACAGGTATAGCATTTTCTCATAACTATATGCCCCGGTATCATAAATGACATAATCATAGGCCTTCACCGAAAGAGACGGGTCAAGATGGCCGTCCGGCTTGTTCGATTCATCCGCTACCACAAAATCTATTTTCAAGTTGTTTTCAAGCCCCAATCTGCATAGCGACTCTACAGCTTCCGGACGTCCCAAAAACAAATATGATTTGTCAGCCTCTCGGTCTCGTCCTGTTCCTGCCCATCCGAACAAACGCTCTTTCTGGTGCATACACAAATCCAAGATTCCCCGGACAATAACAGCCAATTGGATAAAAGGTGTCAACCAACGATTCGAACGACGATAATGTTTATCAAAAAAGATAAGCATAGCCTTATAAAAAACATGCACGTAACGGAAAGAGCTTTTATGCGTACTTTCTCCCTTATAGTGCAGGATCCTCAACGGTTGATAATAATTCTTATAGCCACATTGCAACAAACGATAAGAAAGGTCGATATCTTCTCCATACATGAAAAAGTCCTCATCCAAAAGTCCGGTTTTATCAAGTGCAGAACGGCGCACCATGCAAAAAGCACCTGAGATGACATCAATCTGATTGGTCTTGTTCTTATCCAAATACCTCATGTAATAACGTCCCAAACGCCGCGAATGAGGAAACAACGCACACAAACCGGTCATTTTGCAAAAAGACGTAAAAGGAGTAGGTAGCCCCCGACGAGATTCCCAAGCAAAACCACCGTCATCCTTCAACATAGCGACCCCCGTAGCACCGGCCTCCGGATGAGCATCCATAAACTGCAAACATCCGGACAATGTGTTTTCTCCTACCACTGTATCCGGATTAAGCAATAAAATATAATCGCCCGTCGCTTGCCTTATAGCCATGTTATTCGCACGGGAAAAACCTACATTTTCCTGATTCTCTATAAAATGGACATCCGGAAAACGAGAACGTATATATTCCACCGACCCGTCGGAAGAAGCATTATCTACCACCCAGATTTCAGCATCCAGTCCATAGCATGCCCGTGCCACAGAGCACAAGCACTGCTCCAAGTAATACTTCACATTGTAGCTGACGATTACGATTGAAAGTTTCATGCCTTTCTTTGGTTTTCTGTCTTTACACCACCGTCATGATTCAATTCCAACCCCGTTTCATTCTCAAACTTTTCACGGGAAGGCCAACAAAAACATAAAGCCAAAGCTGCAATAAGCGCACAAATAGAACCGGTCGAGTCCAATGTCAAATAATAAAATACGATGTTCGTCCATCCCGTGACAGCTAACATAGCCATACGAACTTCACTCCATCTTTTATATTTCAAACCGGACCGTTGCGGAGAGCCTACGGAATAAGAAGATTTCACCACTCTAAACGACATCATTTTCAGAGCCATAGGCACCAATACGATAACCATGATGATTCCCGTCAGATTGATATAGTAATCTGCCAGTTCATTTCCTACAGCCCATCCGGCAGTCCAAACGTCCCACTCAAACAGCCCTATAAGTACGGCCGCCCATATAAAAATAAAACAAAACTCCAACCGGAGTTTCTTTATAATAATATTCTCCATCTCTCTGTTCTCCTACATTTGTCCCGTAAAGACTACGCGGTTCACAATAGAACGTCCCAACGTTACTTCATCCGTATATTGCAGTTCATCATTTTGCGCAACCCCACGTGCAATCACGCTGATACGTGCAGCTACATTCTCCAATTTTCTGTAAATATAAAAATTGGTCGTATCTCCCTCCATTGTCGGACTAAGAGCCAATATCACCTCTCGTACCCCCCCGTCTTCCACGCGTTCCACTAGAGTTTGCATCTGAAGGTCAGAAGGTCCCACCCCGTCCATCGGGGATATCACTCCGCCAAGCACATGATAAACACCCTTGTACTGATGTGTATTCTCTATAGCCATCACGTCCTGAATATTTTCCACCACGCATATCGTGGAATGGTCGCGTTGCATATCCGAACAGATTTCACAAACGTCCGTATCCGAAATATTATGACATATAGAACAATATTTCACATCATGCTTCAACGTAATCAACGACTGTCCGAAACTCTCAACTGCCTGTACATCTTGCCTCAACAGGTGTAGAACCAACCGCATGGCAGTCTTCGAACCTATCCCCGGCAACTTCGCAAATTCATTTACGGCCTTTTCTAATAATACTGAAGGATATTGTTGATTCATCTACAATCAAAATACATAAATTTGTGCAAAGATAACCAAAAGCCAAATAAAAAGCGTATATTTGCCAACAAAAAAATACAAACTGACATGGAAATCAAATCAGCAGAATTCGTCATCAGCAACTCTTCGGTCGGGAAATGTCCTTCTACCCATGCTCCCGAATACGCTTTCATTGGCCGTTCGAATGTGGGCAAATCCAGTTTGATTAACATGCTGGCCAATAATAAAAAGTTGGCAAAGACCTCTTCCACACCGGGTAAGACATTGCTTATCAATCATTTTTTAATCAACAAAGAATGGTATCTGGTAGACCTTCCAGGATACGGTTATGCCAAAATAAGCAAAAAAGAACAAGAAAAGTTGCAGCAAATCATCTCTTCTTATATACTGCGCAGAGAACAGATGACCAATTTATTCGTACTCGTTGATTCACGGCACGAGCCTCAAAAAATAGACATGGAATTCATTGAATGGCTTGGAGAAAACGGAATCCCGTTCAGTATTGTTTTTACGAAAGCCGACAAGTCCAAGCCGACTAAACTCAAAGCCAATATTGACATTTATCTTAAAACCTTAAAGGAACAATGGGAAGAACTGCCCCCTTATTTCATAACCTCATCCGAAAACAAAACGGGACGTACGGAACTCCTGAACTATATTGAAAGTATTAACAAGTCGTTATAGGCAAAGGCTCTATTAAAACGAGTAGTTGACCCCCAAGCTGAACCATTCTTTGAACATGAGATAAGAAAACTTTTTATCCTCATTTCGATAATTCTCCGAACTGTCATCTATACGAGGATAGAGAAACAGTTTGGAGTTCAAGAACCTGTTTATCGTGAAAGTAAACGTGTTTTCCCATTCAATGTCGGTCTGCTCCAAGTTGCTGAACCAATATATACGGGCATCCCACTTGACGTTTTTCCATATTTCCCAACTATAATTCACCGTAATATTCGGACCGAAATTATTGTACATGCTTCGTCCCGACTCCAATCCAAAATTACCGAATAACGACCTGCGCTCTACCGAACGAAAGTTATAAGCTACGGGAGACAAGTTGGCAGAACCCTTAAAGCGTTTCAATTCCAATTTATAATCCATACCTAAAGAAACGACCAAGTTGAACGGAGAAAGGAAATCAGAAGAGACCTCATCGCTATTTGCCTTGAAACTCGGATAAAACTGAGTATATGCCTGGACCTGCAAGGTATAAAACCAATGTTTGGTAGCCTTGTATCCTATTTTAGTGGTCAAGCGCAACAAGTCATCATTAGTCTTGAGTTTATGCTTCTCGTCCGTTTTTGAAGTCTGGAATCCCAAACGCATCTCAAGCTTGTTGTCCCATTGTATTTTTTGTTTGTTATTGAAGTTTGCCTCCATGGTTGCCAAAGCCAACATCGTATAATTGTTATCGCCACCTTGATACCAATTCTCGGAATAATAATTTTGGGTGAACTGAAACGAATAATCTCCTTTGAATTTCCAAAAGTTCGGACGACGTACTGCCAAACGCACGGTGTCCACATCTTGTGTGAAGTCCACATTGATTTCATTTTCCACCAAATGGGACACTGGAGGAAGTTCCGGCAAGACTTCTTTCTGCAAACCACCGGCTTTAACCAAATCGCTTTCCGTGATTCGTATCAGCCAAGGAGAATTTACATATGTATACATCAACATCCGGTTCTCCTCCTCCAATATCAACTGGCCCGCATCTTTATCGTCCAATAAAGCAGGCACGTCTTTCTCACGCCCCGGAAGAGAGGGTTCCCATGTTATGCCGAACTCCTGCTTTAAGGGTGCATTATAAAGTGTCCCCGGTGCAAACAAACGGAAATAATATGGAGTATATCTTACGTTTGAATCCGGTTGCAGACTATCCGTCACCATGACAAGAGTGTTCAACATGGCTGTATATTTATCCACAATGGCATTCATGGCCAACGTGTCCACCATGTTCCCACGTTTTATCCGCGCCCCGACCATCGTACTCCATATACATCCTCCAACTATAAAGATAAAAAAGAACCTTATTCGCATCCACGTTTCCTTTTGTCGACACAAAGATATATCTTTTTTAAAGGAAAAGTCCCACGGAACTCAAAGTTTTTTTGTAATTTTGCAACTTAATAGTTGTATTATAATTGAATTCTAATCCAAAAATTATAACATTGTGGGAGAAACAAAGTATATCTTCGTTACTGGCGGAGTAGCCTCATCATTAGGCAAAGGCATTATATCCTCATCTGTGGGTAAATTGTTGCAAGCTCGTGGATACAACATTACCATTCAAAAATTCGACCCCTATATCAACATCGACCCGGGTACGCTCAATCCCTACGAACACGGCGAATGTTATGTTACCGTAGACGGTCAGGAAACGGATTTGGATTTAGGACATTACGAACGTTTCACCGGAATCCAGACGACCCGTGCCAATAATATAACTACTGGCCGGATATACCAAAGCGTTATCGAAAAAGAACGCAGAGGGGACTATTTGGGTAAAACCATCCAGGTCGTACCTCATATCACGGACGAAATCAAACGGAACATCAAATTGATGGGTAAAAAATACAAGTTTGATTTCGTAATTACCGAAATCGGGGGAACAGTAGGTGACATCGAATCCCTGCCTTTCCTGGAGGCCATCCGCCAATTACGTTGGGAATTGGGCAAAGATGCCATCAACCTGCATCTGACCTACGTCCCTTATCTGGCGGCTGCAAAAGAGTTGAAGACCAAGCCGACCCAAACATCGGTCAAGCAGTTGCAAAGTTTAGGTATACAACCGGACATTTTGGTACTTCGTACGGAACATGAACTGAATGCGGACATCCGCAAGAAAGTGGCTCATTTCTGCAATGTGGACGAAGAAGCCGTCATTCAAAGCCTGGACATGCCGTCCATCTACGAAGTTCCTCTGAGCATGCAAGCCCAGAAGCTCGATGCCATTATTTTGCGCAAGATGAATATGCCGGTAGGTGAAACTCCTCAACTCGGCCCATGGCGCTCTTTCCTTGACCGCCGCAACAAGGCTACGGAAATTGTCCACATCGCCCTGGTTGGCAAATATGATTTGCAAGACGCATATAAGAGCATTTTAGAATCACTCGCACATGCCGGAACCTACAATGACTATAAAGTCAAGACGCATTTCGTCAATAGCGAAAAACTGACCCGTGAAAACGTGGCAGAACAACTGAAAGGTATGGCGGGAGTAGTTATCTGTCCCGGATTCGGACAACGAGGCACCGAAGGCAAAATCGTTGCTGCCGAATACACCCGCACCCACGATATTCCGACATTCGGCATCTGTCTCGGCATGCAAATGATGGTTATTGAATTTGCACGTAACGTATTAGGATATGTGGATGCCAATAGCCGCGAAATGGACGAAAAGACTCCGCACAATGTCATCGACATCATGGAAGAACAGAAAAATATCACCCAAATGG
The DNA here is from genome assembly GCF_986071375.1 of Paraprevotella sp. NCBI lineage: Bacteria > Pseudomonadati > Bacteroidota > Bacteroidia > Bacteroidales > Prevotellaceae > Paraprevotella > Paraprevotella sp. The sequence goes on along the minus strand of NZ_CFQRNQ010000005.1, from coordinate 43,075 downwards.
GAGGTACGATGCGTCTGGGAGCCTACGAATGTGATGTACGTGAGGGCAGTAAGACTTTTGAAGCATACGGACAAAAGCAGATTTCCGAACGCCACCGTCACCGCTACGAATTCAACAACCAATATATTAAGGAGTATGAAAAAGCCGGCATGCAATGCGTAGGTACCAACCCCGACAGCAATTTGGTGGAGATTGTGGAAATCCCGGCATTGAAATGGTACATCGGTACACAATTCCATCCGGAATACAGCAGTACGGTACTCAAACCGCATCCCTTGTTCCTTTCATTCGTAAAGGCAGCCATTGAGAATTCATTGAGCACCCAAAAGCAATCTAAAGACAAATAAATAAGAATATGGACAAAAACACGCTTACAGGATTTATCCTCATTGCGGCAGTACTTATCGGATTCAGTTATTTCAGTCGCCCGAGCGAAGCGGAAATGGAAGCCCAACGCCGACAGCAGGACTCTATCGCCATGGCTCAACAAAAAGCGCAGATGGCACAAGAAGCCAAAGAAAAGGCAGAAATCGCGCATCAGGCACAAGTAGCTTTAGACACGACGTCATTGTTTTACGCTCACAGGAGGGGGGAAGCACAGGATGTCGTATTGGAAAACGAACTGATTAAGTTAACGTTCAATACACGCGGGGGCACCGTCCAAAAAGTTGAACTCAAAGAATATAAGAACCAACAGGGCGGTCCGGTGACACTGTTCGACGAGAAAGACGCACGCATGCAATTCATGTTAGGCGGTAAGATGGAGAACATCAACTCCGGCGACTTCTTCTTCACCCCCATCAACGTCAGCGACACGACCCTCACCATGCGTCTACAGGCTTCCACTGGAGGTACGTTGGATTTCGATTACACGTTGCTGCCCCATTCCTACATGGTCGACTTTACCATCCGGGCCAACGGCTTGGGCAATTTCTTCTCACCGTCCATGAAAACGTTGGACATCGCATGGAATGAAATGGCACGCCAACAAGAAAAAGGCTTCGATTTCGAAAGCCGTTATTCTTCCCTGACGTATAAAATAAAGAACGAGGGAACGGATTATCTGAGTGAAACCAGTGCCGAATCCGAAAAGATTGCAGAGCCCTTGGACTGGGTCGCTTTCAAGAACCAGTTTTTCAGTTGTGTACTGATAGCACATCAGGATTTCACGGAAGCTCACCTCAGCAGCACGCCGCAGCAAAAAGCCAGCGGTTACCTGAAAGATTACGAGGCCGACATGAAAACGTTCTTCGATCCCAACGGAAAGACCCCCACTCAAATGCAGATGCTGTTCGCTCCGAACAATTACCATCTGTTGCAACACACAAACAAGCTCAGTGCCAGTGACAAAGACTTGGAATTGGAAGACCTTGTTTATCTGGGTTGGCCGCTCTTCAAGTGGATCAACCGTTTCTTCATCATCTACATTTTCGATTGGTTGAGCAGTCTGGGGCTTTCGATGGGGATTGTCCTCCTGTTGCTCACAATATTGGTGAAAGTATTGGTCTACCCCACCACACGCAAGTCTTACTTGTCTTCTGCCAAGATGCGTGTGCTGAAACCGAAGATTGACGAGCTTAACGCCAAATATCCGAAACCGGAAGACGCCATGAAGAAGCAGCAGGAAACCATGCAGCTTTATAGCCAGTACGGGGTCAGCCCGATGGGCGGATGCTTGCCGATGCTGTTACAGATGCCTATCTGGATTGCCCTGTTCAACTTCGTTCCGAATGCCATCGAATTGCGTGGGGAAAGTTTCCTTTGGGCTTCCGACCTTTCTGCATACGATGACGTGATACGTTGGGACAAGCCCATCTGGCTCATCGGAGACCATCTCAGCATTTTCTGCTTGTTGTTCTGCCTGACCAATATCGTCAACACGTGGATTAGCATGCGCCAACAGCAGAACAGCATGACCGGTGAACAAGCACAGCAAATGAAGTTCATGCAGTACATGATGTACATCATGCCTGTAGCCTTCTTCTTCATGTTCAACAACTACTCGTCCGGATTGAACTATTACTATTTCCTTTCCGGTCTGACTAGCATCCTTATCATGTGGTTCTTGCGCAAAACCACCGATGACAAGAAGCTTTTGGCCAAGCTCGAAGCTAACTACCAGGCCAATAAAGCAAACCCTAACAAAAAGATGTCGGGAATGGCCGCACGGTTGGAAGCACTGCAAAAACAGCAGCAAGCCATCTTGGAAGAACAGAAAAAGAAACAAGCTCAAAACAAGAAATAATAATACATCCTTAAGAATCATTCCGGACTATCCACAACTGTCCGGAATGATTCATTTTTTTTAGCTCACATCTATTATGAATCTCATTCATGTCATGACCGCAGCCCTTACCTTGGCTTCCGCCAGTCCGGTATCCGGAGCCAACGACGGACAAATCATCGGAAAAAACCAGATTACACTTACCGGAGACCGCCTCACTCCCGAGGCATTATGGGCCATGGGACGGATTGGCACTTTTGCTGTCTCGCCGGATGCCCAAAAGATTGTGTATACCGTCAGCTATTACAGCGTACAGCAGAACAAGAGCCATACCGTTCTTTACCTGATGGATGCCGACGGCGCGAACCCGACCCTGCTTACCACTACGGCCGACAACGAAAGCGAACCGGCTTTCACTCCGGACGGACAAAAAATCACCTTCCTGAGCAGTAACAGCGGCAGTAGCCAGATATGGGAAATGGCCTTGGACGGCACGTCACGCCGTCAAGTCAGTTTCTGCCATAAGGACGTGGAAGGATACAAGTTTTCCCCTGACGGGAAAAAAGTCATCATCGTCCATTCTGTAGACACTTATACTTCTATCGAGAAAAAATACGACGACCTGCCATTATCCAGCGGTATGGTCATCACCGACCTCAACTACAAACATTGGGATCGTTATGTCACCACTATACCCCATATCTTCGTGGCGGATGTCCAAGACGGACGGGCGGGTGACGGCATCGACCTCCTGAACGGCGAACCGTTTGAATGCCCGATGTTACCGTTCGGAGGCAGTGAACAGTTCAACTGGAGTCCCGACAGCCGTTATATCGTGTACACCAGTCGCAAAAAGACAGGCCGGGACTACGCTATCAGTACGGACAGCGACATCTACCGCTACGATACGGCGACCGGACAAACCGAGAACCTATGCAAACCGGCCGACTACAAAGAGCCTGAAATCGACCCGTCGCGTTCCATGGAACACCAAGCCATAAACCATTTGGACCGGGATTGTAACGTGGGCTACGACACGAACCCGGCCTATTCTCCCGACGGGAAATATGTGGCGTGGCTCAGCATGGCACGAAACGGTTACGAAAGCGACCGTACCCGACTGTGCGTCTTGGATCTGAAGACGGGGGCAAAAACTTACGTTACGGAAGCTTTCCAATCCGGAGTAGACGGATTCTGTTGGGCAGCCGACAGCCGCTCGTTCTATTTCACCGGCGTATGGCAGGCACGCAGCATGGTACACTCCACCAACCTCAAAGGCGAAGTGAGACCGCTGACCACCGGTAACTTCGACTATGGAGCCGGACTGGCCTTATGTGGCAAAAGCCTCATCGTCACCCGTCACAGCATCAGTGCGCCGGATGACATTTACAGCCTTTCCTTTAAAAAGAAAAAAAACGCGGAAATCAGGCAGCTCACCCGGGAAAACCGATATTTTCAGGAACGCCTGAAAATGGGTGAAGTCAAAGAACGTTGGGTCGCTACCACTGACGGCAAGAAGGAACTCTGTTGGGTGGTCTACCCGCCTCATTTCGACCCGGCCAAAAAATATCCGGTACTCCTGTTCTGCGAAGGAGGGCCGCAAAGTCCCGTCAGCCAGTTCTGGAGCTACCGTTGGAACCTGCAAATCATGGCGGCCAACGACTATATCATCATCGCTCCCAACCGCCGCGGCCTGCCGGGCTTCGGCATGGAGTGGTTGGAGGAAATCAGCGGCGATTACAGCGGACAGTGCATGCAAGACTACCTGAGCGCCATCGATGACATCTGCAAGGAGCCGTATGTGGACAAAGAACGATTGGGATGCGTGGGTGCCAGCTTCGGAGGATACAGTGTGTACTATTTGGCCGGGCACCACGACAAACGCTTCAAATGCTTCATCGCGCATGACGGCATTTTCAACACGCAACAGCAATATTATGAAACGGAAGAGATGTGGTTTCCCAACTGGGACCTCGGTGCAGGCCCTTGGCGCAAGGGCATCAGTGCCGACCCAGACAACGCGGAAAAGGTGAACGACCAACAAAAGGTGAATCCCTTCACCACCAGTCCCCACCTCTACGTAGACCGTTGGGACACACCCATCCTTTGCATCCACGGCGAGAAAGACTACCGTATCCTCAGCTCGCAGGGACAGTCGGCTTTCAGTGCCGCCGTCATGCGCGGTATCCCCGCCGAACTCCTGTTGTATCCCGACGAGAACCACTGGGTATTGAAACCCCAAAACGGCATATTGTGGCAGCGCACTTTCTTCCGTTGGCTAGACCGTTGGTTGAAAAAATAAATTAAACGATAAACGTCATGAACCAAACTTCGAATCAAAAATTAAATGACAAGGCATGGGCACGTTGGTCTGCCCTCTTCGTAGTGGCTTTCACCATGATGGCCGCTTACTACGTAAACGACATCATGGCTCCGCTCAAGAGCATGCTCGAAGGCGAACTGCATTGGACAAGCGGTGAGTTCGGCTTCTTCACGGGAGCTTACAGTTTCCTGAACGTCTTCCTGCTCATGCTCATCTGGGGCGGACTGATTTTGGACAAATTCGGCATCCGCTTCACTGGTATGTTGTCCACCATCCTGATGGTAGGCGGCACGATATGCGAATACGCTGCCATTACCCGCTTCGGCGGAACCGAAGAGATGCTGTTCGGTTACAAACTGGATGTTTTCATGGCTTCGGCCGGATATTCCGTATTCGGTGTCGGTGCCGAAGTGGCCGGCATAACGGTGACAAAAATCATCGCCAAATGGTTTCACGGCAAAGAAATGGCTTTGGCCATGGGCGTACAGGTCGCTTTGGCCCGCGTCGGCTCGCAAGTGGCATACGCAGTAGCCATCCCCGTAGCCAAGAACTGGCATCTTGACACTCCATTGCTCATCGGTGCCATCCTGCTCGTCGGCGGGCTGGTTTCTTTCCTGTGCTTCACTTTCATGGACCGCAAGCTCGACCGCCAGGTGACAATCGACACCTCTTGCGGTGACGATGAAAAATTCTCTTTCAAGGATGTGGTGGCCGTGGTCAGCAATCCGGGATTCTGGCTCATCGCCCTCTTGTGTGTCCTGTTCTATTCTTGTGTATTCCCCTTCCAGAAATTCGCTACCGAATTGATGGTGACGAAATACAACGTATCCGAAGACATCGCCGGTACTTTTGCGGGCCTTCCCGCTTTGGGCGCTCTGTTCCTGACTCCCGTGTTCGGTGGAATGATAGACCGGAGAGGAAAGGCAGCTTCCATTATGATGTTGGGAGCTTTCATGCTCATCTGCGTGCATGCCATCTATGCCATTCCTTTCATTCACGCCTCTTGGGTAGCCATCATCCTGATGATTATTCTGGGCATCGCCTTCTCCCTCGTCCCGTCCGCCATGTGGCCTTCCGTGGCCAAGATATTCCCGGTCAAACAATTAGGTACGGCATACGCCCTGATATTCTTCATCCAGAACATCGGTTTATGGGGCATCCCGGCCCTCATCGGCAGCGTACTCGAAAACTATTGCATCACGGGGCAGGAAATAGTGAACGGCAAAACGACCAATCTTTACGACTATACCCTCCCGATGTGTATCTTCACCGGTATAGCCATTCTCTCTTTGTTGGTGGCATTCTTTCTCAAATCCGCAGACAAGAAATACGGATACGGACTGGAAAAGGCCAATCTTAAGAAATAAATCTTTTCGGAACAGGAAAAAGCCGGTATTTGGAGGTTCGCCGAAAAATACCGGCTTTTGTTTTTTCACTTCTGTTTGTCCGGTTTTATTCCTCCCAAGAATAGGATATAAAAGTCCCATCCATTCGACAAACCATACATCATAAACAATTATATTCCAATTACTTGCAAAATAAAAATCAATCTCCGCAGAATGAAAATTCGATTGGCTGTGATTGAAAAATCAATCGGCTGAGACTGAAAAACCGTTTGGCGCAGAACCGTGCACCAATGTCCTAACCCTCTTACCACGTTGTAAAAGAAAAGAATTTCAAAGAGTGTATTTCAGAGCCGCACCAATATGTTAATATAATATAAATTCAAGTAAATACATTTCTCCTTTTATTAAAACCACTATATTTGTAAATGAAATTAACACATCCATGCACAAGGAAATGAAGGGAAGCATTCCCGTACGCATGCGAGAAAAACCGTTAACTTCCCACTTAAACCAACTAAACAATGAGAAAAAGACTATTCTATTCTTTATTTTTAGGCGCGGTGTTGTGTATGACAACAGCTTGCAGCGACGATGACAACGGTGGCCCGGGCGACGGCGGTGGTGGAAATGGAAACGTCCCCGTCACGACCGTAGAGCAGGCACAAGAAGAGATAGACCGTGTGGGCAAGGCATTGGCGGCAAAGATTGACGTGGAACGCCTCAAACCGACCATCTCGCTGTTGGAATATTGCGAGAACACGTTCTTCAACGAGGACGACGAGGCCATACTACCCGACTACCCGAACCATCCGGATTACGGTTGGAGAAGCCTCATGCGCACCATGCGCCTTAGCGCACAAGGCGATATTGCCGCATTAGCCTCCAAGCGAGCTATCGGCGACGTGTACGAAATCAGCCAGCTCCATGGCAAATGGCAATGGAACGAGACCATGGAAGAATGGGATCAGATTTCGGACGCTTCGATGAACAATTCGGCCATCTATATGTTCAAATACGAAGGCAAGGACTGTGTGGCTGAACTGAAAGGTAGCGGCCAAGAGTTCGAGTTCGCACGTAAGGATTCTACCGGATATGTATATTCTGAAACCATTAAGATTCCGGCTACCATAACCGGAACCATAAAACTCAATGGAGAGCTTATGATCCTGCTTACCGTCAACACGGAAGCCTGCGACTATGCCGGCAAACAATATTCCGCAAATGCAACGTTCGAGGCCACCAATGCCGGTTATAAAGTCACCCATTCTTTGCTCGACAATAACAGCGAGGCGGCCGTGAAATCGGAACTTTACAGCGGAAACGAACGCCTGATTACCATGTCGTGCAGCGTGAACGGGCGTAATTTGGCTGACATCGATTTGATCGAATCCGGATATTTCGACGGAAACGCCAACTTGAAAAACGGAATCTTGGGTTGCAACATCATGGACGACATAAGCTTGAACATCACTGCCGACAACAACAACGGACTGGTAGACGCCTTCGACTACGATGGGTATTATTATTACTACCAAGGTGACACGGTAGGCTCATTGGAAAGCTTGAAAGAGGCTGCCCGCGTAAAGGCACAAAGGGCTGTCGATGCCGCCAACCAATACGTACAAGCTGCGATGTTCTTCAAGAACAGTACCTATTCCGTACCTCTGACATGGCAAACCGTCCATTACGATTATTCATATCCCGGAGGCTACTATTATTCCGGTGAATGGTCGGCCGAACCGGTATTGAACTTCGAGAATGGCACGACTTACACGTTTGGAGAGTACTTCACGGTTGCACGTTTCCAATCCCTGATTGCCGTGTATGAAGAATTGTTCGGACGCTTCGAGAATTTATAATATACTTTTTTAGTTTGACCATGGCAGGCTGGCTCGCGTTTCCACTTCGTCGGAATCCGTTGTCGGCCTGCTTTCACGTGTGTCCGGCATACCAACATGTACAAAACCATAAGCATTTTGTTCCTGCTCGTTTGGTTCCACCAAAATCTACGTGCCTCGCTCGCAGACAGCCTGCAAAGCGAACGGATGGAAGAAGTGGAGGTGAAAGCTTACAGCCCCCGCACGTTGTCGGATGACCGGAACGGCCGCCTGTATTGGAACATGAAATCGCTGGCAGACATGCCTCATGTATTGGGCAGTGCAGACCCCTTACGCAGCTTGCAACTTCTTCCAGGAGTAGCCACCAATAACGACTATACCTCCGGCATCCACATACAGGGATGTGCGGCTTCCCAAAGCATATTGAACATGGACGGGACACCGATATTCAACGCTTCCCACCTGTTAGGCCTGTTTTCCGTATTCAACGCCTCTCACTTCCGCGGCATGTCATTGGTCAAAAACCGTCACGATGCCGCTTTCTCCAACCGTTTGGGCGGAGAAGTTTCTTTCTATCCTACCGATTCCATAGCCCATAAAGTCCACCTTGACGCCACCGTCAGTTTCATGGAGAGCGAAGGTACGCTGACGCTCCCTGTTGGTGAGCATTCCACGCTCTACTTATCCGGACGCGGAAGCTACCTGAACCTGCTCTATGGCAACCTATTGGAAATAGACGAAATGAAACTCCGCTATGGCCTGCAAGACTATAACCTGACTTTTGTGCAACAAGCCGGAGCACATGATAAAATACGCCTTAGCTTATATCATGGTCAGGACCGCATGAACCTGTTGCAGGAAGACTTTGCAGACGAAAACAAGCTGAATTGGCAGAACACAGCTGCCGCATTGCACTGGCAACACCATTCATCCCGGTTCATCCTCCAACAAAACGCCACCTTCAGCCGCTACCGCAACACGTTGGATATGGGCATCAGTTCCGTATCCCTCAACCTGTCCTCCGGCATCACGCAAGCCGGTTACGCCGCCCGTTTGGAATGGACACGGGGCAACCTGCAATGGAACGGAGGTGTGGAATACAACTATTACCATTTCCGTCCCATGCAGTTCGAAGTCTCCGGTTCGTTCATCGAAAACGAAACACCCAAATTCCTCGAAGATGCCCACGAAGCCAATGCCTACCTTCAGGCCGACATTTCCATCCGCCCCTCCTGGTCGGTACTCGGAGGATTGAGATTGTCATCCTACCACAGCCATGGCCGCAGCTTCATTTCGCCAGACCCGCGCATCACCCTGAACTACCATCCCTCGTCCTCCCATACTTTGTCTGTACATTACGGCCTGTACCATCAATACCTTCATCAGATGTCCGTCTCCAACGGTGGGTTGCCCGTAGACTATTGGACCTCTTCGTCTCCTTCCGTATGCCCCCAACAGGCTCATTCCATCGCCTTAGGTTATTATTTCCGGTCACAAAAAGGAATGATGGAAATCAGTGCGGAAGTTTACTATAAGAAGCTGAGCCATCAGCACGAATATTCAGGTTCCATATTGGATTTCTTCACGCAGGTCTACCACATAGAAAACAATATGATACATGGGAAAGGCTATAACTACGGTCTGAATCTCATGCTGAAAAAGAACAGAGGCAAACTCTCCGGTTGGGTCAGTTATGCCATAGGGAGCAGCCGGCGCCGTTTTCCCGAACTTAGTCCGACAGAATGGTTCAACTCGACTTTCGACCGCCTCCACGACTTGTCCGTAGTAGCCAACTACCGGTTCAACCGGCACTGGAGCTTAGGAGGAGATTTCGTATACGCCAGTGGCACGCCCTACACCAAAGCCAAAAGCGTGTACGTCATCAACAACAACATAGTGAGCGAATACGGAAAGTACAACGGCGCCAACCTGCCGTCCACCCACCGCATGGACATCGCCCTGACCTATCGCTTCTCTCCTCGTGGACACAGGGAGCAAAGCCTGAACCTCTCCATTTACAACTTATATGCCCGGCGCAATGTACTGTTCAGTTACCTGGGCTTTCAGGAAGAGAACTTCGGCTACAAACATGTGTATTCCCTTTGCCGTATGTTGCCTTCCATCGGTTATACTTTAAAATTCTGAGCCATGAAACCATATTGCATATACACACTCGGCCTGATACTTATGGCATGTGCCACACTTACGGCCTGCATGGAGGAAGAAGACGCGGAACTCCAAACGCAATTAGTCGTAGAGGGATGGATTGAGGACGGTGGATACCCCGTGGTCTTGTTGGGCGAAACCCATGCCATAGATGCCGGTATGCAGAATATCGAGAACTACATCGTACGTTGGGGGAAAGTAACCATCTCTGACGGGACAGACAGCGTGGTGCTGACCGGAGGATATGACAATGACTTCTTTCCACCCTATAAGTACACGACATTCAAAATGACCGGACAGGCCGGAAAGACTTACACGCTGACCGCCGAGTACCGGGGGCAAAAAGCCACGGCCGTCACGACCATCCCCCACCCCGTCGAACTGGACTCCCTGCGTGCCATCCGCAGCGAAAGCGACACCTTATTCTATATAAAAGCTTTTTTTGAAGACAATCCCGACGAAAGGAACTACTACGGACTGTTCAGCAAAAGGCACGGAAAAGACAAGGCTTTCCTCTTGTCTTTCATGGGAGTATTCTCGAATGAAGTCATCCCCACGCACGTGGCAGCCGACGTGTACTGCGGGACCTCCGTCTATACGGAAGCCGACAAGAACGCATCCGCCTATTTCAAAAAGGGTGACTTGGTGCAAGTCAAACTCTGCCATATAGACCAAGCCTCTTACGAATTCTGGAAAAGTTACTCCAACCTGAACCACCTGTCTTCCAACATGTTCTTCCCTTACACGAACGACTTGGAATCCAATATCCGAGGTGGAAAAGGCTATTGGTGCGGATACGGAGCCAGCACCCTTTCCGTGCGCATTGAATAAATGCCCTAATGCTTTAAAGACAATTAATTCCCATCTTTTTATTTTCTTTTCCTTGATGAAAAACAAATTAATCATTTATACAATGAAAACGTTCATCTACACATTTGCTGCAATCAGCATGGTTTCTGTAAGCACAGTCTTTTCAGGAGTTATATATAAAGATAAGTACGGAAAGCATAGATTCCCGGAAAATGACATATTTTCTATTTTTATCAAAAGGGGAAAAATAAGAATAATGCACTTTTTACTGCATTCATCCCGTTTATGTGGGATTTTCATGGCTTTGCTTTTTGTTCCGGCTCAAGCTCAACAGCACTTCATCTATGATATATTTCAATGTACCGTAGCTAAATTTGTCATAATCGCCACTGGAGATAGCACCGTAAGTATTACCTGTATTGACAGGAGTACAAGAACCCATCCTTTACTGTCTAATGACACACTCGTCATTCCTAACACAGTAATACACAACGGATACGAATATCAAGTAGAAGGGATCGAAGACAACGCATTCATTGGTTGCAAGGACATAAAACACTTGATTATCAGCGAAGGTATAGATTATATCGGAGAAAACGCGTTTTCGTATTGCACCGAACTCCAATCCATCCATATACCCAGTACTATAGATTATATAGGAAATACGGCTTTCCACTCATGCCCGAACTTACAAACCATCGAAGTGCATGAAAAGAACGAAAGGTATGATTCACGGAATCAATGCAATGCTATCATTGAACATAAAACAGACCTCATTTTAGGATGCCATACCACCCAAATCCCACAAGGGGTGACACGTATTTGCGCGGAAGCTTTCAAAGGATGCCTGAAACTGGACAGTATCACTATTCCGGAAGGAGTTGTAGAAATGGAATCCGGAATATTCAGAAATTGCCTTCGTTTGAAATACATCAAATTGCCACAGACTTTGGAAACACTTAGCGGTGGAGGCACTTTTGCTGACTGTATCAACCTACGTGGCATCCATATCCCCCAAAATGTCTCTTTCATTGAAGAAGGCAACCAGTTCCATGGATGTCCCTTGCTTGACAGTATAACTGTGGACAGCCGGAACAAAACGTATGACTCCCGTGACGGATGTAACGCTATTGTGGAAACTGCAACCGACAAGATTATTTCCGGATGTGGAAAAACCCGCATTGTAGGAAGCATTAAAGAAATCGGTTCTTCGGCATTCGGCAATAGCATGATTAAAAGTATCACTATCCCGGCTAACATTACCAAAATCCATAATGGAGCATTTTGGGGATGTAGGTTTTGTACTTCCATCTCTGTGGATCCGAGGAATCCTGTGTATGACTCACGAAACGATTGTAATGCCATCATAGAAACAGCAACCCATAAGATTATAACCGGCTGTATCACAACGGACATACCCCAAGATGTTGTCGAAATCGGAGAAAGAGCTTTCAGCCGGATGCCTTTACCTACATTCGTAGCGATTCCTGATAACATACAAAAAATCGGGGAAAACGCTTTTGCCGGTTGCGAAGGAATATACCAAGTATTTATCCCCGGCTCCGTAAAAGAAATCGGAGCATTTGCTTTCAGCCTATGCAATTCTTTAAATGGGGTTCTTATGGAAAAAGGCATAAAGAAAATATCTTCTGGTACATTCAGCCAATGCAAAAACCTGAACCTCATAGAAATTCCTGAAGGGGTCAAAAAGATTGACCGTTCTGCATTTTGGAATTGTTCCAACTTGCAATATGTATCTTTGCCATCCAGTCTGGAACACATAGCCTCATCGGCTTTTGACGGATGCCCGTGCGACAGCCTCATAACGCAAAACATGCACGCCATCACCTACTAACCAGACATACAAACCAGACAAGAATCTATGAATGTGCCCCAACGGCCTATCAAGGGATATTCAATAAATGTCCCTAATAAGCGAGGCCAGGAAATACCTTCAAGGCCACACCTTTTAAACTCCATGCAATCAAACCATCACAACGCAACCAAATCGGCATATTCCGCCCTTGCCTCATGCAACAAATCCCGGGGCGATAACTTGACCTGCAAACCGCGCTGCCCGGCACTGACGTAAATATAACCGTACTGTGCCGCCGTCCCGTGTACGTAGGTAGGAAAATGTTTCTTCATCCCTATCGGGGAACATCCGCCACGGATATAACCGGTCGTAGGCAAAAGTTCTTTCATCGGCAGCAGTTCGCACTTCTTATTGCCGCTCACACGGGCCGCTTTTTTCAGGTCTATCTCATGTTCTCCGGGTACTACGCAAACAAAATAACCGGTCTTGTCGCCATGCAGCACGATGGTCTTGAACACCCGTTCCACATCTTCGCCCAACTGGGCGGCCACGTGCACGGCACTCAAATCCGATTCGTCCACCTCGTATGGAATCAATTCGTATGCGACCTTGGCCTTGTCCAACAAGCGTGCCACATTGGTCTTGTTAACCTTTTGCTTTGCCATAAAGTACCTCCTTCAAATATGCGGCTGTATAACCTTTCCCATAACGCACCAAATCCTCGGGCGTACCCTCGAACAAAAGCTCGCCGCCACCACGGCCGCCGTCCGGTCCCATATCGATGAGGAAGTCTGCCGACTTGATGACATCCAAATTGTGCTCGATGACCATCACGGTGTTGCCTTTGTCCACCAGACGGTTCAGCACGCCGAGCAACACGCGTATGTCTTCAAAATGCAAACCGGTGGTCGGCTCGTCCAATATATATATGGTTTGCCCCGTGTCGCGCTTGGACAGCTCCGTGGCCAACTTGATGCGTTGGCTTTCGCCACCCGATAACGTGGTAGAGGGCTGTCCCAGTTTGATGTATCCTAAGCCCACATCCTGCAAAACTTTGATTTTATTCAGAATCACCGGCTGATTCTCGAAGAACTCCACTGCACGGTTAATCGTCATATCCAAAACGTCGGCTATGGATTTGCCTTTAAAACGAACTTCCAGCGTCTCACGGTTGTAACGCTTTCCGTGGCATACCTCGCACGGAACGTACACGTCTGGAAGGAAATTCATCTCAATGGTCTTATATCCGTTTCCACCGCATGCTTCGCAACGTCCCCCCTTCACGTTGAAAGAGAAACGTCCCGGTTTATAACCTCGTATCTTCGCCTCGGGAAGGCTGACGAAAAGCGCACGGATATCGTTGAACACCCCGGTATAGGTAGCCGGATTGGAACGCGGCAAACGCCCGATGGGCGACTGGTCCACACTGACCACCTTGTCCACGAATTCCAAACCTTCAACTTTGTCGTAAGGCAAAGGGTCACGCAATGAACGGTAGAAATGTTGCGAAAGGATGGGCTGCAAAGTATCGTTAATCAACGTGGACTTTCCGCTTCCGGACACTCCCGTAATGCAAACCAACTTACCCAAAGGAAACTCTACATCCACACCTTTCAGGTTGTTTCCCCGTGCGCCCCTCAACCACAAAGAGTGTCCGTTGCCCTTCCTGCGCTGCCCGGGGATTTGAATGGAACAAGTACGGTTCAGATAACGTGAAGTCAACGTATCTTGCTTCAACATCTCTTCCGGCGTGCCTTGGAAGACCACCTCGCCACCCAACCTGCCGGCTTTCGGTCCCATATCAATGATATAATCTGCACTCTCCATCATTTCTTCGTCATGTTCCACCACAACCACCGTGTTTCCCGTGTCACGCAAAGCCTTCAGCGAGTTTATCAAGCGGCGGTTGTCCCGTTGGTGCAGACCGATACTGGGTTCGTCCAAGATATACAAGACATTGACCAGTTGAGAGCCAATCTGCGTAGCCAGACGGATACGTTGGCTCTCGCCGCCCGACAATGACACCGACGAACGGTTCAAGGACAGATAATCCAAGCCTACATCCATAAGGAACTTCAGGCGCGAACGGATTTCTTTCAAAATTTCCGGGGCTATCTTTCTCTGCCGGTCGGTCAGCCTTTCCTCCACGTGCAACATCCAATCATACAATTCACCGATATCCATCGCCGACAACTCCGCAATGTTCTTGTCTGCCATACGGAAATGCAAAGCTTCCTTGTTCAAACGGCGTCCTCCACATTCCGGACAAGTCACCGTCTTGGAGAACTGTTCTGCCCATTTCTGTGCTGAAGCTGAAGTCTCGTTCTCTTGCATCATTTGGATGTATTTCACCAATCCCTCGTAGGTCACATAATAATCCGATGAGGTGTGCACCAGTTGAGACTTGATGCGTACGCGGTCCATGCTGCCGTTCAATATTTCGTTCAACGCTTCCTCCGGCAAATCCTTGACCGGTGTCTTCACATCAGCGTCGTATTTTTCCAATAAAGCATCTATCTGCCAGAATATCATGCTGTTTTTATACTTCCCCAAAGGTTGGATTGCCCCCTCGTACACCGAAAGGTTACGATCCGGAATGACTTTATCCATGTCTATCAGGCTGACATAGCCCAATCCTTTACACCGTGGGCAAGCCCCTTGCGGAGAGTTGAAAGAAAAGTTATGAGGAGCCGGGTCACGGTAGGACAAACCCGTTTCGGGGCACATCAAACGTTTACTGTAATGACGTACGGTCTCTGTTTCGGCATCGTAAACCATAAGTTGCCCTTCTCCCTGCTGCATGGCCGTGGCCACACTGGCGTGCAACCGTTTGTCATCCTTCTGCTGTACGCAAAGCTTATCCACAACGATTTCTATGCTGTGGTTCTTATAACGGTCAAGTTTCATCCCATGGGCTATCTCGCGAATCTCACCGTCCACGCACACATACAAGTACCCCTTGCGGCGTATCGTCTCGAACAGTTCTTTGTAATGTCCCTTACGGTTACGCACCATGGGAGCCAACAAATAAATGCGCCGTCCCTCGTAATCCCTGATAATCAAGTCTATCACCTGTTCTTCGGTATAACGCACCATCTTCTTGCCCGACAAATAGGAATAAGCCTCTCCCGCACGGGCATACAGCAAACGCAGGAAATCATAGATTTCGGTAGTGGTCCCTACGGTAGAACGGGGATTTTTATTGGTTGTCTTCTGTTCGATGGAAATCACAGGACTTAACCCTGTAATCTTGTCCACATCCGGACGCTCCAAGTTACCCAAAAAGTTACGTGCGTATGCCGAAAATGTTTCTATGTAGCGACGCTGCCCTTCGGCGAATATCGTATCGAAAGCCAATGAAGACTTCCCGCTCCCGCTCAACCCGGTAATCACCGTCAGACTGTTGCGCGGCAGCTCCACATCCACATTCTTCAGATTATGCACTCGCGCACCGAACACTTCTATTTTTTCTGCTTCGTTATCCATCATCCTATTAATCATTTCCATTGGTGCCCGTCCCCGAATAACCGGTCAACACATTCACATCTTTTCTTATCTTATATTCCTTTCCGTCGGCTCCACGTGCATTGACTACCACGAAATACACACCGTCTTTGACGGTCTTGCCATGAAACTTCCCATCCCATCCGCCATCCAAAGTATCCCAAGCGTACAATTTTTGTCCCCACCGGTTGAAAATGACCGCTTTGAAGCTGACGATGGACTGATAGCCTTCCTTTACCTTATATATATCATTGTAACCGTCCCCGTTGGGAGAGAAAGCGTTCGGCATTTCCAAAACGGACTCGCTGATGGAGACCACAAACGGTTCTGCCGCTCCCTCTTCGGGGAACACGATAGTGTCGTTGCCATGCACGAAAGTGGCATAAAATTGCACGTAAAACGTACCGCTTTCGGTGAAAGTGTACTCCAGATTCTCATCGAAACGATCTATTATCGGGGCATTCTCCTGTCCTTCGCGATACACACGCCACTCATACCGTACCATATAATCCCCTAAATCTTCCACATTGGAAGTAAAATGCCCCGCTAACGGAGCCGACTGGGGTTCGGACGCATCTTCCAACTCTTCGCCCGTGGCCGTCGTATAACGCGCAGCCGGATTAGCCGTAGGATAAGCCGTTTGTGCCGAAAGCGAAAAAGAAACAGCACAGAATAAACCTAAAAACAAATACTTCAAAATAGTTTTCATGCCTGAATATTTGTGCAAAAATAATGTTTCCCGTTGACATAACCACTTTTTTTATGTAATTTTGTCCGCAATATCAGAAAAAAAGAAATGGCACACTGGAAAAGATTTATATATGTCGTAATCGCCCTGTTTTCCTTACAACTGACGGCTCGTGCGCAGGAAACAGAAACATTTGTACATACCATCAAACAAGGAGAAACGGTATATTCCATAGCCCGCACTTATCAGGTATCTCCCGAATCTATCCTCAAGCTGAACCCGACAGCCTCGACAGGCATCAAAGCCGGAGGAACACTGACAATCCCGCAACAGCAAAACGGCACGCAAGAAAAACGTTTCCATACGATTCAAGCCGGAGAAACACTTTACAAACTGACTAAAACTTACCAAGTAAGTGCCGACGATATTTGCAAAGCCAATCCGGGACTTACGGCCGAAAACTTCAAGGCGGGAATGGTCATCCGTATCCCGGCTTCCACCATGCCCGTGAATATAGCCCCGGCAAAGGAAACCGCCCAACCACAAGGAGTAGCACAATCCGGATGCCGGGAAATGCACAAGGTAAAACGCAAGGAAACTTTGTACAGCATCGCCCAGAATTTCAATCTGACGGAAGCCGAATTGAAAGCGGCAAATCCGGAAATGAACGAGCCTGGTTATAAACTCCGCAAAGGAGACTTCGTCTGTATCCCTTTTCCTAAACCGGAAAAGCCGAAAGAAGTTATCCCAACCAATGAAGAATTGATGGGGAAGAAAACAGTGTCTGCCCCACAGAAAAAAATCAGTTTAGGGGTGATATTGCCTTTCAAAGGAGGCACGCCGGAAAACGAAAAGATGATTGAATTCTACAGGGGGGTATTGATGGCGGTAGAAAACATGAAGAGATCCGGAACGTCAGTAGATATCTTCGCCTACGATTCAGGTAAAAGCCCGGGTGACATCCAAGCCACCGTAAACAACCACCCTCTCAACCATCTTGACTTTATCATCGGTCCCTTGTACCCGGAACAGATTGCACCTCTCAGCAAATTCTGCCAACACCATCACATCAAGTTGGTAGTACCTTTTTCTTCCCTTGGCGACAATGTATATGAAAATCCATATTATTACGCCATCAACCCTCCCAAATCATACCAGTTTGCGGAAGCTGCGCGGCTGACCACGGAACTCTTCGGAAAAGAGAACGTCATTTTCTTGGAAGGCACTGAAAACGACAAAGACGCAGCTGCATTCGTCGATGCAACACGGAAACGGTTACAACAAAACGGCAGCAAGGCAAACCACCTGAGACTTAACGACGATGAAATAAAGTGGATGGAGGCAATGACCCAATACAAAGACAATGTCATCATTCCCAACTCATCCAGTATCAAACTGTTAAACCAACTGTTTCCCAAGCTGAAAGAGTTCACTAAAAAGAACCCCGAATACAGAATCAAACTGGTAGGGT
The DNA here is from genome assembly GCF_986071375.1 of Paraprevotella sp. Taxonomy (NCBI): domain Bacteria; kingdom Pseudomonadati; phylum Bacteroidota; class Bacteroidia; order Bacteroidales; family Prevotellaceae; genus Paraprevotella; species Paraprevotella sp. Next base: position 24,889 of record NZ_CFQRNQ010000005.1, on the reverse strand, counting down.
ATCCAGAATGGCAGACGTACGCCAACAATCATTTGGAGAACTTCTACCAATTCAACACATACGCCTATTCTTCCTTTTTCAGGAATCCGCTGAACGGCAACGCCGACGAATTTGAGAATGCCTACCAAAAGGCATTCCACACGCCGACCCTCGTGTCGTGGCCACGTTTCGGTATGTTGGGTTTCGACACGGCGATTTATTTCCTGAAAGGCATATCTACGTATGGAGAAGCTTTCGACCAACATCTTTCGCAAATCGTCACGACTACTTATCAACATCGTTTCGACTTCCAACGCATCAGTAATTGGAGCGGCTTTATTAACCGTGAAATCGAATTTATCCACTACAGTCCATCCCACAGCATTGAACTAATCCGACTGAAAAAATGAGAAAAGCATTCCTCATCGCGATAGCGACCTGCTGCATCGGGACTTCTAAAGTGTACGGTCAAATCGGTGAACCGCGTAACGACCTGGCCGTCGGTTTCAATGCAGGATACACGCTGAACCAAGTCATGTTCAACCCTACCATCCAACAAAAATTCAAAGGGGCACCGACTTTTGGTTTCACGGCCAGATATACCTGCGAAAAGTATTTCAAAAGTTTGTGTTCCATCCAACTGGAGGTTAATTATACCAATTTGGGATGGGAAGAATTGATAGAAACGTCCAACGATACCTACAAGCGGGATATCAGCTACATACAAATTCCATTGTTAGCCCGCATGGGTTGGGGATACGAACAAAAAGGTGCTTTGTTTTATGTCGTAGCCGGTCCACAAGTCGGCTTTTATTTAGGCGACAAGGGACACAAAGGCGGGCTTTTCAACGACTCGACTCTGAACCTCCGTCCGGGACAAGTGAACCAACAATACGACATGCCGGTAAAAAACAAATTTGAATATGGCATCACAGCCGGTGCTGGTCTTGAGGTCAATACCAAAATCGGACATTTCCTTTTGGAAGGCCGTTACTACTACGGATTGAGCGATATATTCGGCAATGGCAAGAAAGACGTGTTCGGCCGGTCGGCCAATGGCACTATCGTGGTAAAAGCCAGTTACCTATTCGATATTGTACGTACGCGACGGTCTTCAGACAAAAAGTAAAAAAAAGAAAGTGCGTTAAAATGAAGCCATCCATTCCAACGCACTTTCTTTTTATTTTATCCCTCTTTTCCCTATCTCAAACGGTCAAGCGAACGGACAATCAATTCGTCCTTCATAATGTTCCGGAAAGCCAGATAGTCTAATATCAATCCTACCGCCGGAAAGGCCGCAGTCCAAGAAAGGGTGAAATCAGCATCATAACGGGATTTAAACACGTAAACGAAAACCCCGAACACGATATAGTAGCCCACCAAGATAAGGCTGCTGAACACGGACAAGCGCACCTGAAACATACGGCGCTTAAACAAAAATATGGCTGCAAACGAAGTGAACGCTGCCAAAACCAACAGTACAAACATGGCCCACGGAGCAAATACTCGCGCCCCGTCGGCCATCGTAAGCCATAAATTATAGAAATCTGCTATCCCGATACCGTCTTGGTGAAAATGTCCTACGGGCATGCACAAGCATACCACCGCACATACCGCAACCAAGAAAAGATAGACAGACTGGATTCTTTGAATCATACCGTTCGACAATATTATAAAAATAAATATCCGCTTATTCTATCGTATCTTTCTCCTTCAACGGATTACGGAAATATATTTTCCCTTCTACAAATTCTTGCGTGGCAATCAACGACGGCTTCGGCAATTTCTCATAAAAACGGGAAATCTCAATCTGTTCGCGGTTCTCGAAAACTTCATCCAAATTGTCACTTACAGAGGCGAACTCCTGCAATTTCTTGGACAACTCATTCTTAATGTCCAAAGAAATCTGATTCGCACGCTTGCCAATGATAGCTACGCTTTCATAGATATTACCGGTTTCGTCACACAGATCCATAATGTCACGGGTCACTGTGTTTGTAGGCGCATTTGTTTTTTTATAATCCATAATTTATATAATTGATTTACTTGTTTCTTTTACCCTTAAGATTTCTTATTCACATATTTCTCCGACTGCGCAAAAATCCGCTGCGCATCTTTTAAGTATTTAGATTCGGGATATTCGTTCATGAAGCCGTAATATTCGTCTATGGTATCACGATAACGGTCCAACCGCTTCTCTTCCACGCTTTGCAAAGCCAACTGGTACTTGGCACGCAATATCATAATGGAAAACTCCTCGCGACGTTCCGGACTGGCATACGGATAATCCAGTAAGGCGTTACGAGCCGTCACAATACACGCCTCATAGTTACTGCCTCCATACGAACAGTTATACATATATGAACCTAAATCGTAATATAGCTTAGCGGCCTGAAATTCTTTCTCCACCATCTTGTCTTGCAAAGCAAAAATCATCTCCTGTGTCCGATCTTTCAGACTCGTATAGGGATAGTAATCTAAAAAATCCTGAAACTCTTTCACCGCAGCCATCGTACTACTCTGGTCCAAACGCGTGTCCGGCACGCTTTCATAAAGGGCACGCCCCGCATAAAAACGGGCATACTCTACATAAACTCCCTTAGGATAAGACTGATAGTATTTCTTAAAATAGGAATGCGCCACATCGAAATTACCGTCACAGAACTCCGACATCGCCAACATATAAAGGCATTCTTCCCCACGCGAAGTCCCTTTCATCAAAGTGACAAGCTCCCCCAACAATACGGACGAACGGGAATATTGCCCCTTGACAAAGTATTCCTTTGCAGCCTCGTACTTATAATCGTAATCTGCAGTCTTCATCACGTTGTTATACTGGTTACACGAAGCCAACAACAACATCGCTCCCGACAGCCATAAAAAAATCCGTTTCATATTGTACAATTGAACTGCAAAATTATGGAAAAGCATCGAATTTTGCAAAGAAAGGAAGTTTTTAAATGCAAAAAAAGCACATGAAACGGCTTTTTAGAGATAAAATACCTATTTTTGTAGCTTGAAGAAACTTAAAATATCCAAGCCATAATATGCCTAAATTCGAGCTGACCGCCGATTATTCTCCTACCGGAGACCAACCGGAAGCCATTGCCCAACTCACGGAAGGAGTCTTGCAGGGCGTGCCGGCCCAAACGCTGTTGGGCGTGACCGGGTCGGGTAAAACCTTCACGATAGCCAACGTGATCCAGAACATCAACAAGCCTACGCTGATTCTCAGCCACAATAAAACACTTGCCGCACAATTATACGGTGAATTCAAAAGCTTTTTCCCGCACAATGCCGTGGAGTATTATGTGTCGTATTATGACTACTACCAACCGGAGGCTTACATCCCGTCTACCGACACTTATATAGAAAAGGATTTGGCCATCAACGACGAGATAGACAAGTTGCGGTTGGCGGCAACTTCCGCCCTCCTGTCCGGACGGAAAGACGTAGTGGTCGTCTCATCCGTCAGTTGTATCTACGGCATGGGGAACCCGGCGGCTTTTTATGACAATGTGATAGAACTAAAACGAGGCAAATTGTTAGACCGCAACGTATTCCTCCGACGTTTGGTCGACAGCCTGTACACCCGGAACGACTTGAATCTGGAACGTGGGTGCTTCCGGGTCAAAGGTGATACAGTAGACATTTACTTGGCTTATTCCGACAATCTCTTGCGCGTGACATTCTGGGACGATGAAATCGATGCCATAGAAGAGGTAGACCCCGTAAGCTGCCTCCGCTTGGGGAGTTTCGACGAATACCGCATCTATCCGGCCAACTTGTTCATGACCACAAAAGAAAGTACGGCGAAAGCCATACGCCAGATAGAAGACGACTTGCACAAACAAGTAAGTTACTTCGAAGAGACAGGAAAGCCGTATGAAGCCAAACGATTATACGAACGAGTCACGTATGATATGGAAATGATACGCGAATTGGGGCATTGCAGCGGCATCGAGAACTATTCGCGCTATTTCGACGGGCGTGAGGCCGGTACACGCCCCTATTGCCTGTTGGACTTCTTCCCCGAGGATTTCCTGATTGTTATCGACGAGAGCCACGTGTCCGTACCGCAAATCAATGCCATGTACGGCGGAGACCGCGCCCGCAAAAGGAACTTGGTTGAATACGGTTTCCGGCTTCCGGCTGCCATGGACAACCGCCCTTTGAAATTCGAAGAGTTCCAACAACTGGCCAAACAGGTCATTTATGTATCTGCCACTCCGGCCGACTATGAACTGCAACAGAGCGAAGGTATCGTAGTGGAGCAGGTTATCCGCCCTACCGGACTACTCGACCCCGTCATCGAGGTGCGTCCAAGCCTGAACCAAGTGGACGACCTGATGGAAGAAATACAGCAACGCATCGAGAAAGACGAGAGAATCTTGGTCACCACGCTGACCAAACGAATGGCGGAAGAACTCACCGATTACTTCATGAAGCACGACATACGCACCAATTTTATCCATAGCGACGTAGACACGCTTGAACGTGTGCAAATTATGGATGACCTCCGTGCCGGACGCTTCGATGTGCTAGTCGGTGTGAATTTACTCCGTGAAGGGTTGGATCTTCCGGAAGTTTCCTTAGTAGCTATCCTGGATGCAGACAAAGAGGGCTTCTTGCGTTCGCATCGCTCGCTCACACAAACCGTAGGACGGGCAGCCCGTAACGTACATGGCAAGGCCATCATGTATGCCGACCGAATCACGGACAGCATGCGGAAAACCATCGACGAAACCAACCGACGGCGCGAAAAGCAGCTTAAATACAATGAAGAACATGGCATCACTCCGCAACAAATCAAGAAAGGCCGGAAAATGACCGACCTTATCAGTGCCAATGCGGAAGCTCACGCGGAACCCCGTGCTTATATCGAACCGGAAGAAAAAATGGCAGTGGCCGACCCTATCATGGAATATATGACGCGCGACCAATTGGAAAAGAGCATAGAACGCAGCCGAAAACTCATGCAGGAAGCGGCGAAGAAGTTAGACTTCATCGAAGCCGCCCAATATCGGGACGAAATGCTGCGTATGGAAGAGATGCTGAAAGGAAAATAAAGCACCCGGAGAAAAGGAAAGGAGGAAGGGCTTTTGGGTTATGCCTTCCTCCTTTTCCTATTTTATATAAACTTCCTCAACATACGGAAACGTCTGTTCAGCCCCAAAAGTCTAAAACTCCCACTTACATGCAATCGTAGGTATGGCATAAAAACGGTTGTTTTGTCCGGTTTCCGTATACACGAAATTATTACTGATTTCAACCTCCGTACCAATACTCAACTTGAAATCGTCACTTACCCTTCTCAACGCAGCCAGATTAAACCAAAATTGCGGTTCCGACATCAGGATGAGATTCCCGTTCACGGTATTATTGTACCACAAATCGACAAAACCGCTGAACGTACACAAGCCTCCGGCAAAACGGTTTCGCCAAACGCCTGTCAACTGCCAGCTATGACAATAAGGGCCATTCTTAGCCAAGTATTTGTACATGGCCTGTACGGAAAATCCCTTGGCAAAGTCTTTGCTATTCCAGTTGTAAGCCGCGCCGGCCAGATAGGCATCACCGAAAGCATAACCATCTCCCTTTCCGGTTCCATAACTCAAACCACCGTTGTACTCCACATGGAATGCCACCGGCATTTTCTTAGTTTGGATTTCCCGGGAAAACTCGCCATAGGCTCCACGCAAAACATTGTCACCAAAATCGGCATCCATAAAGAAATAGGTACTTCCCCACTTGTCGGCAGAGAAATTCTCAACGGTTGCTGTCAGATGCTGGCGCGAAGAAATCTCGTTGCCATACATCCCATGACCCAGGTCGTAATGTAACTGGACGTTGAGTTGGGCGAGGCTTTTTGTACCCCACAGGCACAATGCCCCGACGTAAATAAACTTTTTTTTCATTACTTTTGATTTTTAAAAAACGCCGGCAAAGTTATATAAAATACTCCAAAAACGAATGTCCCCCTAAAAGAAAGTAGAAGACCGTCCTTTCTACACTTCTGTATACAAAAAAGACAATCCTCATAACCCTATAAGAATTAGATTCTTAAAAAACATCACAGCATACATGCAAAAAAAACATCGAAAAAAAATTCCTCAAATGTTTGCCGGATTAAAAAAAGTGCGTACCTTTGCAACCGCAAACGAGAAACAACACAGGCAAAACTTAAAAACCTGAATGTTTTTCAATGCGAGAGAGGGGCGTTTAGCTCAGTTGGTTCAGAGCATCTGCCTTACAAGCAGAGGGTCGGCGGTTCGAATCCGTCAACGCCCACCACCTCTTACGGCTCCGTAGCTCAACTGAATAGAGCATCTGACTACGGATCAGAAGGTTACAGGTTTGAATCCTGTCGGAGTCACCAAGAGCGGGTGGATACCAGAGTGGCCAAATGGGGCAGACTGTAAATCTGCTGGCTTACGCCTTCGGTGGTTCGAATCCATCTCCACCCACAACCATAAAATTGCGGAAATAGCTCAGTTGGTAGAGCACGACCTTGCCAAGGTCGGGGTCGCGAGTTCGAGTCTCGTTTTCCGCTCTTAAAGGTGCGTTAGTTCAGTTGGTTAGAATACATGCCTGTCACGCATGGGGTCACGGGTTCGAGTCCCGTACGCACCGCTGATAATCTCCGGCTATCGAAAATAGTCGGAGATTTCTTATACGTTCAGATTGAATAATCCCTTGCGTCTTCATTAGCGATAGTTTTTCCTGAAACTGTTTATTTTATTTAAAAAAAGTATGAATAAGTTTTCCTTACCGAAATTATTTGTACTTTTATCCCATCTTATTAAAAAGACAAATGCGATACTTTATATATACAACCCGACAAATTGCACATAGAAACCGGCAATACTGTTATTATATGCAGGGATATATATGAAAAGATAAGATTTGTGCATTTACCACTACTATCTTTGGCAAATGCGCCTACTTACTGTTTCGCTCAAAATAACCCAACAGCAACATATAAGAAAAACATAAATGAATAAAAAAGTAAAATGGGGGCTTGTAGCCTTTATTGCCTGCGGCTTAGCCGTCTGGGGCATCTATTCGCAATTACCCAAAATGAATCCTGAATTAGCCCAAGCCGACAAAACAGACAAAGGAGGCAAGACTAAAAAAAGTATCTTAAATGTCAATGCCATAAAAATCCGTACAGGCAAACTCACTGATGAATTCACAGTCAGCGGCAATCTATTACCAGACGAAGAAGTAGACCTTTCATTCGAGACATCCGGACAAGTCGTTGAGATTGGATTTAAAGAAGGCAGCCATGTGAAAAAAGGACAGTTATTAGCCAAAGTCAACGACAGGCAATTACAAGCCGAATTAAAACGCTTGCAAGCCCAACTCAAACTGGCCAATGACAGAGTATATCGCCAACGTACCCTATTGCAGCACGATGCAGTAAGCCAGGAAGCATACGAACAAGTACGTACGGAACTCGAAACCTTAAAAGCAGAAATCGACATCGTAAAAGCCCAAATAGAATTGACGGAATTACGGGCACCTTTCGACGGAGTGATCGGTTTACGCCAAATCAGTGTGGGAGCATACGCTTCTCCTACCACCATCGTGAGCAAACTCACCCGTATCATCCCACTGAAAGTAGAGTTTTCCGTCCCGGAACGTTACGTTAATGAAGTCAATCCGGGTACGGCTCTGACATTCACCATAGACGGTTCCTTACAAAACTTCCCGGCAAAAGTGTATGCCAAGGAGTCTGCCATTGATGAAAACACGCACACGCTGAAAGTCCGTGCCCTATATGAAAATCCCAACGGACGCCTTACACCGGGACGCTACGCCAGCATCAATCTCAAGAAACAGGAAATTCAAGACGCCATTGCCATCCCGGCCGAAGCTATCGTACCGGAAATGGGTAAAGACAAAGTATTCTTATATAAATCAGGCAAAGCACAACCGGTTGAAGTGACCGTAGGTTTACGCACAGAAGACCGCGTGCAGGTATTAAAAGGATTGCAGGTGGGAGACACGTTAATCACATCCGGTACGTTGCAGTTACGCACCGACTTACCCATTGTACTCGACCGTGTAGATTAAGAGAAGGAGGACGTATATGAACATATCAGAGTTAAGTATCCGCCGCCCCGTATTGGCTACCGTGATGACCGTAATCATCCTGTTATTCGGAATGATTGGTTATTTTTACATCGGTGTACGTGAATATCCTTCGGTGGACAACCCGATCATATCGGTGTCCTGCTCGTACGCAGGGGCGAATGCCGATGTCATTGAGAACCAAATTACAGAGCCGTTGGAACAGAATATCAACGGCATTCCAGGCATCCGCTCTCTGACGAGTGTCAGCCAACAAGGGCAAAGCCGCATCACGGTAGAATTTGAACTTTCGGTCGACCTGGAAACTGCGGCCAACGATGTCCGCGACAAAGTCTCCCGCGCCCAACGCTACTTGCCACGGGACTGCGATCCTCCTACCGTATCTAAGGCCGACGCCGATGCCTCTCCTATCCTTATGGTTGCCCTGCAAAGCGAAAAACGTTCCTTGCTCGAATTGAGCGAAATTGCCGACTTGACCGTCAAGGAACAGTTACAAACGATTTCCGACGTAAGTAGTGTTTCCATTTGGGGAGAGAAAAAATATTCCATGCGTTTGTGGCTTGACCCCATCAAAATGGCCGGTTACGGTATCACGCCTATGGACGTGAAAAATGCAGTGGACAATGAAAATGTCGAATTGCCGTCGGGCAGCATAGAAGGAAATACCATAGAACTGAACATCCGTACCATGGGGTTAATGAACACGGCCAAGATGTTCGATGATTTGATTGTGAAACACGAGGGAAACCAAATTATCCGTTTCAGCGACATCGGCCGGGCAGAACTTGGAGCTGCCGACATCAAAAGTTATATGAAAATGAATGGCGTGCCAATGGTCGGCGTAGTCGTCGTGCCTCAACCGGGTGCCAACCACATCAACATCGCCGACGCCGTGTATGAACGCATGGAGCAAATGAAAAAGGACCTGCCGGACGATGTGCATTACAGCTACGGATTTGACAATACCAAATTCATTCGCGCCTCCATCAATGAGGTAAAACAGACTGTGTATGAAGCTTTCGTCCTGGTAATTATCATCATTTTCCTGTTTTTGCGCGACTGGCGCGTCACATTGGTACCATGTATTGTGATTCCGGTCTCTCTTGTCGGTTCGTTTTTCATCATGTATTTGTTTGGCTTCTCCATCAACGTACTGACCATGTTGGCCGTCGTACTGGCTGTCGGTCTTGTGGTGGACGATGCCATTGTGATGACTGAAAACATCTATATCCGCATAGAGCAGGGCATGAATCCTAAGAAGGCCGGAATAGAAGGTGCCAAAGAAATCTTTTTTGCCGTCATCTCCACGACGGTCACGCTGGTAGCCGTGTTCTTCCCCATCGTATTTATGGAGGGAACAACCGGACGGCTTTTCCGGGAGTTCAGTATGGTCATATCAGGAGCGGTAGTCATATCATCGTTCGCGGCACTGACATTCACCCCCATGCTGGCTACCAAGCTCCTTAAACAACAGAAAAAGAAAAATGCCTTTTACCGTATTACGGAACCCTTCTTCGTCGGAATGAACAATATGTACAGCCGCTCCTTGCAAGTTGTCCTGCGCCATCGTATATGGACACTTCCCGTCATTGTCCTCATGTTGGGAGCTATCGTATATCTGTGGGAAGCCATACCTTCGGAAATGGCTCCATTGGAAGACCGCTCCATGATTACCATCAACACACGTGGAGCAGAAGGCGTGACGTATGAATACATCCGGGATTATACGGAAGACATCAACAGCATCGTAGACTCCGTAATCCCCGACGCAGATGCTGTGACCGCCCGTGTATCCAGCGGAAGCGGAAATGTACAAATCCGCCTGAAAGACATGGGAGACCGGGATTACACTCAGATGGAGGCTGCCGAAAAATTGTCGCAAGCCGTCAAAAAGAAAACCAAAGCACGTGCCTTCGTGCAACAACAATCCTCATTCGGCGGGCGTCGTTCAAGCATGCCTATACAATATGTTTTGCAAGCGACCAACATCGAGAAGTTGGAAAAAGTCCTTCCGGTATTTATGGAAAAAGTCTACGAGAACCCTGTTTTCCAAATGGCAGATGTCGACCTGAAATTCAGTAAACCGGAAATTCGCATCCACATCAACCGCGACAAAGCCAACATCATGGGAGTCAACACCCGTGATTTGTCTGAAACCCTGCAATACGGACTGAGCGGACAGCGCATGGGATATTTCTATATGAATGGAAAGCAATACGAAATTCTGGGCGAGATAAACCGGCAGCAACGTAACAAACCGGCCGATTTACGAGCCATTTATTTGAGAAGCAGCGACGGAAAGATGATTCAAATGGATAATCTTATCGAATTGGAAAGCAGCATTGCCCCTCCGAAACTTTACCGTTACAACCGTTTCGTTTCCGCTACGATTTCAGCTGGCTTGGCCGACGGAAAAACTATCGGACAAGGATTGGACGAAATGGACAAGATTGCCAAAGAGGTATTGGACGACACGTTCCGCACCTCATTGTCCGGTGACTCGAAGGAATTCCGCGAAAGTTCCTCTAGCCTGATGTTCGCTTTTATTTTAGCGTTAGTACTCATTTATTTGATTCTGGCAGCACAGTTCGAAAGCTTCAAAGACCCCTTCATCATCATGCTTACCGTACCGCTTGCGATTGCCGGAGCACTGATATTCATGTACTTCAACGATATCACCATGAATGTATTCAGCCAAATCGGTATCATCATGTTAATCGGACTGGTGGCTAAAAACGGTATCCTGATTGTAGAGTTCGCGAATTTAAAACAAGAAAACGGTGAAGACAAGGTAACGGCTGTACACGATGCTGCCCTGCAACGCTTGCGACCAATCTTAATGACCAGCGCTTCTACCGTTTTAGGATTGATCCCCCTGGCCTTTGCCACAGGAGAAGGCTGCAACCAACGTATTGCCATGGGTATTGCCGTAGTAGGCGGTATGGTGGTATCCACTTTCCTTACCATGTATATCGTTCCGGCTGTGTATAGTTACATATCAACCAATCGAATCAATAAAAAGGAGAAAAATGAAAAATAAGATACTGTGGCCTGTTTTATTTTTGTGCACATTGCCTATACAGGCCCAACAAGACATGATGGAAGCGGAAGGTTCAGTCACTTTGCAAGAATGTTTATCACGCGGACTGGAGAGCAACTTCTCCATCCGAATGGTAAAAAACCAACAAGAGACGGCTGCAAACAACGCCACGCGGGCCAATGCGGGAATGTTGCCCACTGTAGACCTCAGTGCATCCTACAGTGGTGATTTGGGGTCAACCCGTACTACTCCCCGCTCCACAAACGTTACCACCACCGAGCGCAGAGCGTATGACGGGACTGTAGATGCCGGCATCGACCTGAACTGGACTGTTTTCGACGGTTTCAGCGTGTGGACCAATTACAAGCAACTGCAGCTCCTGAAAGAACAGGGGGAACTGCAAACCCGCATTACGATAGAAGACTATGTGGCATCGCTTACGGCCGAATATTACAATTACATACAAGAAAAAATCCGTTTGAAGAACTTCCGCCATGCCATGTCTTTATCGCAGGAACGCATGCGTATCGTGGAAGTCAGGTACCACATCGGTAATTTCTCGCGTCTGGATTATTTGCAAGCCAAGGTCGACTTCAACGCAGACAGTGCCCAATACATGAAACAACGGGAAGTACTGAACTCATCCCGGATAAAATTGAACGAACTGATGGCCAACCATGACGTAACGGCACTTATCGGCATACGAGATACGGCGATAGATGTCAATCCGGATTTGCAATACGATGAATTATGGCAAGCCACATTGGCCACCAACGCCTCCTTGCTAATGGCGGACAATAATACGGAAGTCGTACGAGCCGACTATAAGAAAATCATGTCCCGCGACTATCCTTACGTACGTCTGAATGCAGGATATGGATACACTTTAAACCGCTACGAGCTTTCCTCCACAAAGAAGCGGGACAACTGGGGACTGAACGCCGGCATCACCATCGGTTTCAACTTATTCGACGGCAAACGGAAAATGCAAAAAAGAAATGCACAACTGGCCATTGAATACGCCGAACTGGAACGGGAAGATCTGAAACTGTCTTTGAAATCGGATTTGAGCGACTTGTGGCAAGCCTATCGCAACAACTGGCAGGTGATGCTGATGGAACGCCAAAACCTTGTGGCCGCCCAGGAAAATTACGAATATGCCAATCTGCGTTACATGAAAGGAGACCTCTCCGGATTTGAAATGCGAGAAGCCCAACAAAGCCTTTTGGATGCGGAAGAACGACTTCTGGTTTCGGAATACGATACCAAAATGTGCGAAATCTCTTTGCTCCAACTCAGCGGAAAGGTTCTGACTTATTTAAATGAATAAAGACAGCAAAAACGAAAAGAGGAAAGCGTAAAACCAGAGTCTGCGGGGGAAAAACGACAGAAAAGACAAACGAAGCAGAGAAAAAAACGCCAAAAAGTTTGGTTCATCCATTCGTTTTATCTACCTTTGCACTCGCAATCAGGAAATCGCCTGATTGCGAGTGCAAAGGTGCGTTAGTTCAGTTGGTTAGAATACATGCCTGTCACGCATGGGGTCACGGGTTCGAGTCCCGTACGCACCGCTTAAAACTCTGAAGTACAGTTACTTCAGAGTTTTTTGTATCCTCTTGGCGAATAAATCCTCCCGAAAGGCTGTAATGACAGGCGTTTTTCGTATTTTTGCATATCAAATAAAAATCAGTCATGATCAGATATGCAAAGCTTAGCGACGCTAAAGCCATCGCAGACATCTATAATGAATATATCCTACATAGCGTAGCTACCTTTGAGACTGAAGCCGTTTCTGAAGACGAGATGTACCGACGTATTGCCGACATCTCTTCCCGGTTTCCTTATTTGGTGTTCGAAGAGGGCGGACAGGTCATCGGATATGCCTATGCCCATTTGTGGCAGGAAAGGGCTGCTTATTGCCATACGTGGGAAACAACCGTCTACGTCTCTTCTTCGTCTGCCCGCCAGGGCATAGGACGACAACTGATGTCACGGCTGATTGAGGAATGCCGGAAATCAGGCTGTTATGTACTCATTGCTTGTATCACCCACGGAAATGAAGCTAGCTATGCCCTGCACCGCAAACTCGGATTTGAACAAGTAGCCTTTTTTGAAAAAGTAGGTACCAAATTCGGAAAACGTTTGGATGTCACAGACTGGGAGTTGATATTACGCCCGTGAACCCGTTACCCAATAATTCAATATTATATTCCATATCCATTCATCTTATTAATATGAACCAAACGACTTACGACTTTCAATCCAAAGAAAACAACGGACATGCACCGCTCAACAATATCATCAACGCCAAACTCATTGCCTACGTAATCGGCATCCTGCTTTGGGTAGAGGGCGGCATGCTCCTCATTTGTATGGGCGTCTCCTTACTATACCACGAAGACAGCTATAAATATTTTTTATACGCTGCGGGCATCAACTTGATTACCGGAGGAGGACTGACGGCTTATGGTAAAGGTGCCAAAACCTGGATGACACGCCGGGACGGCTATTGTATCGTAACCCTCACTTGGTTGATGTTTACCATTTTAGGTATGCTTCCGTTCCTGATGAGCGGTGAAATCCCGTCCGTATCAGGTGCATTCTTCGAAACCATGTCTGGTTTTACAACCACCGGCTTCACCGTGCTCGACCATATCGACTCCATGCCCAAAGGCATGCTTTTCTGGCGCGCCCTGACTCAATGGGTGGGCGGTTTGGGCATCGTATGCTTCACCATAGCCTTACTGCCCATATTCGGCGGAGGTAATCTACAGCTTTTCAGCGCAGAAGCTACGGGCGTGACGCACGACAAACTGCACCCGAAAATCAGCATGACCACCAAACTCATCTGGACCGTGTACATCATCCTGACCGGCTTATGTATCGGTTTACTTTGCCTCGGAGGCATGAACCTGTTCGACGGGGTGTGCCATTCGTTCAGCATTATGGGAACCGGAGGCTACTCCACCAAACAAGACAGCATAGCCTATTGGGACTCTCCTTTCATTGAATACGTCACCTCAGCCTTTATGGTCATCGCCAGTTTGAATTTCTCCCTGTTGGTTTTATGCCTGCAAGGCAAATTCAGCAAATTCTTCAAAGATGGTGAAACACGATGGTTCCTGGGTTCCGTATGTGTCATCACACTCCTCATCACGGCTAGCCTGTTCTTCCAACGACAATATCCACTTGAAGAAGCTTTCCGCAAGGCACTCTTCCAAGTCTCTACCATCCATACCTCTTGCGGCCTCGTGACCGACGACTATACTTTATGGCCCCAATTCACCTGGGTGCTCCTGATTTTTGCCATACTGGCCGGAGGATGTACAGGTTCCACAGCCGGCGGTATCAAGAACATGCGTATCATGATTCTGTTTCACGCCATCAAGAACCAATTCAAAAGGCTTATTCACCCCAATGCCATTCTGCCGGTGCGAATCAACAAACACGTTGTCCCTCTCCCCTTATTGAATACCGTCACGACTTTCACGCTTTTTTATTTGTTATGTGGCTTTGCAGGGTGTTTCCTGCTCACGTTTTTCGGAATAGACTTCCTGGAAGCCCTGACCTCTTCCCTCTCTGCCATGGGCAATACCGGTTTGGGCTTCGGCTACTACGGTCCGGCATACACCATGAGCAGCATGCCCGACGTGTGTCAATGGGTCATGTCTTTCCTTATGCTTATCGGTCGTCTGGAATTGTTCAGTGTGCTGATCCTGTTCAGTCCGGTTTTCTGGAAAGAGTGGTAGAATTTTCATTCCGAGCCCATTCAAAAGGCATTCATAAACGTTTTTCATACAGATTTTGTATTGCAAGCCCAAGTTTTACACCGATTTTTGTTATCTTTGTAAGGTGGAGATTGTGCACTCATCTTTTGCCATCTTTACTAAAGCATCTACAACAGGAACATCATGCAAAACGAATTATTATCTTGTGCCATCAGGGCAGCCCTGCTTGCCGGAAAGGACATTCTGAACATTTACGATGACCCCAAGGCAGATTTCGCCATCGAACGCAAAGCGGACAATTCCCCGCTGACCATAGCTGACAAACGTTCTCATGCCCGTATCATGGACGAATTGGACGCCACGTCCATTCCTGTATTGAGCGAGGAAGGCCGGTTGACCGACTATGACAAACGAAAAGGATGGAAAACCTTATGGGTGGTAGACCCATTGGACGGCACAAAAGAATTTATCAAACGAAACGGAGAATTCACGGTCAATATTGCACTGGTAGAAAACGGCATCCCCGTATTGGGGGTAATTTACGTACCGGTCAGCCGTACGCTCTATTTCTCGGAAGACAGCATCGGGGCTTACAGGATAGAAGATATTGATACCCGTTCCGCCGGCCTTTCTCCCGACGATTTGATGGAACAGGCAGACCGGTTGCCTTTGGAACAGGCCGACACGAAAGGCTTTGTGGTCGTAGCCTCCCGTTCCCATCTTTCCCCTGAGACGGAGGAATACATCCGTAAGTTGGAAAGCGAATATGGACATGTAAACCTTATCTCTTGCGGAAGTTCACTCAAAATATGCAGGGTGGCAGAAGGCTCGGCAGACATCTATCCGCGTTTTGCCCCCACAATGGAATGGGATACGGCAGCCGGACATGCCATTGTAAGGGCTTCCGGAAAAAATATATACCTAACGGATGAAAGGACACCGTTACATTACAACAAGGAAAACTTATTAAACCCATGGTTCATTGTGAAATAACGGAAAAGAGGCGTTAAATCCGCCTCTTTTAGCCGTTTTACAATAAGTATACCAAAATCTCACAAAGCCAAGGAACGTTCACGATATTCCTTCGGAGACACGCCTACGTATTGCTTGAAATACTTTCCGAAAAACGATTGCGTACAAAAATTCAACCTGACAGCAATTTCCTTAATGCTCAACTCCGAACACTCCAATAGCTGTTTGGCTTCTGAAATCACCATCTGTATGATCCATTGCAAAACACTACGCCCGGACTTTTCTTTCACAACCGAAGAAAAGTAACGTGCCGAGAGGTTCTGTCTTTCCGCATAGAAAAGAACTTCGCGCTCTGCCCGGTAATGATTGAACAAATCAACAATGAAACGTTGAAAAATAATATCTTTCTGTGTCCGTTGTACAGGATGCATCGGCCGGTTGGTATAGTATATCATCAGCAATTCATAAAATAATGCTTGCCCGCCGGCTTTGATCAACTCGACTTTCAAGGAACGGCATTTGGAACTGCCCACTTGCCCGTCTCCTTCTTTTATCCTACGCATATAAAGTTCCAGAAGCTTATCCACATACCGACACTGCGCATCTGTCAGCGTAATACAAGGATGGTCGCGCATGAACAAAATATCCTGTACATTCAACACTTTATTACTGATAGGCAAAATATAATCCACGTCCACCTCTACCACTACACCATCTATTTCTCCACCGACCCGCAATACGCGTACCAAAGCCGAAGCCACATAAAAACAAATATCTCCCGGCTTTATTATATAAGGTGTATTGTCTATTTCCAATTCCACTTCTCCCGCACGACAAAAGAACACACCACATCGATCAAGCGTGGAACGCAAACGCCCCCGCTGAGAACCATATATTTTCCAATCGGACAAACGGCTTACCCGTATAGGAATCATAGCTTGCTCCATCCTTAATTATTAATAAAACTGTTCATTGGAACAAAATAAATATAATTCTGAAAAACTTTAGTCACATCGGTAGTTAAAAACATACAAATCAGACAAAAAATAAGCCCTTTAGAACTTTCAAATATCCGACAAACCAGATATATTTGCATATAGAACCAAAGAACCATTTTTATGAAGAAGTTTAATGTTATCATAGGAGGATTTATCCTTTTTTTATTCACAGCCTGCTCACAAACGCGACAGGAAAGCAGCCGTCGGCAAACTGTCAAAACAGACACCGTGATTTCCGCTGCCGAACAGAGCATCCTTCAATACCCGGGTAAAGTAAAGGCTGCGGAAGATGCCAACCTGTCATTCAGGGTCAGCGGAACCATTCGTAAAATATATGTAAAGGACGGAACACGGGTACGAAAAGGGCAACTTCTGGCAGACCTCGACCCCACGGATTACCAAATACAACTGGATGCCACGGAAGCTGAATACCTACAAGTGAAGAGTGAGGCTGAACGGGTCATGGCCTTATATAAAGACGGAGGCACCACACCGGCAGCCAACGACAAAGCAGAATATGGATTGAAACAAATCACAGCCAAATACAACCATCATAAGGACCAACTATCCTATACCCGGTTGTATGCCCCCTTTGACGGTTACATCGACAAGCACCTGTTTGAACCTCATGAAACAGTGGGAGCCGGTATGCCCGTACTCACCATGATGAGCAGCGAACGTCCGGAAGTGGAAATCAATCTGCCTGCAGCCGAATACATACGACGCGGGCAATTCAAAGAATACTATTGCACTTTCGACATTTATCCAGGCAAGCACCATACCCTACGACCGCTCTATGTCATCCCGAGAGCCAATGCCAACCAATTATACACCATGCGTTTGAAATGGGAAAACACTTCTCTCCCCCAACCCTCTCCTGGCATGAACACAATGGTGACCATCCTATGCGACACCACGGAAAAAGCTCCAATGACAATCCCTGCAAATGCCATATTGCACGAAAATGGAAAAACAAGCGTTTTCCTTTATGAGACGGCACAAAAGAAAGTACGTAAATGTAATATCATCCTCATCGGACTGCATACCGACGGAAAAGCCACAGTCACTTCAGCGCAAATCAAACCTGGAGACCTCATCGTCTCTTCCGGTATCCATCATATTCAAGACGGGGAAACTGTAACTCCACTGTCGGCCACAAGTAAAACCAATATCGGAGGATTGTTATGACAGACATCAGCAAATGGGCTTTCAAAAACCGTAACCTGGTTTATTTCTTCATTGCGGTACTCATAGTAGGCGGCGCATGGTCGTGTTACGAGATGAGCAAACTGGAGGATCCTGAAATTAAAGTCAAAACGGCCATGATTGTCACCACCTACCCCGGAGCCTCTGCTCATCAGGTCGAGCTAGAAGTGACAGACGTATTGGAAAAAAGCATCCGCAACATGGGCGGCATCGACTATATCGAAAGCTACTCTTACAACGACCTTTCACTTATTCAAGTGGAATTGCTGACCACCGTCAAGGATGACGATGTGGAACAGTATTGGGACCTTCTCAGACGCAAAGTAGAAGACGTACGGAATACGTTGCCCGCCGGAGCCTCCGCACCGATAGTAAAAGATGATTTCGGGAATGTATACGGCATGTTTTATGCCCTCACCGGAGACGGTCTGAGCGATCGCGAGCTGTCCGACTATGCAGAACTCATCAAACGGGAACTCGCTGTACTGAAAGGGATTGAACGTGTGGAACTATATGGCAAACGGCCGGAATGTATCAACATATCCCTGCTGCAAGACCGCATGGCCAACCTCGGTGTAAAACCGGCTGAAGTACTGGCAACCTTGAACGGACAGAACCAAACCACTTATACTGGATATTACGAAAATGGAGACAACCGTATCCGTGTTACGGTAAACAACAAGTTCCAAACCGTGGAAGACATCGGCAACATGCTCATACAAGGACATGACGACGACCAACTTCGCCTACGCGACATTGCCCGAATCGAAAAAGATTACGAATCACCCACGCGGAATGAGATGTTCTACGACGGCGAACGCGCCATCGGCATCCTGATAGCTGCATCCACGGGATCGGATATCGTCAAAGTGGGAAGTGCCGTCGAAAAGAAACTGTCCCAACTAAAGGACAAACGCTTGCCTGTTGGAGTTGACTACCATAAAGTATTCTATCAACCGGAACGTGTCGGAGATTCTTTAGGAACCTTCGTCATCAACCTGATTGAATCTGTCATTATCGTGGTGTTCATCCTCATGCTGACCATGGGATTCAAAAGCGGATTGATTATCGGAATCAGCTTAGTCGTCACTGTGTTTGGTTCCTTCTTATTTCTGGAAACCATGGACGGCACCATGCAACGTGTGTCATTAGCAGCATTCGTATTGGCGATGGGAATGCTTGTAGACAATGCCATCGTCATCGTAGACGGCATCCTGGTGGACCTGAAGGCCGGGAAAAACAGGATGGAAGCCATGACAGCCATCGGACGGCAAACAGCAATGCCTCTATTAGGAGCTACACTGATAGCCATTATCGCTTTCCTTCCCATCTTCATGTCTCCTGACACGGCAGGTGTCTACACGCGGGACTTATTTATCGTTTTGGCCGTATCCTTATTATTAAGTTGGGTATTGGCCCTGACGCATGTGCCCTTAATGGCCGAACGCCGTCTTCATCCGGAAGCAGATCAAAACGTTTCCGGCAAACGGGTTTACAAGGGTTGGCCGTATGCCCTTCTGCGTAAGTCACTCTCTTTCGGCCTGCGCCACCGTTGGAGTTTTGTGCTGTCCATGGTTGCCTTGTTAGGATTGTCAGCCTGGGGCTACGGTTACATGCGGCAAGGTTTCTTCCCCGACATGGTGTACAATCAAATGTATATGGAATACAAATTACCGGAAGGTACCAACTCATCCCGCGTGGCACATGACCTGGAAGAGATAGAAGCCTACCTGAAAAGCCGTAAGGAAATCACGCACGTAACCCGTTCAGTAGGAGGAACTCCCGGCCGTTATAATTTGGTGCGCAGCATTGCCAACCCCTCATTGTCGTACGGAGAACTGATTATCGATTTCACCTCACCGGAAGAGTTGGAAAATCACATGGACGAGATTCAAGACTACTTGACGGCCCATTATCCTGACGCTTACGTCAAGATGAAACGCTACAATCTGATGTTCAAGAAGTACCCCATCGAAGCACAATTCCTGGGGCCGGATCCAGCCGTGCTCCACAGGCTGGCCGACAGTGCACGGGTCATCATGGAAAAAAGTCCGGAGATAAGACTTATCACCACCAACTGGGATCCGCAAATACCAGTACTCACGGTTGAATACGACCAACCGGCTGCACGTACATTGGGGTTAAGCCGGAATGATGTCAGCATGTCATTGCTTACAGCGACCAGCGGCATTCCCATCGGTTCGTTCTATCAAGGTATTCATCGGGACAACATTTACCTACGTTGCCTAAACGAAAAAGGCACCCCCATAGAAGACCTGAACAACGCCCAGGTGTTTTCTTCCTTACCTTCGTTGAACGGACTTCTCAACGAGGAAACCATGGTGAAACTGAAATCCGGAACCTTGTCAAAAGAAGAACTTGTGGAAAGCCTGATGGGCAGTACGCCATTAAAGCAAATCAGCAAAAAAGTAGACATACGTTGGGAAGACCCGGTCATACCACGTTACAACGGACAACGCAGCCAAAGCGTGCAATGTTCACCGGCTCCGGGAATAGAAACGGAAAAGGCCTGGCAAAGCATCGCCCCCTTAATAGAACAGATTGACCTTCCTGAAGGTTATAGTTTGGAATGGCAAGGAGAAAAAGCGGCCAACAACCAGTCCATGGAATACTTGTTCCGTAACTTCCCTTTCGCCATCATCCTCATGATCACCATCCTGATTATGTTATTCAAAGACTACCGGAAACCGCTTATCATCTTCTGCTGCCTGCCATTCATATTAGTCGGTGTCGTAGCGGTCATGCTCATGACCGGAAAGACTTTCAACTTTGTAGCCATCGTAGGAACCTTGGGACTTATCGGCATGCTTATTAAAAACGGCATCGTACTGATGGACGAAATCACATTGCAGCTCAACCGGGGGGTAGAACCCATCACAGCCCTCATCGACAGTGCACAAAGCCGGTTGCGACCGGTCATGATGGCTTCGCTTACCACGATTCTGGGTATGATTCCCCTGTTGACGGATTCCATGTTCGGCTCATTGGCAGCTTCCATTATGGGCGGCCTGCTGTTCGGCACACTCATTACCCTCTTATTTATTCCGGTACTTTATGCCTTATTCTTCCACATCAAACAGACCGAAGCATGAAAAAGATTATCATTTCTATCCTATATATAACATGTCTCATCCCCCAACCGCGTGCACAAGAGACATTAAGCCTGAAACAATGCAGGGAAATGGCTTTGACCCATAACAAAGAAATGGCAGCTTCTTTCCGGCAGACGGAGAGTGCACGCTACACGATGAAAAGTTATAAAGGAAATTTCTTTCCCAATTTGACAGCCAACGCTACCGGGCTGTATAACACCGCCGACGGCGGATACAGTTCCGGAAGCGGCCAACTCCCCATCTTCTCTGCCACGGGACAACTCCAACAATTCGCCTTCTTCCCGGGTATAAGCCTCGACTATGAAATCGGACCGATGTTCCTGGGCGGCATACAATTGGAACAACCGCTCTACATGGGTGGGAAAATCCAAGCAGCCTACCGGATGGCCGTTTTGGGCAACGAAATGGCACAAATCAACGAAACACTGACGGCCACCCAAGTCATCGTGAAGACAGATGATGCTTACGCCTTGATGGTAAAAGCACAAGAGATGAAAAAAGTGGCAGAAAAATACCAAACTGTCCTCACAGAACTTTTAAACAATGTAGAAAGCGCACACCGTCACGGCCTGAAACCACGTAACGACGTACTCAAAGTCCAAGTCAAACTCAACGAAAGCGAACTCGCCGTCCGCAAAGCCGATAACGCCCTCCGGTTGGCTGCCATGAACCTCTGCCATCTGATAGGCAAACCGTTGGATTCCCCAATCCGTATCTCAGAAGATTTCCCTGAGATTGAGCAACAGATGGACATACAAATCTCCGACATCTCTGCACGCCCGGAATATGCACTGCTCGACAAACAGGAAGACATGGCACGTCAACAAATCAAGCTGAACCGCAGCGAGTTGATGCCGAAAGTCGGATTGCAAGGCGCATTCAACTACATGCACGGCTTTGAACTGAACGATGAAACTTTTTTCAAAGACGGCAGTTTTTCCGTCTTGCTGAACGTGAGCCTGCCCTTGTATCATTTTGGTGAACGTTCCAACAAAGTCCGGGCTGCCAAAGCCAAACTGGAACAGACACTGTTGGAAAAAGAAAACCTGAACGAACAAATGCTTCTCGAACTGACGCAGGCGGCACACAACTTAGACGAGGCCAAAATGGAATGCCAGATTGCGGACCGCTCTTTGGAGCAGGCAGAAGAAAACCGGAAAGTAAGCCATAGCCAATATACTGTCGGCTTGGAATCCTTGTCCGACCATTTGGAGGCACAAGCCCTCTGGCAGCAAGCATACGAAACCCAAGTAAACGCCCACTACCAACTGTACCTGAGTTACGTCAAGTACAAGAAAGCAGCGGGTACATTATACCCACACTAATTCAATAAATTATGTACAAATCAGAAATTGGGACCAATGCCGGAAAAATCTGGCGCATCCTGAAAGAAACGCGTGAAATCACCCTGCAAGACCTGGCAGGGAAGTTAGGACTCAGTGTAGAAGACACGGCACTGGCCGTCGGTTGGTTGGCCCGTGAAAACAACATCTTCATTCAGAAAAAGGACTCTACATTCTGGGTATCGGACGAAGAAGAAGACATCATGTTCAAATTCGGATAAATACCCGACCCGCCTTTAAACTAAAAACGCCGATGCCATAAATACAAGCATCGGCGTTTTTTTCCACCGTGCAAAACATTCCCCATCTTCCATCCCCAACCATAGAATTTTTCATTTTCCAAACCGCTTCGGATATAAGATTCCCGATTGGGCAGAAAAGCTCCTCCTACGGGGTTGGGAGGATACAATAGTGGGCCACATGCACGGCATTTTCCAATCTGACAATAGTGTCAAACCTGACTATCAGCAGGAATGCGACATCATGAAGAGGTATTTTATCTTGCTTTTCCATGCTTGGTTTACTTTAAGCGCATGACATTATGGTGTTTCAGGTTCTCCCGGGTTTTCGTAAAAATCCGGATAATATGGAACAACGGGGCATGTTTGAACTCCTCGAAATCCGTCGACTTCAACAGTTCCACTTTCAAGATGAAATCCTTGTCGAACTTGTAAGAAGACAAATCATTCATCAGGAAGAACTTGTTGGCCATATACATGCAAGGCGCGTCCTCCATCTGAGGGAAATAGGTCTTTCGTATGTCATCCAAAGAAAGGAGTTCCACTTTCTTTCCAAACGACGTGCAAGCAAAACGGGTATAATCCATACCATTAATCCGTACCGGATTCTTATGGAAATCCTTTTGCGTCACTACGATCGAATCATTTTCCGTCTTTATTCCCTTTATGGTCAAAGGGCCGCCACTCACAATGTTGAACGTACGTAAAGAATCCATATTCACCCCTATCAGACTCTTTACAAACACTCCGTCCACTAAAGCACCGATAGCACTCTTGTTAAAATCCTCGGTGGACAATTCGTTCAAGAAACCATTTTGGTCCGTTTTTGAATCTACACATGCCGGAGGATGTTGAGTCCTGGCGACAGAATAAGACGGAAACCAACAAAAGAAAACACCAATAATGATGCCACAAGGGAAAAAACTATTTTTCATAACCCATCTTTTTTATAATCCTACTCCTATTTTAATCCGTAAAATCATCCGATGCGCCCCGGATTGTGGTTAGATATCACGTCCGTAAAAACCTTGATAATGGTAAAGGGGGATTGGCCTTCAAAAATTTCACATTCCGAAGAGGGCAATGCCTCCACTTTCAATACGAAATCCTTATCCAATCTATAAGACTCCCAATCCTTTGTGATGAAGTATTTATTAACCATATACAGGCACTTTCCTCGAACCTTCGGGAAATACTGTTTCTTTATTTCCTCCAAAGTTACCCATTTGGTCTTCTTTTCTTGTACATAATTTACAATATCAGAATATGGAACTCCATTTATAACGACCGGATTCTTTTCACTCGGAGCCGCCTCTACCACAATAGAGTCCAATCCGTTTTCCCCCACTCCTTTTATGGTAAAGGGTACGGGTGGCCTTTGGCAAAGATGTCCCACGGAACGGAAATCGATGCCGATGTCACTTTTCACAAAGAAACCGTTTACCATGACTCCACACGTATTCCCATTAAATTCCAAGTCCGTGCGGTTATCACTATAATAACCGGGCTTCTCGTCATGCGTTATATTGGCTACGGCGTGATTGGCCAAAGCTCCCAACCCAAGGGTCATATTGACTAACAGTAAAATCCTTTTCATATTTTCAGTTCAATTTATCACATTAAGTTAATATAAGGAACCAACTTCTCACTTCAACTTCACAAAGTCAACAAAGAATAAAACATATTCTACCACTTACCTGCAAATATGGAAAAAATTTCGATTTTTACAATACCAATAACGAAAGCCCACAATATTTAACTTCTGTTTAGTTCATTGCAATTTTTTGACATAAAATATAAATAATAAAAACAAGATGAAAAGAAATTTGCATTGACAGATGTAGCCCCAATAGCATACAAAACCGCCCGTACATTTTGCGCCAAACGATTTCTCGTTCTAAGCCAAACGATTCTTCAATCTGCTGAGAACGGTTTCCGGACATGCCGACATCCGTTTTACAAGCCTTGTCGTGGTGAATATCGGGTAAAAAGGAGGTGTGAATGTTTTCCGGAGGGTATTCTCAGCTCCCACTCCTCCTACAAACGGATTTTCACCCGGAAAGGTTCGCATCCTTCATACACCCTCTGTACCAATGCTTTAAGGTGAACTTTCTGACTTTACATCCTTCACCGGGATTTCACCGGAAAATGAG
>NZ_CFQRNQ010000004.1:0-166774 GCF_986071375.1 Paraprevotella sp. | reverse complement strand
TGTTCAGTTCACTGAAGATGCTCAGTTGCGAGAACTTGGTGATGCCCGTCAGGAACACGAAGCGCAGGTAGGGGTCGCAGGCTTTGAGCGGACTATAGAAATTACGCATGATGTTACGGAGGACGGGCAGGTCTTTTTCTTCATGCACCACGTCGAGCAGGGGCGCGTCGTATTCGTCGATGAGCACCACCACTTGGCGGCCCGTCTGTTCGTAGGCACGGCGGATAACACCTTGTAGGCGTTGGTTCACATTTTCCTCACCTTCGCCACGGCCATATACGTTTTCGTATTCAATCAGTTTCAGGTTCAGTTCGCTTTCCAAGCGCTCCTTGTCCACATGCTTGGCCGTGCTCATGTCGAAATGCAGGACGGGGTATTTCGTCCATTCCGTTTCCAACTTTTCCACGGCCAATTCCTTGAACTGCTCCTTCCGGCCTTCGAAATAGGCTTCCAAGGTACTGGTCAGCAAAGACTTCCCGAAACGTCGCGGACGGCTCAGGAACATGTAATTCGAAGATGAGTGCGCCATTTGATAGACATATTGGGTCTTGTCTATATACAAATAGTTGCCGTTCCTTATTTTCTCGAACGTTTGTATTCCTATGGGGTAAAGTCTTCCGCCCTGTTGCATGATTTGTTCCTCCACCTTAATTTATATATTTACAAAGATAGCGAAAAAGTTTATATGCCATTTCCGTTTCTCGTGGAAAATAGCATAAATCTTTCAGAGGAGTTGGAAGTATTCCGGTTCTACTTCCACAGAAGAAGCCAACAAGGTTGGTCGTTTAACCAACGACCTCTTGGTCTTTGAACCTCTTGTGGTTATCAGTCCATCTTCACAATCATTAAGTTGTCCACCGATAATGCGTATCCGTCGGTTGTACATCTCCGGGGTGATTTCGTCCGGACGGTAATAATGGGGCAATTCGACAGGTTTCACGGCCCAAATAAAGCGTCCATGCCTTCCTTGGATGGTGGCTTCCATACTTATACCATCGGGGGGGCGGACTCTCTTTTCTTGTCTTTCGACATCAGGTGTGCAGGATATTTGGCATTGTAACGTGTCAAGTCGCGCATTAATCGGTTTTGCTTTTAATTTGTGTTGTATGAGGCGTTAGTGAAGAGGTGTGCGTATATGAGACTGCAACGTGACATATTTCCATCCATTTTTTGACTACAAATGTCGTTTCGATAGCAGGATGACAGTTTAAAATAAAATAACGTATATTTGTATCGATTTTCTTTGGTGTGACCTGATTTGGTAACTGTTGTTTATGAATATCTCACTTTTATACCCCAAACTTTTGTCTAATAGGAAAAAAGGGACTAAATTTGCAGCTATAAAGAAAAAGTATAAAAACGCTATAAAGATGAAACATAAGTTGCGCAGTGCGCAGAGCACAGAAGGACGCCGTATGGCGGGAGCCCGTGCATTGTGGGTGGCCAATGGGATGAAACGTGAACAGTTCGGGAAGCCAATCGTGGCTATCGTCAATTCTTTCACCCAGTTCGTGCCGGGGCATACCCATTTGCATGAAATCGGGCAGATGGTGAAGGCTGAAATCGAAAAGATGGGATGCTATGCTGCGGAATTCAATACGATAGCCATCGACGACGGTATCGCTATGGGGCACGACGGGATGCTGTATTCTCTGCCTTCGCGCGATATCATCGCCGACAGCGTGGAGTATATGGTCAACGCGCATAAGGCGGATGCCATGATTTGCATTTCGAATTGCGACAAGATCACGCCGGGCATGCTGATGGCCAGCATGCGCCTGAATATCCCTACGGTGTTTGTTTCCGGAGGACCGATGGAGGCACACAAAATCAACGGGGAGAACGCAGACTTGATTACGGCCATGATCAAAGGGGCAGACACGTCGGTGAGCGATGAGGAGATGGCGAAGATTGAGGCATGTGCTTGTCCGGGTTGCGGTAGTTGCTCGGGGATGTTTACAGCCAACTCCATGAACAGTCTGACGGAGGCTATCGGCCTTTCCCTCCCGGGGAACGGGACTATTTTGGCGACGCATGCCAACCGTATCCGTTTGTTTCAGGATGCGGCCAGATTAGTGGTAGAGAATGCGTTCAAATATTATGAGGAAGGAGATGAGGGCGTATTGCCGAAGAGCATCGCCACGCGTCAGGCTTTCCTGAACGCCATGACGTTGGACATTGCCATGGGCGGGTCGTCCAATACCGTGCTGCATCTGTTGGCCGTGGCCAACGAGGCCGGGGTGGACTTCAAGATGGCGGACATCGACGCACTGAGCCGTAGAGTGCCTTGCCTATGCAAGTTGGCTCCCAACACGCAGAAGTATTCCATTCAGGAATGTAACCGTGCGGGCGGCATCCTTAATATATTAGGTGAATTGGCAAAGGCCAGTTTGTTGGATACGTCGTGCCGCAGGGTGAACGGCCGTACTTTAGGCGAAGATATTGCGAAATATAGTATTACGTCCGGACAGGTGGACGATGAGGCGCGGCGCATTTACAGCAGTGCGCCGGGCGGGGTCTTCAGTAACAAGATGGGTTCGCAGTGCAAGGTGTACGATACGTTGGACACCGACCGTGCCACGGGATGCATCCGCGATGTGGAACATGCTTATAGCAAGGACGGCGGCTTGGCCGTGCTGTTCGGGAATATAGCCCAAGACGGTTGCGTGGTGAAGACGGCCGGAGTGGACGAAAGCATCTGGCATTTCAGCGGGCCGGCTAAAGTCTTCGATTCTCAGGAAGACGCTTGTGAAGGCATCCTGAACGGAAGTGTGGTGAGTGGCGACGTGGTGGTCATCACGCACGAAGGACCAAAGGGCGGACCGGGTATGCAGGAGATGCTTTATCCGACATCCTATCTGAAAAGCCGTCATTTGGGGAAAGAGTGTGCCCTGATTACCGACGGGCGTTTTTCCGGGGGCACTTCCGGTTTGAGTATCGGCCATATTTCGCCCGAAGCGGCAGCCGGTGGGAATATCGGCAAGATTGTGGACGGAGACATTATCGAAATAGACATCCCGAACCGGAGCATCAACGTCAAGTTGAGCGAAGCTGAATTGGCAGCCCGTCCGCAACGTCCGATGACGCGTAAGCGTGTCGTACCCAAATCGCTGAAAGCATACGCTTCAATGGTGAGTTCGGCCGACAAGGGTGGAGTTCGTATGGTAGATTAAAAACAGTTTTCAATATGGTAAAAGAAAAGATAACAGGCGCAGAGGCTTTGATGCGTTCGTTGGAGCACGAAGGGGTTACGACGCTCTTCGGCTATCCGGGAGGTGCCATCATGCCGGTATATGACGCCTTGTACGGATATAAGGATAAGTTGAACCATGTATTGGTACGGCATGAGCAAGGGGCTACCCATGCGGCACAAGGGTATGCCCGTGTGTCGGGTAAGGTCGGAGTGGCATTGGTGACCAGTGGACCGGGGGCGACGAACACCATTACCGGCATTGCGGATGCCATGATGGACAGTACGCCCATCGTGGTGATTGCCGGGCAGGTCGGTGCTTCTTTGTTGGGTTCCGATGCCTTTCAGGAATGCGACTTGGTAGGCGTGACGCAACCCATTAGCAAATGGGCCTATCAGATCCGCCGTCCGGAAGATGTGGCTTGGGCGGTAAGCCGTGCCTTTTATATTGCAAAGAGCGGCAGGCCGGGGCCGGTCGTGCTGGATTTTGCCAAGAATGCGCAGGTCGGCTTGGTGGACTACGAACCGCAGGGTACGGATTTCATTCGCAGTTATGTGCCTGTGCCCAAGACCGATCCGTGGGCGATACGTCAGGCGGCTGCATTGATAAACAACGCGAAACGTCCGTTTATCCTTGTCGGACAAGGGGTTGAGCTTGGCGGCGCGCAAGAAGAAGTCCGTCAGTTGATTGAACGGGCCGATATTCCTGCCGGTTGCACTTTGTTGGGCTTGTCTGCTTTGCCGTCCGACCATCCGTTGAATATGGGGATGTTGGGTATGCACGGAAGTCTGGCCAACAGCGTAAAGACACAGGAGTGTGACGTGCTGATAGCCGTGGGCATGCGTTTTGACGACCGTATAACTGGCAAATTAAGTACATACGCCCGTCAGGCCAAAAAGATACATTTTGAAATAGATCCCAGTGAAATCAACAAGAATGTACCGGTAGATGTAGCCGTGTTAGGGAATTGCAAACAGACGTTGGCCCAGGTACTCGAATTGGTGAAGCCTAACCGGCATACGGAGTGGATTGACAGTTTCGGGGAACATCACGAGAGAGAAAAGGAGGCAGTGGTAGAACCTGAAATCCATCCGGCAGACGGACCGATAAAGATGGGGGAGGTTGTACGTAAGGTAACGGAGATGACCGGTAATAAGGCTGTCTTGGTGACCGACGTGGGACAAAACCAGATGATGGCTGCCCGTTATTTCAAATTCTCGGAACAACGCAGCATCGTGACCTCCGGTGGTATGGGGACGATGGGATTCGGATTGCCGGCTGCCATCGGAGCCACATTCGGCGCTCCGGGACGTATGGTATGTCTCTTTTTAGGCGACGGAGGCATTCAGATGACGCTTCAGGAGTTGGGCACGATTATGGAACAACGTAGTCCGGTGAAAATCATATTGCTCAATAACAACTACCTGGGTAATGTGCGCCAGTGGCAGGAAATGTTCTTCGGGAAACGGTATTCTTTCACGCCGATGATGAATCCGGACTACAATATGATTGCTTCGGCTTACGGCATACCGAACCGTACGGTCGTGGAGCGTGAGGATTTGGCTGCGGCCATACGGGAGATGGTCGAGGCAGAAGGGCCTTACTTGTTGCAGGTGGCCGTGATTGAAGAAGGCCGTGTGTTGCCGATGTGTTGTCCGGGCAATGACGTGGACGACATGGTTTTGGATTATTAACGGGAGGATTTTTAGATGGAACAAGAGAAGAAATTCTATACCTTGATTGTTTTCTCCGAGAACTTTGCGGGGCTTTTGAATCAGGTGACTGCGGTTTTTACCCGCAGGCAGGTGAATATCGAAAGTCTGAATGTGTCGGCTTCCAGTATCAAGGGGGTACATAAGTATACCATTACTTGTTGGAGCACGGAGGAACAGGTGCAGATTATCACCAAGCAGATAGAGAAACGCATAGATGTGCTTCAGGCTCATTATTTCACGGACGACGAAATCTTCATCCAGGAAGTGGCGCTTTATAAACTGGCCACTCCCAAGGTGTTGGAGAATCCGGACATCTCAAAGGCCGTACGTCAGCACGGAGCGCAGATTGTGGAGGTGAACCCGACTTATACCGTGGTCAGCAAAAAGGGAATGACAGATGACATCATGTCGCTTTATTTCGCTTTGAACGAGTATAAGTGCGTATTGCAATACGTGCGTTCGGGGCGTATAGCCATTACAAAGAGTTGTACGGAATATCTGGACGAGTTTTTGGAAGAAAGGCGGCGTGCGTATGAGGAGCTTCAAAATAAAGAATAAATAAGGTAGGGATTCGAATGAAAGAGAATAAAGTCGGGACTTATTCGTTTGTGGCCGAACCTTTTCACGTGGATTTCACGGGAAAGCTTTTCATGGGGGTGTTGGGCAACCATTTGCTCAACTGTGCCGGATTCCATGCCACGGAGCGCGGTTTCGGTATGGCAGAACTGAATGAGAGCAACTACACGTGGGTGTTGTCACGTTTGGCCATTGAATTGGAAGACATGCCGTCCCAATATGAGGAGTTCTCTGTCGATACGTGGGTGGAGAACGTATACCGTTTGTTTACCGACCGTAACTTTTCCATTTACGGGGAGGACGGTAAGGTTTACGGTTATGCGCGTTCCGTGTGGGCCATGATCAATATGGATACCCGTAAACCGGCAGATTTGTTGTCGCTGCACGGCGGTGATATCGTAGACTATATAGAGACGGAAAAGGCTTGCCCGATAGAGAAGCCTGGCCGTATCAAGGTGAGCAGTTGTATGCCGGTACGTTCTATGGATGTGTATTATAGTGATATAGACATCAACGGGCATGTGAACAGTATTAAATATATTGAACATGTGTTGGACTTGTTTTCCAAGGAATGGTATGCCGGGCATGTGATACGCCGTTTTGAAATGGCCTACGTGGCTGAAAGCTATTCCGGTGACACGCTCAGCTTCTTCCGCGAGGAAAACGAAGACGGGACTTACGATGTTGAAGTCCGTAAAAACGTGGGCGGAGAGAATCCCGAGGGGGAAGTCGTGTGTCGAAGTAAACTTAAATTTGATAACAAATAGCAATTTATTGTAGGTGTATTAGAATAATTTTGTAACTTTGTCGTCGAGTTTAGTGCAAAAAAGGATTTTAATAAAGAACGCGGCTGTTTGTCGCACAAAACAGAAATAGAAAATGGCAGAATTGAATTTTGGCGGTGTCATCGAGACTGTGATGACCCGTGAGGAATTTCCATTGGAAAAGGCTCGTGAAATATTGAAGAACGAGACGATTGCAGTTTTAGGGTATGGTGTTCAAGGACCTGGTCAGGCTTGTAACTTGCGTGATAACGGTTTTAATGTAATTGTAGGCCAACGTCAGGGCAAGACATACGACAAGGCTGTGGCTGACGGTTGGGTGCCGGGGGAGACTTTGTTTTCTCTTGAAGAAGCTGCCGAAAAGGGTACGATAGTTTGTATGTTGCTTTCCGATGCGGCTCAGATGCAGTTGTGGCCGACCATCAAGCCTTATCTGACTCCGGGCAAGACCTTGTATTTCTCTCATGGTTTTGCGATTAACTGGAGTGACCGTACGGGTGTGGTACCTCCTAAAGATATTGATGTCATCATGGTGGCTCCCAAGGGTTCGGGTACTTCATTGCGCACGATGTTCCTCGAAGGCCGCGGCTTGAACTCTTCATACGCTATTTATCAGGATGCCAGTGGTAAGGCATTGGATAAAGTACTGGCTTTCGGTATCGGTATCGGTTCTGGTTATTTGTTCGAGACTACATTTAAGCGTGAGGCTACATCCGATTTGACCGGTGAGCGTGGTTCTTTGATGGGTGCTATCCAGGGCTTGTTATTGGCACAATATGAGGTATTGCGCGAGAACGGACATACTCCTTCCGAGGCTTTCAATGAAACGGTGGAAGAATTGACCCAATCCTTGATGCCGTTGTTTGCCAAGAATGGTATGGACTGGATGTATGCTAACTGTTCCACGACGGCGCAGCGTGGCGCATTGGATTGGATGGGCCCGTTCCACGATGCCATCAAGCCGGTGGTGCAGAAGTTGTACCAGAGCGTAGTGACCGGTAATGAGGCGCAAATCTCGATTGATTCCAACTCGAAGCCTGACTACCGCGTGAAGTTGGAAGCTGAATTGAAGGCTTTGCACGACAGCGAAATGTGGCGTACGGCAGAAACGGTGCGTAAATTGCGTCCGGAGAATAATTGATGAATTGAAAATTTAATAAGACCCAAAGGTGTCGGTTTATCTGACACCTTTGGGTCTTATATTTAGTAGCACCATGAAGAAAAAGCTGATATTGTTTTTGGGTGCTTTTGTATCCCTTACGGCTGAGGCACAAGAACCGTGTGTGATAACCGGACGTTTGTTCCATGTGGAAGATGGTGCTTGTATAGGGCTGTATAGTACGGATGGAAGAGTGATGAGACAGATG
Source organism: Paraprevotella sp. (assembly GCF_986071375.1). NCBI lineage: Bacteria > Pseudomonadati > Bacteroidota > Bacteroidia > Bacteroidales > Prevotellaceae > Paraprevotella > Paraprevotella sp. The sequence continues at coordinate 159,143 of NZ_CFQRNQ010000004.1, read as the reverse complement.
GAGACGGACACGTTGGAAACCGGAAGGTTCTCGTTTACAGTTGATTCTTTGAATAGTCAAGTGGAGAATTTTGTACTGATGGGGCTAAGTGAGGGATTTCCGAGTACTTATCTTGATGTTTATGCGGCTGCCGGAGATACGGTTAGGATAGAAGGTTGCAATAAATTGTTGCGTACTTGGTCGGTTGCAAGCAAGATTCCGGAACAACAGTGGTATAACCGCTTTATTGATGCGTCGAGGACATTGATAGATGAACAACAGGAAGTCATGGTAAAGACGAGAGAACTGTGGGATAGAGTAGACGATCCGGATTTGTCAGAAGAGATGCTGAAAGCCTATCAAGACAGTATTAGAGAGAATTTGAATCCCATGGTAGATTCGCTTGAAATGCTCATTATCAGGAATGACATAGCCGTCATGGAACAGATGCCGGTAAATAAGGTGTGGATGCAGCAAATGAATGCACGGAGCGCATTTGTGAGTGTGGTGGATTCGTTTCCTTATACCGAAGATTTGAAACGATTGTATGAGCGTATTCCTCAGGATTGGCTTGGGACGGAAGCAGGAAAGAAGGTAACCGCACAGTTGTTTCCTCCTAAAGTCGTAGCAGTAGGCGATTGCGTGTACGACACGGACTTGTATGACTTGAAAGGGCAGGTATGCCATCTGTCGGATTTTGAAGGACGGTATTTGTTGCTTGACTTTTGGAGTGCAGGCTGTGGTCCTTGTCTGATGGCTTTTCCTGAGATGCGTGAGGTACAAGAGATGTGGAAAGACAGGCTTGTTGTAGTGAGTATCAGTTCTGACAGTGAAAAGGTTTGGAAAGAAGCATCCGAAAGAAAGGGTATTACATGGACCAACCTGAATGATATGCAAGGGACAGTGGGAATATACGCTCATTATGGTATCAAAGGCATTCCTCATTACGTGATTGTATCACCTGAAGGGCGGATTATGCATGTCTGGCGTGGCTATGGGACAGGAGTGCTGAAAAAGAAATTGGAAGAATGGGTGAAATAAAGTGAGACGGAACCTGACGTTCCGTCCCCCATTGTGGGTCATCTCTTCTTCGGGCCTATTGCGTGTAGTATTCCCCGTAATAGAGTGCCCGGTACTGAATAGCGGAAAGAATTGCCTTGGTCTGTCCGTTCGTCTACTTTTTCGATGAAGCGTTCTGCGTCTTTTTCGGAAATCACGCCATCGTCTTGGAGTTTACGGATGGTGCGACGCTCGTAAGTGAGCATCATACGGATAGACTTGACGGTGAGCGCGTGGCGGTAAGCCTTCGGGTAATTTTGTTCCAGTTGCAAGGTGACGTGATTCATTCGGTCTATGTTATGGTTGATTTCCGTACGGAGAATGTCCAATCGTTTTTTCTGTTCGGGCGTGAGGAGTTCGGAAGCGTTGAGTTCGTTTAACAGGTTCAGGTCCTCGTTTTGTAAAATGATGAACCCTCTGGCCATGTCATATACGTTTACGATACGTTCGCGGAAGTAGAAACTGACACTGTCCCCCAAGTGAAGTTTCTTTTGAATATGAGTCAGGATGGAGGTTCGGTCGCAATAATCGAATATGGAAGGACGGAAATCCAACGTATACTGTCCGTCATGGTCATACATCTCGTCGAGAGAGTTCATCAAATGAAGGAATGTGGTTTTCGAAACGACACCTTCATCATAAAGTTGATGGCATACAGCCTTTTCGCGGTCCAATATACGGAGACGTATTTCGGAAAGGAATTCCATTGTGGGAAGAGTTCCAGACGAAGGCAACGGCAGAGACGGTGGAAGGTATTTTTTCACTTTGTTCCAGTTAGCATCATGAAATGTTGGCTTTGCAGACAGTTTTTCCATATATTTTTCTGCACTGTCGTGTAAGTATCCTTGGATTTTGGAATCTATCAGTACTCTGGCGTTGGAAACTTGTATTAAGCCCAATCGTCTCAATAGCCAACGCATGGTGGTGGCATTGATGGAAAGAGTGAGCGTGACGATACCGGCTGTGAGAAACAGGACCTGTCGCCTGATGTCTTCCGGAATCCCCGGTGTGTAAGAAACCATCAGGGCCAGTGTCATGCCTAATGCTCCGCGAAGGCCGCCCCATGTCAGGATGACGGACTCGCGTTTGGAAAGTCCGTATCCCAATCTTTTCATAGCGGGGTAGAAAAGCATGATCATGGCAAAACGGATGAGGTTTAGTCCTACGTAGACAAGCAACAAAATGATGAGGTCGGACCAATTCAAGTCTACTTTCTCTGCAATGACCACGCCGACCATGATAAAAACCAATGTATTGGCTATGTGGGTAAGAAGTCCCCAAAACTTTTCCATGAATATGTTTACTTGCGGTTTCAGTCTGGGGCGTCCGGTATAAGAGATGGTCAGTCCGAAAGCCACTAAAGCGATGACACCGGATATGCCCATATAGTATTGGGATAGAATAAACGTGACGTAGGCAGAAAGGATAATGACGCTGTTTTGTATCATCTCCTCCGAGTTGATACGTGTAATGAACCAGATGGTCAGTCGAGCCAGGCAGAAGCCTAAAAGTATTCCTCCAATAACTACTTCCAGAAATTGCACTATGGGAGAAGCTATGCTTGCTCCACTAAGCGTATAGGCTCCGAAAAACAGCATGAAACATACTATGCCGGTTCCATCGTTGAGCAAAGACTCTCCGTCTACTAAAGTGGAGAACCGTTTGCTGGTACCCAGTTCGTGCAATAAAGCGACGACGGCTACCGGGTCGGTCGCGCTGATGAGGGCGCCGAACATGAGAGCCAATGGCCATGTCCATGAGGCGTATTCCGGAACAAACAGGCTGATGCCAATCATGAGGGCGGCTGTAAGCAGCATACAGACGACTAATCCAGGGACAGCCAGTAGGGTGGAATTGGCTAATGTTTTTTTGAAGATGTGCATGTTCATTTCGTATGCCGCGTCGAATATCAAAATGGGGAGGAAAACATATAGAATGAAATCCGGATTCGTATCGGCTACGGTTGCCACTGCGTTTTCTACGCGTGGCATGAAGTCGAAATAGTGGAAACGGTTGAGGAGTCCTATCAATAGACAGAATACAAACAGTCCTACGGTATAGGGAAAGCCCGTTCGTCTCAGTATGGACTTTAATATAGCACCGACTAACAAGCCGACAATGGCCAACAGCAGGGGGGCCAGTAAGTTGAAATCTTCCATAATATTCTTTTTAATGGGTAGAAAAAGCTCTACTTTACAAATATAACGAAAAAAACCTACAAGATAGTATAATCTTGTAGGTTTCTATTGTTTTTATCGTAAAGTCTCCGCTTTTTTAGAAGAAGAGGTAACGATTGTCTTTTACTTCGGCCTTTTCATACAGTTCATTGGCAAAACGGCTGATGGCGCGCATGTTGAGGGACTCTTGTTGAGCCTCTTCTTTTTTAGCGTCGAACTTCTCGGCCGATTTGTTCTTGTTGATAACCTGCAACGTGTAAACTCCGGCATTGCCCTTGAACGGACCTGCGAATTGATTGGCCGCTGTTTTGCTGGCTACGGCACTCAACATCGGTTCGCTAGAGCCGGTCTTCATTACGAAAGCGGAGGCACTGAACGTCACGTGCTTGATGGTGTCGCTTACGGCACCTTGTACTTTCATGGCGTCTGCTATGCTTTTTGTCTGGGCCAGTTTCTCTTTCAGCATCTCGGCTTTTTTGTCCTTGATGACTTCTTGCGTGAGATATTCTTTCATATCCTCCATCGTGCGGTAACCGTCCTTGTGTATACCAGTAAGGATGGCCACAAGCATGTGATCGTTCTCCCCACATTCGTAAAGAGGAGATACATTGCCTATTTCGGTGTCTTCATTGAATATCCATCGCATGGCCTCACGCGTGTTGCTTACTCCTCCTACATAATGTTCATTGCTGAACAAGTCTTTACGCTCTTGTAAGTTATAGCCGTTTTTCAGTGCTTTGGCTTCGATATCCTTTTGGGTAGGATTGGAAGCAATGAAGTGGCTGAAGTCGTTATAAGCCTTTGCATAAGTATCTTTGCTGAACTCAATCGGGCATTTGATTACGGCCACATCATATTTATTGATCATGGCACGGCGGTCTGTAACTTGTGCGATGATACATCCTTGGGCAAAGTCAATCTTTTCGGTGGCATTCACCGGCATGTTGGTGATGGTCTTGATAAACTTCAAGTTGTCGCCGTCCAAAGGAGCACCTTCATAATTACGTGAAGTAATCCATGTCTTTTCGCCGGTCTGGTTGTATTTCTTGGCGATGGAATCGAAAGCCACACCGTTGTGCAATGCCGTCATGATGCTGTCGGCTGTCTTTTGGATGGCATTCATATCGGCACCTGCCACTTGTATTTGGCGGAGCTGAATGGAATCCGGTGCGGAAATCTTGTTGATTACCTTGATGATGTTCATCGTGTTGTCTCCTGCATAATAATAGGGAGCTTTCATCTGTCCTATAGCCATGGAATCCAATTGTGAAGCTATGTCGTTGGGGAATATGTTCTTGCTGACCGGAAGCGGACTGTAATTAATCGTAGAGCCGCTCTCACGGACAATTTTAGCAATGTCGCCTCCGGCAGCCAACGCTGTGGCAGTCTCCGCCATGTCTTTGTCTAAGGCTGCCTTGTCGGCTGCGCTGGCTTTGACCTGTACATCAATGAATTTGATGTCGCGGCTTTCGGCTGTTTGCTTGAATCTTTCTTTCAACTCATTGTATTTGGCTTTTAAATCGCTTTCTTCCACTTTGATATCTTTGTCATTAATGGTAGAGTAGGGCACGGCAGCCATGATAATGTCGCTTTCATTGGCACGTGCCTCGAATGCGGCCTTGTCTATGATTTTGTTGCCTAACATCGCTTTGCCCAACAGTACTTGGTATTTTTGCGCAAGACTTTCCTGACGGAGGGTCTTTTCAATGAACATCCAGAATTTGTAGAGACTGTTATAGTAGTCCATGTATTCGGCCGGCATCTGTTCGCTTTTGGTTTTCATGCCTTCATAATCGGTCAGGAATTTCTTCAGGACATTGGCATCGAAACGGCCAGTTTGTTCGTTGCGGAAAGGTGTTTGCATCAGTATGGGGCTGTTGCCTTCCGAAATGATGGATTGGATTTCTGCGTCAGTGACGGTCAGTCCCAACTCTTCAGCTTCGTGCTCGATGAGTTTGTTGTTGACGTATGTGTTCCAAACTTGGTCGCGCAATTGGGTAAGCTGTTGGTCGTTGAGTGCACTGTTGCCACTGGTGAACTTCACAACTTCCGCATATTCGTCCACTAAGTTTTGGAATTCATGTACTGAAATCCGCTCTCCGTAAATTTCGCCGACTTGCTGCTTGCTTTCGTTAGAAGCAGACTGGATGGAGCGCATGGCTTCTTCGGCAATGAATGCAAAAAGAGCCACGCCGATCACGATGACCAACAAAGGCCCCTTAGCTCTGATTTTCTGTAATGTTGCCATTGATTTAAATGATTATTGTTTTTATTATTTTCTTTAAACGATTTAAGCGCACGAAGATACAAAAATCTTCGCACATATTCATGTCTGTCAGGCTAAATTTTAGTTATTCGATGATTTTCAGACGTACAAGTTCTATTTTTGTCGTTGTATTCTTGATGATTTTGAACTCGAAATGGCCGAATCTGATGATTTCGTTCAGTTTCGGAAAGCTTTGGTATTGATGCAGAATTAATCCGCTGACGGTGACATATTCTTCGGATTCCGGCAAATCCAATCCCAACAATTCATTGGCTTTTTCTATTTCCAGTCGTCCGGACAGGACGTATTCATTCTCATCAACCTTTTGGGCAATGTAGTTTGTATTGTCGTGTTCGTCTTCAATATCGCCGAAGATTTCTTCTACTAAATCTTCCATCGTTACGATTCCCGAAGTTCCGCCGAATTCGTCTACTACGATAGCCAGAGATTTTTTCTGCTGCATGAACTTCTTTAATAACTTCTGGGCAGACATCGTTTCCGGGACCACAGGAGTTTCTTTAATTCGTAAAGTCCAGTCAGCCGGATTCCGGAACATTTCGGATGAATGGATAAAGCCTACGATATGATCAATGTCTTCTTTGTAAACGATGATTTTGGAATTTCCGCTTTCAATAAACCTGTTTTTAAGGTTTTCTATGGATGAACTGATTTCCACCGCTTCTATTTCTGTTCGCGGCACCATACAGTCCCGAACCTTGACTTCCGAGAAGTACAGGGCATTTTGGAATATCTTGATTTCATCCGTAATTTCGTTTTCATTTTGAACCGATTCGATGCTAGACTGTATCAGGTTGTCCAAGTCTATTTTGGTAAAAGCCTGTTCCGACGCTTTTTTGTTTACTTTAAGTCCCATCAGGCGCAATATGCCGCGAGATAACGCACTGGTGAATTTGGATACGGGATAAAGTAGAATGTAGATGATAAACGCCGGAACGGCGAATATCTTCAGCATACGGTTCGGGTTTATCTTGAATAGCGTTTTCGGAAGGAACTCTCCAGTTACTAACACGATTAGGGTTGAAATGATGGTTTGCAGAGCCACATTCAGCCCTTCATTTTGGTTTAAGTGGATCGGGGAAAGGACGAATTCGTTAATCACTCCTGCCATTAAAATACCATAGATGACCAACGCAATGTTGTTTCCGACCAAAAGGGTTGAGATGAAATCATTTGGGCGTGTATAGAATATGGTCAGAATTTTGGACGTCAGACTGGCATCGCTGCGGTCCAGTTCGACTCGAAGTTTGTTGGAAGAGACAAATGCAATTTCCATCCCCGAGAAAAAAGCGGAGAGCAACAGTATGATGATGATTTCTATAATGGTCAGTGTCATGGCTGATTGGGTTTGGTGGGAGCGGCACGCATGACCGAGTCATTGGAGGACGAACTGCCACTATCGCTGAAAGGCGTTTCGGCATTGGCATTGCTGACAGAGTAGCGTGTCATTTGCTCGTTGGAACGGAAATTATAACCTTGTAGGAATTCATCCGGTTTCCGGATGGTCATGAACATGTTGGAATACATTTCGTGACGGTCCATATCCCAAAAAAGTTCTTCGCTGGTAAAGACAGTACCCTCTTGGTTTCGTATAACCACACGTCCGCGCAACTCCCATAGTTGTTGGTTGTGGCAATATGCCGTATCCGATTGCACAAACCAATCGATGTGGAACGTGGAGTCGAACTTTTCCAAAAGTATGCCTTTTACGAAAGTCCATCGCGGCGGATTGGTCGTATTGTAGATATTCCATTCTTCTGCCGTGATTTTATAGCGGATGACTCCGGAGTCCGAAATAAGGGTCGAGATGCCCCATGATTGCATGAAAGGTAAGGAGTCGTTTTCGTTTATGGCCGGAGCGTGGTTTGACTTTTCCGTAGAACACGAGAGTACTAAAATAAGCATAACAGTCGCCCAAACGGAGACTGTTATGTGGGTCGAACGGGACAATCCCGCCGTAGACTTTATCTTACTTTTCCTCATTATTGAATCTTCCATTTCATGAACCATCTTTCGTTGAACGTAATACCGACGTTGAGCCGCAGGTAGTTTTCTGTAATCAAAGATGATACGCCGGGAACGGATCTGCCCCATTGAAATGCGATATTGACCACGGAACGGTTATTGATATTGTTGGATACGGGGAGGGCGAATCCCGCCGTTACGCCGAATTCCCGTGGGCCGTCATGTCCGTTTACCTTATAATAAGGTGTGGAAAAGGATGCTCCTGCGCGGTACTGTACTCGTCTTAAATATTTATTGCTGTAACGGTCCGGTTGGAACTCACCTCCGATAACAATTTTGGTACGGTTCATATAGTTTTCCGTAGTGCTGACAAACTTGTCGTTTATGATTTGAGGCACGCGGCATTCTCCCCACCTTTGATGAGTTACGTCCAAACCTATTTTCCATTGTTCTTTGTGTGCCCACGCCAATCCGACTCCGAAAGATGTGGGTAGTTCAAAAGCCTTTTCTATGACTGATTTCGTGGTGTCTCCATTGGCCACATAACTGTAATAATGGGCGGGAGAGTTGATCGCATGTCCGATACCGTATGTAATACCGGGAGTCAAAACGTCGTTTTTACCAAGTTGTATAGGATATTGTATACCGATATCTATTTTATAAGATGAGAGGTCGGCATCTATTTGTCGACGTAATCCGTTGCTTGCGCTAGTGGCTGTTCCATTTTCATAAAATGTCTGTGTGATGTTTTGGGCATAGTTTCCCCAAACGTATCCGAAATTGGCTCCGATAGACAAATCTGCAAACGGATTCCACCCCAAACCCACGTACACCTCATGCAGCCCTCCGTCGCCGGTATAGCTGTTGGTATAAGTCATGGTCGAACCGCTGTTGAAATGGTCGCCCAGATATTTGCTTTCCGAGAAGTTGTATCCAATACTGGAAAAAGGAATAAAACCGAATGAAAATCCCAGTCCCGGGCACAAACGGAAGCCGGCGTTGATATAGTCCAACGTTGTGTTGTGCGCATTGATACTATTACCTCCACTTTTGAAATTTACGTTTTGCAGCGTGAGGCCTACGTCGAATATGAATGATAAAGAGTCTATGGCAGAGTAAGATGCCGGATTTTGCATGTTGATGCGGTTCCCGTCGCGAAAGCCCAGTGCCACTCCGCTCATAGCCTTGTTGAAACCTTGCGACTGGTCTTTCAAGCTGCCGAGTCCGAAGCGGGAATACGGGGAGTTTGAACCATTGGTTTGTGCGGGAGCATATAGTGTTGCCATGGTCAGCAACACGCATAGTATAAGTTTATGACTGCTCATTATTAAATGCTAATATTCGGTTTAGCCCTCTGGGCACTATATATTTGTCTGCAAAGATGAGATTTTTTATTTTGCTATCAAAGTTAAAAATATCGCCGCCAGTTAAAAAAACCAAAAGGGACGGGTATTTTTCTTGGAAATATTTGATGCGCCCTTCAATTTCAAACTTCATACCCTGAATGACTCCGGAGCGGATAGACGTTTCCGTGTCATATCCGATGTCCAAGAGCGGCCCCTCGCTGTCTATCAACGGAAGTTTGGCCGTGAAAGCGCGGAGGCTTTTTAGGCGCATTTGAAGTCCTGGGGAAATGCACCCCCCCTTGTAATGTCCGTTTTTGTCGATGAATTCGTAGGTCAGGCATGTCCCGGCATCGACAATAAGGATGTCATGTCCAGGATATTGCATGTAGGCACCGACGGCCGCAGCCAACCGGTCCGCCCCCAACGTATCCGGAGTCCGGTAATCGTTTGTAATCGGGACGGGAGTCTGTGCATTTAAATACAACAAAGGGAAGTCGAGCCTTTTCAGTTGTCGTTCGGCTTCTGCGGTGATGCCGAACACACTTCCTACGATACCTTGTTTAAACGCATATTTATTCACGAACTCCGGCAGGCGTTCCAGTGTTTCATTTGAGGTCTTGATTTCTTCCACCGGAGTGTCACCGTCAAAGGCTACCAGTTTGGCCAACGTATTTCCTATGTCTATGATTAAGTTCACGTGTTCATGCTTTGCGGTTGCAAAGTTAATCAAAAAATAACATGGCAGATTAATTCTTTGTCAAAAAGATGCTCGTCTCGCTTTTTTCTGTGAATGGCATGGGGCAAAAGGGAAAATGCACTAACTTTGCAAAGCTAAATATGGCATGGAATGAGATATTTGAGATTTTTGTTTTTATACACCCTATTATATATAGGAGGAGTGGCTCATGCCTTTCGGGCCGACTCTGTTGAGGTTAGCCTTTTGACTTGTTCTCCCGGAACCGAGGTTTATTCTTTGTATGGCCATACGGCCATTCGTGTGAAATCATATACCACGGCGGAGGATTGGGTTTTTAATTACGGGGTGTTCAGCTTTAACCGTCCGAATTTTATATGGCGCTTTACGCGAGGCGAGTGTGATTATCAGATTGGAGCCTTGCCTTTTGCTTACTTTGCCGAGGAATATGAAGAGCGCGGGTCGACCGTCTATCAGCAAGTGCTGAATCTGAGTGCGTCGGAGAAGGAACGGCTTTGGACGTTGTTGGTAGAGAATATGCGTCCGGAAAACAGGGAATACCGCTACAACTTTCTTTATGATAATTGTACGACGCGGGCGCGCGACCGTATAGAGGAGGCTGTGGAAGGAAAGATTATTTATCCGGAACAGGACACTGTCCGTACATGTCGCGAGATTATTCATCAGTATACGGCTCAGCATCCTTGGGCGGAATTGGGTAATGACATTTGTTTGGGGGCGGAGGCCGACCGTCCTATTTCTGTACGTGACGAGATGTTCGCTCCTTTTTATTTGTTGCGTTACGCCAATGACGCGGTGATTCAGGAATCTGACGGCAGTACGCGGCCGTTGGTGTTGTCTCAATCGGAAGTGGTTGAAGGGCGTGATGTGGAAATACAGAAAGAATTCCCTTGGTCTCCGGCACTGTCAGCATGGATACTTTTCTTTTGCGTGGCGGGGTTGACCGTAGTGGAACGGTGGCGTCATGCATGTTTTTGGGGGATAGACATTTTTTTGATGTCATTGGTCGGAGGAATCGGATTGGTGGTCACGTTTCTCTTTTTCTTCTCCGTTCATCCCACAGTAGGCTCGAATTGGCAGATTTGGGTCTTCAATCCCATTCCGTTGGTGGCCATGCCGTGGGTGGTTTGGTGTGCAGTTAAAAGGAGAAAAACTTACTACCATCCATTAAACGCGTCGGTTTTAATATTATTTATGTTTTTTTCTGCCCTGATACCACAAGATTTCTGTGTGGTAATTGTACCTTTGGCCTTAGCTTTGTTGCTACGTTCGTGTAGTTATTGGATAAGCTATCGAAAAAAAGAAAAATAAGCAAGCCATGCATTATAGAAGCTATCGTTTTCTGACTCCGTTGATTATGGTACTGACCTGGGCCAATATGGAAGCCCAGACGTCGCATCCTGTCCCTCGGTTGGTGGTCAACGTGACGATAGACCAGTTGCGTACGGACTATATGGAAGCCTTTTCTTCGCTTTTCGGAGCCGGAGGTTTCAATAAGGTGATGCGCGACGGGCGTAGCTATATGGATGCAGCCTATCCTTTTTCCCACATAGACCGTGCCTCGGCAGTGGCATGTATCATGACGGGCACGGTGCCTTACGATAATGGAATCGTGGGCGGACGTTGGATGGATCGTAAGACTTTGCGTCCGATGTATTGTGTGGACGACACAGCGTGCGAGGGATGGCTGACTTCCGAGAAGTACTCTCCGGTGGCGTTGAATGTATCGACCGTCACCGATGAACTGAAGATGGCTACCGGAGGGCGGGCTTTGGTGTACAGCATTGCCCCGGATGCCGATGCTGCAATCTTAGCAGCCGGGCATGCCGCCGACGGTGCTTTTTGGATAGACAATGCTTCCGGGCAGTGGAGCAGTACGTCTTATTATGGCCAGTATCCGGATTGGGCCTTACGTTATGATGTTTCCGACCGTTTGTCCGGTCGTATTTCCGATTTGTCCTGGACCCCAATCAGTCCGATTGTAGAGAATTTCAATTTCTTTATTTCGCCTCAAGAGAGCAAGGGGTTCACACATAAGTTTGCAGGGGACCGTAAGATTTATGAGTTCAAGACCAGTGCCTATGTCAATGACGAAGTCAACCGTTTCGCCAAACATTGTTTGGATCATACCGAGTTGGGCGAAGACCTTGTGACGGATTTCCTGTCTCTGACGTATTATGCAGGGACGTTTGATCATAAGCCGGTAGCCGAGGTTCCGGTAGAGTTGCAGGACACGTATGTGCGCCTTGACCTTGAATTGGCAGAGTTGATTACGATGTTGGAAAAGAAAGTAGGAGCCGGGCGTTTTTTATTGGTCGTTACTTCTACGGGATATACCGATGACGAAATCACCGATTTCTCGAAATACCGTATACCCACCGGTACGTTCAGCGTGACGCGTGCTTCTGCGTTGTTGAACATGTACCTGATGGCAGTATATGGCCAAGGGCAGTATGTCGAGACGGAGTTCGGCTCGCAACTGTTCTTAAACCAGAAACTTATAGAAGACAAACAACTGAATTTGAGCGACGTGCTGACACGTGCGCAGGCTTTCTTGATACAGATGGCCGGTGTAAAAGACGTGTACACTTCCCAACGGTTGGCTTTGTCTGCGGGAGAGACCGAAATACGCCGTTTGAGGAACAGCTTCAACCAGATGCGTTCGGGAGATATTTTCATTGAAGTATCTCCAGGTTGGAAGGTTGTCAACGAAGAGACGCATGAACAGACCTTGGAAAGGGCTTCATACGTAGGTTTTCCCATTTTCTTTTTTGGGTGTAACGTACGGCCTGAAACGGTAAAGACGCCGGTGACGGTGGATTGTATCGCCCCCACTGTGGCCCGTTTCATGCGTATCCGCGCTCCCAACGCATGTTCCGCAGCCCCTTTATCGGCCGTCCGCTGATGAAGATATTTAAATAATTTTCTATTCTTTTACTTTTTTTGATTAACTTTGCGCAAAGAAGCGCAAAGCGCATCGCGTGAATAAAAAACAAAACAAAATATATGGATATAAACAAGTTTTTGAGCAAGCTTTTCGGGAATAAGTCTACCCGGGACATGAAGTTGATTCAGCCGTTGGTAGAGACCGTGAAAAAAGCTTACCCTGAAATTCAGGCACTCAGTAATGATGCCCTGCGTGCCAAGACGCAGGAAGTGAAAAAGTACGTGCAGTCTTCGGCCGACGACCTCAAGGCTAAAATTGCAGAGTTGAAGGCAAAGGTGGAAGAAATGCCGATTGAAGACCGTTCTTCTCTTTTTTCGCAGATTGACAAGTTGGAGAAAGACGTGTTGGAACGCTACGAACAGGCTTTGAACGAAGTCATGCCGGTGGTGTTCTCCATCGTGAAGTCCACGGCCGAGCGTTTTGCCACTCAGGAAATCGTGGACGTGACGGCCAACGATTTTGACCGCGAGTTGGCGGCAAAGTTCGATTTCGTGGACATTGAGGGCGACACGGCGCATTACCACAATCATTGGACGGCCGGAGGAAACGATACGGTGTGGAATATGATACACTACGACGTGCAGCTTTTCGGTGGTGTCGTGCTGCACCAAGGCAAGATTGCCGAGATGGCGACCGGAGAGGGTAAAACATTGGTGGCAACCCTGCCTGTGTTCCTGAATGCCCTGACCGGAAACGGCGTGCATGTGGTGACGGTCAATGACTATCTGGCCAAGCGTGACTCCGAGTGGATGGGGCCGCTCTACATGTTCCACGGTTTGAGTGTGGACTGTATCGACAAGCATCAGCCCAACAGCGACGCCCGCCGTCGTGCCTATCTGGCCGACATCACGTTCGGAACGAACAACGAGTTCGGTTTCGACTACTTGCGCGACAATATGGCAACGAATCCCAAGGATTTGGTGCAACGTGCACACAATTACGCCATCGTGGACGAGGTCGACTCCGTATTGATCGACGATGCCCGTACGCCGTTGATTATATCCGGGCCTGTGCCTAAAGGCGATGACCAGTTGTTCGAACAATACCAGCCTTTGGTAGAGAAGTTGGTGGGCGTACAGCGCCAGTTGGCTACGCAATATCTGGCCGAGGCCAAGCAGATGATAGCTTCGGGAGACAAGGAAAAGGTGGAGCAGGGATTCCTGCAACTGTACCGTAGCCATAAGGCGTTACCCAAGAACAAACCTTTGATCAAGTATTTGTCCGAGCAGGGAATCAAGTCCGGTATGTTGAAGACCGAGGAAATCTATATGGAAAACAACAACAAGCGCATGCCCGAGGCTGTGGAACCGTTGTATTTCGTTGTGGATGAGAAGTTGAACAGCGTGGATTTGACGGACAAGGGCTTTGCCTGGTTGTCTAAGGCTACTTCCGATCCGGATTTGTTCGTCATGCCAGACATCACGTCGGCCATGTCGGCTTTGGAGGCAGACAAGTCGCTTTCCGACGAAGAGCGCGTGATGAAGAAAGACCAGCTCTATTCCGATTATGCCGTGAAGAGCGAGCGTATGCATACCTTGCAGCAGTTGCTGAAAGCTTACACCATGTTCAACCGCGACGATGAATATGTCATCATCGACGGCGAGGTGAAGATTGTGGACGAGCAGACGGGACGTATCATGGACGGGCGCCGTTGGAGCGACGGCTTGCATCAGGCTGTGGAAGCCAAGGAACATGTCAAGGTGCAGGCTGCCACCCAGACTTTTGCCACGATTACCTTGCAGAACTATTTCCGCATGTATCATAAGTTGGCGGGTATGACCGGTACGGCCGTGACCGAGGCCGGAGAGTTCTGGGACATCTATAAACTCGATGTGGTGGAGATTCCGACCAACCGTCCGATTGCACGTAAGGACATGAACGACCGTGTGTATAAGACACAGCGTGAAAAGTATAAGGCCGTCATCACGGAAATAGAAGAACTGGTAAAGGCCGGACGTCCCGTTTTGGTCGGTACGACTTCGGTGGAGATTTCCGAGATGTTGAGCAAGATGTTGCAGATGCGTAAGATTCCTCACAACGTGTTGAACGCCAAGTTGCACCAACAGGAGGCGGATATCGTGGCGCAGGCCGGACAAAGCAGCACGGTGACCATTGCCACCAACATGGCCGGTCGTGGTACCGACATCAAGCTGAGCGACGAGGTGAAGAAAGCCGGCGGTTTGGCCATTATCGGTACGGAACGTCATGAGAGCCGCCGTGTAGACCGTCAGTTGCGCGGTCGTGCCGGACGTCAGGGAGACCCGGGTTCATCCGTCTTCTTCGTCTCTTTGGAGGACAAACTGATGCGTCTGTTTGCCAGCGAACGGATTTCCAGGGTTATGGACAAGTTGGGCTTTGAAGATGGCGAGATGATTGAACACAAGATGATCAGCAATGCCATCGAGCGTGCCCAGAAGAAGGTGGAAGAGAACCACTTCGGTGTGCGTAAGCGTCTGTTGGAATACGACGACGTGATGAACAAACAGCGTACGGTGGTTTATGAGAAGCGTCGCCACGCCCTGATGGGGGAGCGTATCGGGATGGACATCTCCAATATGATTTGGGACCGTTGCGTGAACATCATCGAGAATAACGACTATCAGGGTTGCAAGGAAGGCTTTATCGAGGTCATGGCCATGGAAGTGCCGTTTACGGAGGACGAGATGAACAGCATGAAGCGTGAAGATTTGTGCGAAAAGGCCTTCCAGGCTGCCATGGAACGTTTCAAGCAAAAGACGGATATGTTGGCTGCTGTGGCCCAGCCTGTCATCAAACAGGTGTATGAGGCACAAGGGCACATGTATGAGAACATCATGGTGCCCGTGACGGACGGACGTCGTATTTATCAGATTTCCACTCCACTCAAAGAGGCTTACGAAACGGAAAGCCGTTCCATCGTGAAGGCTTTCGAGAAGGCCATCATGCTGCATACCATCGACGAGGCGTGGAAAGAGAACTTGCGCGAACTGGACGAGCTGAAACATTCCGTACAGAACGCCAGCTACGAACAGAAAGACCCCTTGTTGATTTTCAAACTCGAAAGCGTGAAGCTCTTCGATGCCATGGTGGACAAGATCAATAACCAGACCGTCAGCGTACTGATGCGCGGGCAGATTCCGGTGCAGCAGCCCGAACAGGTGCGTGAGGCCGAACCGGAACCGGCTCCTCGTCAGGAGAGATACGTGGAATCCCGCGAGGACTTGACCGACCCCAACCAGGAGGCAGCTGCCCGTCAGGATACGCGTGAACCGCAGAAGCAGCAACCGGTAGTGGCTGAGAAGCTTCCGGGACGTAACGACCCTTGTCCTTGCGGTAGCGGAAAGAAATTTAAGAACTGTCACGGACGCGGGTTGTAAATCGGCGGGATTGACGATAAGTTGTATTGTCCCCCGGACGGGGTCGGGTTTTCCGGCTGCGTCCGGGGGAAGTTTGTTGTATGGGTACTTTCTTCGGATATCATGATGTTTTTTTCGCTTCTCTTCCTTAAATTTTGGTACTGGAATGTTTTCCGATACTGTTTTTTTTGTACCTTTGATATAACTATAGACAAAAATGACAGATTATGAAAGCCACTTCACAGACCATCCAGCAGATTGAACGTGCACTCAGGAAGATTGCAGCCAAATACCCGCAAGGCCGGGAGGATTTGGCCTTGACGGATATCCATCTTCAGGTAAAAGCCGATTCCGGCGAGTTGTTGGCGTTCAACGATGACGATGAAGAGCTGACGCGTTGCGTAGTAGAGCAGTGGATGGATAACGGAGATGAGGATTTCTATGAAGAGATTACGCCCGTGTTGCGCCAGTGTATCCAAAATATGAAAGATACGTTGGAGAACCTGTCCTTATTGAAGCCTTATTCTTTCGTCCTGGTGGATGAGGACAAGGAAACGCTTTGCGACTTGTACCTTGTGGACGATGAGACGGTGATTGTGGACGGTGAATTGCTGAAGGGGTTGGACGAAGATTTGGATGATTTCCTGAAAAAGCTTTTGGAGGAATAAGGTATCCCTTGAACGGACAAAATCGCGATTGGGTGAGGGCAAAGTCAAGTCCGTTTGGGTTTTGCCGGGTGCGAGGATTTATCAAAATGTCAGAATGTCAAATCTCATGGGACGAGAATCGCGTATTTTCGGACAGAAGGCGTTTTGTTCCGTGCGAGGGCATTCTCGCGTGTTGGGGAAAAGGCAGAGTGTAAGCCGTCGGGTGTTTTTCCCGTTTTTTGTTTCGCCTTTATGTCGAATCATACGAACAGATGCGGATAGGATGTAAGCGAAATGTCGCAATTCCTATCCGTTTGTTTTTTGTTTTTTGGAAACAAAATGAGTTCAAATAGTGTTTTTCGTATGCTTAAAATCTTGTTTGGGGGGCGTTTGGAGCTTGGTTTTAAGTCGTGTGGTATATGTTTTCCGTTCGTTCTGCGCACATCGGAAAATCGCTTTCAGCCAAACGATTTTTCAATCTCTTGAGATTGATTTGCATATATGCAGGATTTATGCGGAAATACACAGCTTCTTTGTATGATTATTCTCTTTTGGGGCTTTATCTGATGCTGTTTTCTCAATTTAAAACAAGCGTAAAGGATTAAAACAATGTCTTTTTGTCGGGATATAGAGGAGAATGGGATTAATTTGTAAATTGAGGGCGTGACACTTTTAGTATAGTGAAAAATACAGGGAAATATCCGATTGGGTGAATTAGATTCAAGAATATTTGTTTTTATGTGTTTATTGTGCAGAAATCCCCTCCGTTTATCGTGAAGATAAGACGGAGGGGAAGGTTTTATATAGTATAAAGTTAAGGTCAGAACAGGCTCCACGAGACGGTGAGTCCGGCCATGACGATGGCCACCATCGACATGAGCTTGATGAGGATGTTCAGGCTTGGGCCGGAAGTGTCCTTGAACGGGTCGCCCACGGTGTCGCCCACCACGGTGGCACGGTGTACCTCGCCGCCCTTCCCGCCGAAATTACCTTCTTCGATATATTTCTTGGCATTGTCCCAGGCACCACCGGAGTTGGCCATGAAGATAGCCAACACGAAACCGGCCGACAAGCCGCCGACCAAAAGGCCGATGACGCCCGGCACGCCGAATACCAGTCCGGTAACGATGGGAGCTACGATGGCCAGTAGCGAAGGGAAGACCATTTCTCGTTGTGCGCCTTTGGTGGAAATCTGCACGCAACGGGCATAATCCGGTTCGGCTTCTCCGCTCAGGATGCCCTTGATTTCACGGAACTGCCGCCGCACTTCCTCTACCATGTGGGCTGCTGCACGCCCTACGGCGTTCATGGTCAACCCGCAGAAAAGGAAAGCCATCATGCTGCCGATGAACATGCCCGAGAGGACTTTCGGGTTCATCAGCGTCACGTCATAGTAGGTCATGAAGTCGGTGAACGAAGCATCATGTATGGCCAACGTGTCGCCGTTCGGCAGGGTCAGTACAGTTTCGCCCAAGCGCGTCAGACCGATGCGGATTTCTTCGATATAGGATGCTAACAATGCCAGTCCCGTCAGGGCTGCCGAGCCGATGGCAAAGCCTTTGCCGGTAGCTGCCGTGGTGTTACCCAACGAATCCAAAGCATCCGTGCGTTTGCGCACGGCCTCGCCCAGTCCGCTCATTTCAGCGTTTCCGCCCGCGTTGTCGGCTATGGGGCCGTAAGCGTCCGTGGCCAAGGTGATGCCCAAGGTGGAGAGCATGCCCACGGCGGCGATACCGATGCCGTAAAGCCCCATGCTCACGTTGGCAAAGTCGAACCCTGCAGCTAGCCAATAGGAAAGGATGATGCCGATGACGACGGCTATCACTGGGATGGTGGTGGACACCATGCCCAACCCGATACCGGATATGATGACCGTGGCCGGGCCCGTTTTTCCGCTCTCAGCCAACAGTTGGGTGGGGCGGTAGGACTGTGACGTGTAATATTCCGTGGAGCGTCCGATGACGATACCTACCAAAAGCCCGATGACCACGGCAAACGAAATGTTCAGCCAGTTGTCTATCTGCAACACCCAAAGGATAAGGAAGGTCGCCACGACAATCAGGGCGGAACTCAGGTTCGTGCCTACGGACAGGGAGTTGAGCAGGTCTTTCATGCCTGCGTCTTCCTTGGTGCGCACGGAAAATATGCCTAAAATGGAGAGCAGGATGCCCACTGCGGCTATCAGCATCGGGGCAATGACCGCCTTGAACTGCATGTCCACGTCGCCTCCTGCCATGAATGCAGCGGCACCCAATGCGGAGGTGGCCAGGATGGAACCGCAATAAGACTCGTACAGGTCGGCCCCCATACCGGCCACGTCGCCCACGTTGTCGCCCACGTTGTCGGCTATCGTGGCCGGGTTGCGCGGGTCGTCTTCCGGGATACCGGCTTCCACCTTGCCTACCAAGTCCGCACCCACGTCAGCCGCTTTCGTGTAGATGCCGCCTCCCACACGGGCGAACAGGGCCTGCGTGCTGGCTCCCATGCCGAAGGTCAGCATGGTGGTGGTAATCATGCAGAGTTTGGCTGTCGGGGCGTAGATGTCGGCAGGGATAAAGGCATCCAAAAGGAGATACCAGAAAGAGATGTCGAACAGGCCGAGGCCGACAACGACCAACCCCATGACCGCGCCGCTTCGGAAAGCCACGCGCAGTCCTTTGTTCAGGGAGTTACGGGCAGCGTTGGCAGTACGTGCCGATGCGTAGGTAGCCGTTTTCATGCCCAAAAAGCCGGAAAGTCCGGAGAAAAAACCACCGGTGAGGAAGGCTATCGGTACCCATGAGTTTTGCAGGTTGAAGCCGTAGGCCATGACCGAAAACAGCACGACGAGTGCCAGAAAGACCAGTCCCACGATTTTGTACTGTTGTTTCAGGTACGACATGGCACCTTGGCGCACATGCGAGGCGATTTTCTGCATGGCCGGTGTGCCTTCACTCTCTCTCATCATCTGGCGGTAGAAGTACCAAGCCAGCAGCAATGCCAACAAGGATGATACGGGAATCATCCAAAACAGGAGATGCTCCATAGTAAAATGTGTTTTTGAGTTAACGATATGTTATTGTCGTGGGCTAAGGTAGTGAAAAGCGGGGTTCGGACAAAGAAAACTCTGTTAAAAAAGCACTTGGTTTGATTTTATGGATGAATAGGGGGAGTTGGAAATAAAAAGAACCGTTTGCATGCTTGGTAGGGCGTGCAAACGGTTGCTTCCAATAATAGTGGTGAAGGGCTTTACTTCTTCAACTTGGCCAAACTTTCTTTCAAAGCCGCGATTTTGCTTTCGGCATCGGCTTGTTTCTTGCGTTCCATTTCCACCACGGCAGTGGGGGCGTTGGCTACGAAACGTTCGTTGGAAAGCTTTTTCAAGACACCTGCAAGGAAGCCTTCCAAGTGTTTCAGTTCGGCTTCTTGTTTGGCGATTTCCGCTTCCACGTCTATCAGGTTGCCCAACGGTACGGCATATTCCGTCGTGCCCACCATGAACGAAGCCGTGCCTTCGCCTTTCTGTACCACAGTGTTGACGGCACTCAGATTGCCCATTTTCTTGATGACACCTTCAAAGTCTGCTTCCGGATTCCCGCCCACGACTTCCAATGTCAATGCCTCTTTCGGGGCGATGTTCTTTTGGTTGCGTACGGTACGCACGCCGGCCACGATGCTTTTTACGTTTTCGACATGGGAGATAAGTGTGGCATCGTCTTCCGTCGGTGCAGCGGTGTGGAGCGGTGAAATCATGATGCTCTCACCCGGCAGGCGGTCATAGATGTGTTGCCAAAGTTCTTCGGTGATGAAAGGCATGAACGGGTGCAGGAGTTTCAACAGCGTGTCGAAGAACGACAAGGTCTGTTCGTACGTCTTGTTGTCGATGGGCTGTCCGTAAGCCGGTTTGACCATTTCGAGGTACCAACTGGAGAACTCGTCCCAGAACAGCTTGTACACGGCCATGAGGGCCTCGCTCAGACGGTACTTTTTGAACAAGTCTGCCACTTCCCTTGCTGTGGTTCTCAGCATGGCATCGAACCAACGTGTGGCGATGGCTGCCGTTTCCGGTTGCGCGATGTTGGCCGTCTGCCAGCCTTTCACGAGGCGGAAGGCGTTCCATATCTTGTTGTTGAAGTTGCGGCCTTGCTCGCAGAGTGCGTCGTCGAACAGGATGTCGTTACCTGCCGGGGCGGACAGCATCATTCCCATACGTACGCCGTCAGCACCGTATCGTTCTATCAAATCGAGCGGGTCGGGGCTGTTACCCAACGACTTACTCATCTTGCGTCCTAATTTGTCGCGCACGATGCCGGTGAAGTACACGTTCTTGAACGGCATCTTCCCTTCGTATTCGTAGCCTGCCATGATCATGCGCGCTACCCAGAAGAAGATGATGTCCGGACCCGTTACGAGGTCGGACGTGGGGTAATAGTAGTTGAGTTCTTCGTTGCCCGGATGGTTGATGCCGTCGAACAGCGAAATCGGCCATAACCAACTGGAGAACCAAGTGTCCAGTGCGTCCTCGTCCTGACGTAGGTCGGATGCAGTCAGGTTGGTGTCACCGGTCTTCTCCTTGGCTCGTTCGAGTGCTTTTTCGGCGGTCTCGGCCACCACGAATCCGCCTTGCGGCAGGTAGTAGGCCGGGATGCGGTGTCCCCACCACAACTGTCGGCTTATGCACCAGTCTTTGATGTTCTCCATCCAGTGACGGTAAGTGTTTTTGTATTTGGCCGGATAGAACTTGATTTCGTCCTTCATCACCGGCTCCAAAGCGATTTGCGCCAAGTGTTCCATCTTCAGGAACCATTGCATGGAAAGCTTCGGTTCGATGGGCACGTTGGTGCGTTCGGAGAAGCCCACCTTGTTGGTATAGTCTTCCACTTTCTCCAACAATCCTGCTTTTTCCAAGTCGATGCAGATTTGCCTGCGCACGTCGAAACGGTCCATGCCCACGTACATCCCGGCAGCCTCGCTAATCGTGCCGTTGTCGTTGAAGATGTCGATGGAAGGCAGGTTGTATTTCTCGCCCAACATATAGTCGTTCACGTCGTGTGCCGGTGTCACCTTCAGGCAACCCGTTCCGAACTCGATGTCCACATAGTCGTCTTCGATGACGGGGATACAGCGGCCTACCAGAGGCACAATCACCTTTTGTCCTTTCAGCCACGTGTTCTTCGGGTCGTTCGGGTTGATACACATCGCCGTGTCGCCCATGATGGTTTCGGGGCGCGTGGTGGCTACCACGGCATAGCGTCCGCTTCCGTCCGGTTGGCCGTTTTCATTGGCTACCATATATTTCAGATAGTACAGCTTGCTGTGTTCTTCCTTGTAAATCACCTCTTCGTCCGAGAGGGCTGTCAGGGCTTTCGGATCCCAGTTCACCATGCGCACGCCACGGTAAATCAATCCTTTGTCGTACAGGTCGCAGAATACCTTGATGACGCTTTCGCTCCGTTTCTCATCCATGGTGAAGGCCGTGCGATCCCAATCGCAACTGGCTCCCAGTTTACGCAACTGTTTCAGGATAATGCCACCGTGTTCGTCCGTCCATTCCCAAGCATATTTCAGGAACTCTTCGCGGGTGAGGTCAGTCTTCTTGATGCCCTTTTCCGCCAAACGGTTTACCACCTTGGCTTCGGTGGCGATGGAAGCATGGTCGGTACCCGGCACCCAACAAGCGTTTTTACCATCCATACGGGCGCGGCGCACGAGGATGTCCTGAATGGTTTCGTTGAGCACGTGCCCCATGTGGAGCACCCCCGTCACATTGGGGGGCGGGATGACTACCGTATAAGGTTCTCGTCCGTCGGGTTTAGAACTGAAAAGCTTGTGGTCGAGCCAGTATTGGTACCATTTGCCCTCTACGTCGGCCGGATTGTATTTACTTGCTAATTCCATTGTATATAACGTTTTTATGTATTTCTTTTTAGGACTTGCAAAGTTACATAAAAAAGGTTATATATGCCGGAGTTTGGGACAATTAAATTACGGTAAATACCTTTGTGTACTCGGTAAATTCCGTTCGGTCGGTCAAGTATCTCATTGCAGTTCTTTTCCGATGATGGAACCGTCGTCATCTTTCTTGCAGATGTACGGCTTGCCGTCTTTGAAATAGCAGGCATTGATGCTACGGCCGTATGGTGGTGAAATGTGTTTTAGGAGGAAGAAACTACCGTCATCAGACTCTTTGATGGCATAATCAATATCATCATTTAGCCCTCCACCAGTATATGAATATGAAATAGTCCATTTGTTCGCCTTGTACCGCCTTACCATATCATCGGCAAATTCTTGCCCGAGCACTTCTTTTACGCCATTGTACATGAAAAGGTTATCTTCTTTCTTAAAGTTGCTCCGGTCGTGGTAATAAGCTATATAGTAAGTAGGAATAGTTTCATCCACACATACAACGTCTTTGGATGGCCGGTAATAGGTTTTGCTGTTCTCACTGAATTCTTCCACTATAGGGAAGTAATGGAAATCTCGTTTAATTTGGGCGGTAAAGATTGGATTCTTTCTTTTTTGTTGGTTCTCGATTCTTCGGATTTTGCTCAAAATGGTGTCACGGCCGCCTTCGGTGAGCGCGGTGAATAGGCTTCCACCCGGTAACAGGGCTTTGGGTTGAATGGCATGTACGGGGGACACTTTAGGGACGATGGCTGTAGGTTCTTCAGCCGTAATGTCAGTATTTACACAAGAAGATAAAATACTGATTCCAAACAATAGTGCGAAAAAGAATAAATTATATCTCATGGTTGTATTAAATCCAGTCATGGTTCATTCTAAATGTATTATGTTAAGGAGGTGAAAAAGGTAGTGTAAGACAGGACCGCCCGTTAAATTGTGGAGGACACAAATGTGCCCTCTTTGAAAGGAGTGTCGGCCAAGTGCCTTATTGCAGTTCTTTTCCGATGATGGTGCCATCTTTACCTTCTTTACAAATATACGGCTTGCCGTCTTTGAAATAGCAGATGTCGTTACTACCACCGTATAGGGTAGTGGATTTTAGCATAAAGAAACTGCCATCGTCAGACTCTTGGATGGCATAGTCCATTTTATTGGACATTTTTCCGTCCTTAAAATATTTACCAACAGTCCACTTGATGGCCTTGTACCGTCTTACCGTTTCGTCGGCAAATTTCTGTCCGTGTACTTCCTTGATGCCGTTGTACATGTAGAGGTTGTCTTCTTTCTTAAAATTGCTTCGGTCTTGATATTCTGCCCCATAGTAAATGTGGCTTGTTTCATTCAGGCAGACTACACCTTTCGATGCCCGATAATGTTGTACGTGGTCTGTACTATCTTTGAATGCTTCTATTACAGGAAAGTAACGGATATTCCGTAGTGATTTGGTGGAAACTGCGACACTTTTATCCTTTTGTCGTGTTTCATATTTTTGGATTTTGCTTAAAATGGTGTCGCGAGCACCTTCTGTGATGGGGGTGTACAGGCTTCCTCCCGGCAGTAGGGCGGCTGCTTGAAGGGCATATACTGGCAATGCCTTAGGGGCGGTGGCTGAAGGCCCTTCCATGTTGATACTTGTATTTACACAAGAAAGTAATGTACCAGAAACAATCAGTGAAACGAAAAAGAATATTTTATTTCTCATAACTATATTATTTTAATGTTAAAGATAAAGATAGAGTCTTTTGTTTATTTGCTATATACTGCATCATATTCCATCAATTGTCCATAACTTATTTCTTCTTCACAACCCCTGTATGGATCCATTATCGTTATGGAACTTGAGCGGTCGTACCAATCTTTATTATAATATTGAGAGCGTACGAATACGACGCAATGTCCAAATTCTCCGTCTGCTTTTTGCAATAAAACGGGAGAGGATATGTATTCGTTTGGATCCATCAGTTGTTTCGCAAAAGTCGTACCGCTGACATTGTTATATCCTTCCGATTCAAAGAAGCGGTTGTCTCCTCCTGCCACTCCGAACTTTGAGAAAGTTTCTTTGGAAGTGCATGTCGAGTTAGAATTATTATTGAACATCTCCATCGCAGCTTTGTATTTGTCATCAGGAATGTAAGATGAACCATAGACGTTGTAGTCTTTTCCAACTAAGAAATTGTGGATATAGTTAAAACAATGCGTACATTGCTCCGTACCGTCTACCGCTTCCATGGAGGCATAGACGCACCAAGCATCACCATCTTGTACAACATCGTCTACCTCCTCACTAAAGTCCACCTCTTTGGTCAAGGTGTCTTCTTCCCACTCGAAAGGAAATAAGGGCTGTGCTCCTGCCATTAGAATAATGATTAAGCTGAGAATTTTCTGTTTCATAAGCGTCCGTTTTTTAATAAACAAAAATAGCCTTTTCTCACCCCCTTGTTCTTGTAGGGCTGAATGCCAACTACATCTTTATCTCCTGAATTTGACAATTATAATGAAATGTTTTAGGATAGACAAGAAAATAGGTATAAAAAACATGATTTTAATATATATTATATATCAACGCGATTCTTCTTTATAAAAACTAATAAGGAGATGGAGGTTCAAGAATAAAATGTTACCTTTGGATGTTTAATTAGTGATAAAATGGAAATAAAACACAGGGCGCATCCTACGATTTCGGCTCGGGGCAGGAAGAGGTTCGTGATTCATCATGAAAAGTTGTATCTTGCCGTACACCGATATTTAACGACAAGGTGGTTCCGCTATACGGTCTTGTTTTTCATTGTCGGGGCGATTTTCTCCGTGATTTGCAGTTCTTTCGAGTCCTCTGCACCTTATCGCCTGCAATTATACAGCTTTTGTTATTTGGCCTCCTTCGTCTTTACGGTCGAATATGTGTTGCGCATCATAGCAGCTCCTGTCCAATATCGTCAGTATCGTGCTTGGCGTTCCCGTTTCAGGTATTTGTTTTCGTTTTATGGTTTGATAGATTTTGTGGCTGTCATCCCTTTTCTCATCATTTACCTGTATCGGGAGACCATCTTTGTACATTTGGCGGTACTGGCCTACATCTTAATGATTTTTAAGTTGATACGCTATTCCCGCTCGTTCCAACTTATCGGACGTGTGTTGCAGATGGTGAAGGATGAATTGATAACGGCTTGTACGGCTTGTGGCATCCTCTTAGGGTTTTCGGGCATCCTGATGTACTATATCGAACACGAGGCACAACCCGAAGCCTTTGCCAATATCGGCGACGGTTTTTGGTGGGCTGTGGTGACGTTCACCACCGTGGGTTATGGGGATGTCTATCCGGTTACGGCATTGGGACGGTTGCTGAGCGGTGTGATTTGTATGGTAGGCATTGCGATGATAGCCATTCCCACTGGTCTTATATCTTCGGCTTTCATGAGTTTGATTCAAGAAAAGAAACGGAAGGAGGAAGAAGAACACAAAAACTGATTTCCGGAAAAGGGAAGGATGATAGCCCCGTCCCCCGTTTTTCCGATGAGAGGCATCGGGAAACGGGGGACGGGACTGTAAAGGTGATTTTACTTCCAACCTCCGCCTAGGGCTTTATAGAGGTTGATAATCATCAGCTGTTTGTTGCACACGGCGTTGCTCAACGACACTTGGGCGTCGAAGTAGTTACGTTGGGCGTCCAGAAGGTCCAGGTAACCGATGACCCCGTTGATGTATTGCAGTTGTGCCAACTCCACTGCCGTGCGCGAAGCTTCGGCCAGTTGGCGGCGCGACTCGTAGATGTCTTTTATTTTGTTGAAGTTGATGATGGCGTCATGTGTCTCCTTGAAGGCTGTGAGCACTGTTTGCTCATATTCGGCCACGGCACCTTCGTAAGCGGCTCGTTTCGCTTTCAGGGCTGCACGGTTTTTGCCCATGGCAAAGAGGGGGCTCAGTAAGTTGCCTGCAAGGTAGGAGTAGGGCGATTTCAGGAAATCCCGAAGCGTTTCGCTTTCCGTACCTAATGTGGCGGTCAGTGCCAGGCGGGGGAACATGTTGGTGTAAGCCAATCCAACTTCGGCATGGGCTGCCATCAGCTCCCGTTCGGCTTTCCGTATGTCGGGGCGTCGTTCCAGAAGCGTGGAGGGCAACCCCAAGGGAAGAGCGTCGGGCAACTGTATTTCTTCGGGTAGGATGTTGCGGTTTACGGCGTAGGGGAAATCACCAGTCAAGAGTGCGATTTCGCTTTCTTTCAGGGAAATCCTGCGTTCCAGGTCTGGTACCATGGTGGCCGTCTTGGCCAATTCCACTTTAGCTTGTTGGAATACGATTTCGGAGGTCAGCCCACCCTTGAAACGGATTTCTGCCAACCGTACGCCTTCTCGCCGAGCTTCCAACGTACGGCGCACGATGGCCAGTTCGTTGTCCAACGCCATCAGTTCGAAGTAAGACTGTGCCACCTGTGCCACCAACCCCATTTTTACGGCCCGGCAGTTTTCCACCGAAGCCAGAAATTCCGCCGTGCTGCGGTCTCGTGCCCAACGGAGGTTGCCCCACAAGTCAAGTTCCCAAGAAATGGAAGCGGTAAGGCTGAGTTCCGAGTCGGCATCGAAATTGTCACCGCCGTAGTTTGTCGTTTCACGATTGCCGTTCAGGCGAGCGGTGGCTTGTGGAAACATGTTCGCAAAGTCGATGCGTTTCAGGGCCGCCAGCTCATTCATTCGTGCCGATGCTATTTTCAGGTCTTTATTGTACGTGAGTGCCCGGTGGATCAGTTGTTGAAGAGTGGTGTCGTTGTAAAGTTCCCACCACGAGAGGTCGCCTATGGATGCCGTGTCTTGCGTAAGCGTGTCGAGCCGGGCAGGCAGGGGCATATCCGGACGGGTATAGGATTTGCCGATTTGGCAGGACGACAGTCCTGTGCCGGCTGCCAATAGGATGAGTCCGGCAGCGGAAAGGCGTTTGCGGTTGAATTTGCCTTTGGCTTTGTATATCAGCACAAAGAAGAACGGTACCAACAGGATGCCGACCGATACGGCTACTATCATACCGAAGAATACGCCCGTGCCGATGGCTTGGCGGCTAGCCGAGCCGGGACCGCTGGCCACTACCATGGGCAACATGCCCAAAATGAAGGCCAGTGAAGTCATGAGGATGGGACGGAAACGCAGGCGTGCCGCATGGAGGGTCGAGGCTACCAAGTCTCCGCCACGATCTACTTCGTCTTTGGCAAATTCGACAATCAGGATGGCGTTTTTTGCGGCCAGTCCGACCAACATCACCAGTCCGATTTGGAAATAAATGTCGTTTTCCAACCCACAAAGCGTGATGCCAAGGTATGCACCGAGGGCGGCTACCGGTAGGGACAGCAGTACGGCGATGGGTACCATCCAACTCTCATACAAGGCTGCAAGGAACAGGAAAACGAAGATGAACACGAGCATCAGCACGAGGCCGGTCTGCCCGCCCGCTTGTTTTTCCTGATAGGACAGTCCGCTCCATTCCACGCCGATGTTGTCGGGCAGATGCTCGCGGGCTACCTGTTCGATGACTTCCATGGCTTGTCCTGAACTGTAACCGTCGGCGGCGTCTCCTCGGATAATGGCACTGTTGAACATGTTGAAACGTTTGATGCTGCCCGGCCCCGTCGTATAGGAAGTCGTACCTAAGGAGGTCAGTGGTATCATGGCGTTGTTGCTTCCGCGTACGAAAAACAAATTGATGTTTTCGGGATGCTCACGGTAGTCGGCTTCAGCCTGTATGTACACGCGGTAGATACGGTTGAACATGTTGAAGTCGTTGACGTAGACCGACCCGGTATAGGCTTTCATCGTGGAGAAAACGTCGGCCATTGGTACGCCGGACAGTTTCACCTTGTCGCGGTCCACATCGAAATAAAGCTGCGGAATCTCGGCCTGGAGGGAAGATGAAAGTCCCGACAGTTCCTTGCGTTGCGCCGCATAATATAATAAGGTGTCGGTGGCCTGTACGAGGTTCTCGAATGTGGCGTCGCCACGCGCCTCCAGTTGCATCTCAAAGCCGCCCGATGAACCCAACCCGGGAATGACCGGAGGGGTGGACAGGTAGACTTTGCATTCGGGGTATTCCTTAAAATGCGTTTTGACCTCGGCCATGACTTCATCAATCGTGGTCTTGTCCCGTTCCTCCCATGGTTTCAGGATGACGGTCAGTTCGCTACGCGCTTGGCTCGTACCTACGCGGGGGCTGCTTCCGGTTACGTTTTGTACGTATTCCACAGCCGGGTTCTCCATCAGGTAACGGATGGCACGTTCGGTCACGTTCCGTGTACGTTCGAGTGTGGCTCCTTCCGGAAGCTCCAGTTCCACCTTGAAATATCCTTGGTCTTCTACCGGGAGGAAACTGGTCGGCACCATACGGTGAAGGACGAAAGTCAGCCCGATGACCAGGCAAAAACTCAGAATGATTCGTTTAGGATGTATCAAGACTTTTTGGATTCCTTGGATGTATTTGTGGTTTCCGACGGACAACCATTCGTTGATTTTGCGGAAAACGATGTTTTTAGGTTTGTTCGGGTCGGCCGGTTTCAGGATGAGCGAGCACATGACCGGACTTAGCGTCAGGGCCACTACGGTGGAAATCAGTACCGATACCACAATCGTTACGGTGAACTGGCGGTAGAGTTGTCCCGTGATGCCCGGCAGGAAGCTTACTGGCACGAACACGGCTGCCAATACCAATGATGTGGCTATCAGGGCACCGGCCAATCCTGTCATGGCTTTCTTTGTGGCTTCGTATGCGCCGAGATGTTCTTCTTCCATGATGCGTTCCACGTTCTCTACCACGACGATAGCGTCGTCCACCACAATACCGATGGCCAAAATCAGTCCCAACAAAGTCAACATGTTAAGCGAGAATCCGAATATCAGCATGAAGCCGAAAGTTCCGATAAGGGAAATCGGTACGGCCACGACGGGTATCAGCGTGGCACGCCAACTTTGCAGGGAAAGGAAAACTACGAAAATCACCAATACCAATGCTTCGAAGAGCGTCTTGTACACTTCGTGGATGGATTCCGAAATGTAAGTCGTCATGTCGAACGGAATCTCATATTCCAGTCCTTCCGGAAAGTTCTTGCTGATTTCGTCCATGGCCTTTTTCACGTTCTCTGCCACTTCCATGGCATTTGCTCCCGGTAGCATGTAAATGCCGAGTACGGCAGCATTCCCTCCGTTGATACCGCTTTCCGTGTTGTAAGACTGGGCTTCGAGCGAGATGCGTGCCACGTCGCGCAGCCGGATGAGCGAGCCATCTGCATCGGCACGGAGCACGATTTCCTCGAATTGGCTGACGGTAGAGAGCCGCCCTTTGGTAGAGATAGGGATGGTGATGTCCAAACCTTCTATGGGTTGCTGTCCGAGTACGCCTGCTGCGGATTCGCGGTTTTGGTCTTTTAAGGCGTTCTGCACGTCCTGTACCGTCAGGCCGAAGTTGGCCAACTTGTCCGGTTGAACCCATATCTGCATGGCGTAATAGCGGCTTCCGATGTTCGACACACGGCCTACACCCGGTATGCGTCGCAATACGTCGAGCACATTGATGGTGGCAAAGTTGCTCAGATAGATTTCATCGAATTTCGGGTCGTCGGAAGTCAGGCATAAGGTCATGAGTTGGCTGGGAGCCTGTTTCTCCACGGAGATTCCGTTTTGTATCACCTCGGCAGGCAGACGTGATTCTGCCAGTTTCACGCGGTTCTGTATTTCTACAGCCGCCAAGTCGGGGTCGGCCGAGATGTCGAACGTAACCGTGGCGGAAAAACCTCCGGAATTGGAACTACTGGATTCCATATACAGCATGCCCGGTGTTCCGTTCAGTTCCTGTTCGATGGGGGTGGCTACGGCCTGCGATACCGTCAGCGCACTGGCTCCCGGGTAGGATGCGCTGATCTTGACTACCGGAGGCGTAATTTGAGGATATTGGTCAATGGGCAATAAGGTCAGACCTATGAATCCCACGATGACAATCAGTATGGATATGACCATCGAGAACACTGGACGGTCAATGAAATAAGTCACTTTCATGGGCTTCTTGATTATTGGGCAGTTTTCGTTTGCTGTTTCTTTTCGTTTGTCTCAGCTGTGGCTACGTGCACTTTCATGCCGGGGGTCAGCTTATGGTAACCTTCGGTGACAAGCTGTTCGTTCGGAACCAGGCCGCGTTCCACTACGACGTGGTTCCCGAATTCCGGTCCTAATTCGATGAAACGCCGTTCCACGGTGGAGTCTTTACGCATGACAAAGACGTAAGCCCCGCCTTTTTCGATAATAAGTGCCTTTTGCGGGACCACCGTGGCCTTCTCGCGGACATCAAGCAGGGCTTTGACTTTTGTGAACTGTCCCGGCAACAGCACGTGGTCCGGATTAGGCATTTCCGCACGTACGGAGAAGGTGCCGGTCCGCGGGTCTACTTGGGGTTCCGCAAAGTCCACCAATCCCTTGAAAGGATAGGTCGTGTTGTCCGGCAACGTGATGGTGACGGTAGGCTGCCAAGAGCGGTTCTGGTCCTTTTGCCCGATATTTACGTTACGTTCCTTGCTCTTGAGGTAGTCGAGGGCGGTCATGCTGAAGTCCACCAGTACCGTATCGCTCTTGACGATAGTAGCCAACAGCGATTTGCCGCCGCTGCCCACCAAAGTACCCAAGTCTACATGCCGCTCGCTGATGTGACCGGAGATGGGGGAACGCACGATGGTGTAGCCCAGCTCTTGTTCCGCTTGGTCCAGATCGGCTTGGCTCATTCCCACGCTGGCCACAGCCGTTTCGTATGCTGCCACGGCATTGTCCAAATCCAACTGGCTGGCTGCATTTTGTTCGTACAAGGGCTTGATGCGGTCCAAGTCGCGTTTGGCCTTTCGGGCTTGTGCCTCGTCTTTTTTTAATTGTGCACGCGCTTTGTCGGCTTTGGCACGGTATTGTCGTTGGTCGATGACAAAAAGAACCTGGTTGCGGCTGACGTACGTGCCTTCTTCAAATAACATGTTCTCCAGGAAACCTTCCACACGGGCACGTACTTCCACGAACTGTTGGGCACGTATGCGTCCTACGTATTCTCCGAAGATTTCCACATTTTGCTGCTCCACGGGCATGACGGAGACCACCGGAATTTCGGGGGCCGGTTGTTTCTCGCGGGTCAGAATCCAGTATACGCCTACCACCAATGCGATGCATATAAAAGCATAAAGAAACTTCTTTTTCTTAAATCTCAATTCTTTCTTGTTCAATGGATATTTCATTTCATAATGGGTTGGATGTTCAAACGGTATAGGATAATTCGGCTGCAAAAGTAGTTTGTTTTATTGCATTTTGCCTAATAATAAATATGAAAAAAGACTAATCTTCCGGATTATCACTATCTTTGCACCGCTTTTCAGCTTTTTTATTCCTATGATGCAATACGTTAAAGATTTGACCTGCGGTTCTATTCGCGGACAACTGGTGAGACTGGCTCTTCCCGTCATGGGCTCGTCATTTGTCCAAATGGCCTATAGTTTTACCGATATGGCTTGGGTAGGAAGCTTGGGTAGCAAATCGGTTGCGGCTATTGGGGCAGTCGGGGTGCTGACTTGGACGAGTAATTCCCTGGCTCTTATCAACAAGGTTGGTTCGGAGGTAAATGTCGGCCAGTGCATAGGTGCACAGCGTATGGATAAGGCACAGGCTTATGCATCGCATAATCTGACGTTGGCTTTGTTGATTTCCATCGTATGGACTACATTAATCTGGACGTGTGCTACTCCGTTGATAGGGATATTCGGGATGGAACGTGATGTGTCGCAGTTGTCAGTGGACTATTTGCGGGTGGTATCTACGGCTTTCCCTTTTATTTTTACGTCTGCTGCTTTCACCGGGATCTACAATGCTTCGGGGCATACGCAGGTTCCTTTTTATGTAAATGGAATAGGATTGGCATTCAATATGCTGCTTGACCCGCTTTTCATTTTAGGTCTCGACATGGGGATTTTGGGGGCAGCTTGGGCTACTTGGATTTCTCAGGCTACGGTTTGCCTGATGTTTTTTTACGTATTGATGAGGAGGCACCGGTTGTTCGAAGGTTTTCGGATATTGGTTCCGTTGCGTTTGCCTTATGTACCTTTAATCTTCAAAGTCGGGTTGCCGGTGGCTTTGTTGAATATCTTTTTCTCTTTGATTAGTTTGTTCATGGGGCGTACGGCATCGGCAGAGGGAGGATATTTGGGGGTAATGACTTTGACGGCCGGTGGGCAGTTGGAAGCCATAGCTTGGTACACCTCACAAGG
Source organism: Paraprevotella sp. (assembly GCF_986071375.1). Classification (NCBI taxonomy): domain Bacteria; kingdom Pseudomonadati; phylum Bacteroidota; class Bacteroidia; order Bacteroidales; family Prevotellaceae; genus Paraprevotella; species Paraprevotella sp. Next base: position 126,545 of record NZ_CFQRNQ010000004.1, on the reverse strand, counting down.
ATTCAGCACTGCACTGGGTACCTTCGTGGCACAAAACTATGCGGCCGGATGTGAGGAGCGTATCCGCAAGGCGTTTAAAATGACGTTGGGGATTACGGCTGCCATAGGTATCGGATGCACGGCCTTGTTTTATGTAGGCGGCGAATGGATTTTTTCCCTTATTACACCGGAGCAGGATGCTTACCGTGCCGGAGGGCTTTTCTTGAAAATAGATAGTTATTCCATGATTTTTATGATGCTTGAGATCACTACGCAAGGTGTTTTCTACGGTACCGGGCGTACGGTGCCCCCGGCTTTGGTCAGTATCACCGGCAACATGTTGCGCATCCCTTTGGCTTTGCTTTTAGGACATTGGGGATGGGGGATAGCCGGCGTATGGTGGGCCATCAGTATGTCCAGTATCCTGAAAGGCTGTGTCTTGTTCGGTTGGTTGGTTTTGCGGCGCCATGTGCTCTTGACTGGCAGTACGTTGAGACCCCGTTCTAACTTGCTATCCTAACCAAGTGTGCATCCTTTCGCGGATGGCGTTCGATTCACTGAGCAGTTGGATGAATTTGAGGGCCGAGTGCTTCCGGTAGGTGTGCTTTAAGGTGTGGATGCATCCTTCCATCTCATATTCCTTGACATCCAACGGGATGGCTTTGACATCCGTTTCGTCGTGTATGGTGGCTTCGGAGAGTATGGTCACCAGATTGCTTTTCTTAATCAGTTTCAGCAGGATATTGACTTCGTTCAGTTCCACACGGACTTTGAATTTGTAGTCGCGTTCGGAAAACACTTGGTCGAATGTGTTCCGGGCCTGCAAGCCTTTGCTAGGCAGGGCGAATTCATATTTTTCCAGTTCGCTGAGTGTCACTTTCTGTTTTTGGGCCAAAGCATGGTCGGAACGCACGATGACCGACAGGTGGTTGTCGAAGAGGATGTGCGATTCGATCTGTTCGTAACGGCGTGTGGGCTTGAAGGCCAATACGAAATCCACTTCTCGCTTGACGAGCATTTGCATCAGTTCCGTCATGGTCTTGTAGAAAATGTTCAGTTTCACTTCGGGGTACAGTTTCATGAAAGCCAACACAGTTTCCGTCAGAATCGGGCTGAACGAATAGGTCACGCCGATGTTTAGCGTGCCGGTGAGCAGTTGTTGCAGGTCGCGTATGTGCTCTTTGCACGTGTCGGCGGCATACAGGGTTTCTTTGGCGTATGGCAAAAGTTCCGCTCCGGCTTCGGTCAGCGTCACTTCATGGCTGTTGCGTTGGAAGAGTTGTACGTCCAACTCGGTTTCCAGTTGTCGGATTTGCTGGGATAATGTACTTTGTGTGATGTACAGCCCTTTGGCGGCTTCGGAAAAGTTGAGTGTTTCGGCTGCTTTGACGAAATACCTGAGTTGTCGTAATTCCATATTGTCGGTGATTAGCGTGTGGCTTTAAATGAAGTGTTCTTGAACAGGAAGATGGGTAGCGTGGCTCCTACGACCATTCCCAATATAATAAATGTGCAAGTCAAACCGTTGTAGGACAACAGATAGAAATAGTGGTTGAAAGCATGTTCTTCCTGATAGGTCAGGCAGAGCAAAAGAGCTTCAATCGTACGGTAGGCGTACATTCCCGGAATCATGGGTAGCAGTGCAGGGAAGGAGAAGGTCTCCGCCGGGCATTTGGCACGTGGAGCCAGAAACACTGTCAGTACGCCGATGACCAACGACGCGATGAAGCTAGCACCGATGAGGTGCATCTCACCGTAAGCGTTGTGGGTGAGGACATACCGTGTGGCGTGGCCCAAAGCCGCTATGAGGGCACAATACTTGTAAGCCTGACGCGGAGGATTACTGATACTGGCAAAGCCGATGGCAGCAATCGCCGCAAAGAATCCGTCCTGAAGAATATTGAAGAGATAAGTCATCATCGTTAAAGCCATTTGATATTCATGAGTAATAAACCGCCGCACAAGCCGGCCGACAAACAAGCGGTCAGTACCATGGCATTCATGAAACGGCTGAATGAACTGATATAGTGGCCGTCCAGAAGGTCGCTTACGGAGTTAATGTAAGGAATGCCCGGTATCAGGTACAGGACACTGGTGCCAAGGGCGATTTCCGGTGTATCGCTGAGGTCGAATACGTAACCCGCCGCACCGATTACGGAAGAGAAGAACGCGCAGCAGAAGAAAACGAAACGTACGTCTTGCCTGTCTTCCAACATGACCTGTTTCAGTTTGTAGCCTGCCAATGTCCCTGTCAGTACGATGGCCATGGCTATGAAATCTCCTCCGAACAGACGGCAAAATGCCATGTTGGCCAAGGATGCCAGTATCCACACCATCCAAGGATTGGCCGGTCGGGTCTGCACGATGGCTTCAAAATTCCGTTGGGCCTCTGCGAAACCTATTTTCCGGTCGGCTATCGCCCAACTTAATTTGCTCAGTTGGGTATTGATGTCGAAACTGATGCCCGTATGATGCAGCCTTACGATATTGCTGTACGAGTGGCTGCGGTCATCGTTCCACACCGTCATGTGTATATGAGAGGGCAAGATGGTCATTTCCGATACCATGTTCCATCTGTCGGCCATCCGTTTTACATTCTTTTCTATACGGATACATGTGGCACCGCATCCTAAGAGCCATGCGGCGTAGTCGGAAAGAAAGATGCATGCATCTTTCGGCGTTGCAGGAATATCCGTCTCTGCAATGAGTGCCTCTTTATGATTCGTCGTCGTCGAATTCATCATAGATATTGTTTTCGTTTCCTATTTCAAGAATCTTGCTGTCTCCCGTTTCCTTGCGCACCTTTTGGATGCTTCTGAAAATAAAAATCAAAAATAAGCAACCTACGGTTAAAATCCAAATGGTCATCTGATTATTCATGTCTTTTTTCTTTTTGGTACCGCAAAAGTAGGCGGTTTGTCGTTCTCCGGAAAGTTTTCGTTCGCGAAAGTTTCGATAGTGGCTATCGCATTTGCCGAGTCTCTGCCATCGGTGTTTATTATGGCAAAAATGTCCCGCCGGTATTGGGCGAAGCGGGAAAAAAGCGTATTTTTGCGGGATAAACAGGAATATTTATGCATAGCAGAGAAGAAAAATTAGAGGCTTTCGGGCGTTTCCTCGACGTGTTGGATACGTTGCGCGAAAAGTGTCCGTGGGACAGGAAACAGACGAACGAGAGTTTGCGGCCGAACACGATAGAGGAAACCTTTGAGTTGTGTGACGCCCTGATGAAAGACGACAAGAAAAACATTTGCAAGGAGCTGGGCGACGTGCTGTTGCACGTGTGTTTCTATGCCAAGATTGCCAGTGAGACGGGGGATTTTGATATAGCAGACGTGTGTGACAAGTTGACGGACAAACTGATTTTCCGCCATCCGCATGTGTACGGCGAAGCGCAGGCAGACACGGCAGGCCAGGTAAGCCAGAATTGGGAACAAATCAAATTGAAGGAGAAAGACGGCAACCAGAGCGTGTTGGGCGGCGTGCCGGAAGCTTTGCCTTCGCTCATCAAGGCTTACCGCATTCAGGACAAGGCGCGTAATGTCGGCTTCGATTGGGAAAAGAAAGAGGACGTATGGGGCAAGGTGAGGGAAGAGCTCGGCGAATTGCAGGCAGAACTGGCTCGGGGGGACAAGGAGAAATCCACCGATGAGTTCGGCGATTTCCTTTTCAGTGTCATCAATGCCGGAAGGCTTTATCATATCAATCCTGACAACGCCTTAGAGCGTACGAACCGCAAGTTCATCCGGCGGTTCAATTATGTGGAGCAACATTCCATCCGTCAAGGACGGTCTTTGAAGGACATGACCTTGGGAGAAATGGATGCACTTTGGAACGAAGCGAAAGAAATGGAGAAACGGGGCGACTTGTAACGCCCCGTTTCTTATAATACTTGTACGACTATCCGTTTATATGCCGTCAGTGCCGGCGTGCCCCGGTCGGTCAGGGAGAGAATGACGTGCAGGGACTTTCCGGATGCCTCTGCCGGGATGTGTATGCGGCATTTCGGGGAATCCCCGTTTTCCATGTTTACCTTACCCTTATACGTACTGGGTTCGGCATAGATTTCCCAACGGAAATCCAACGGATTCCCATCGGGGTCGTAAGATGCGGAAGCGTCGAATTCCATATCACGGCCTGCCTTCACCTTTTTATATATGCAGTTCATGTCGTCATGCCCGTCCACAATGGCTGTAGGATGGTGGTTGACGGCGGAATATTCGCTTGTGGTAGTCCATGCCATGCGTGCAGCGAAGTCGTTCCATATTTCCTGTTGCCATCTTTTTATAGCCTCGCCTCCTTCGGCTGCGCTGACGTACATGCAGTACGGATCGTATTGGCTTTCGTTGTTCCCGCTCCGGGTGATGAAATCCATACCTCGCACGTTCTTGGCCTTGTAAGTGGAAAAGCGTCCGCCCCATCCCCCGAAAGTAGGTTCTTCGGGGACATTCAGCCCGTTGGCATATACGTAAAGGAAAGATGGCGAATCTCCTTCAAACACCCACTCCTTGTCGGGATAGCATTTCCCGAACGGGCTGTGGCTTTGTATGTTTTCCCTGACCCACGTGTCCGATGGTGTCCATCCGTAAACCGCTTTGTTACGGATGTATAAGATGCCGGGATAGTTCTTGGCAATCCAAGCACCAGCGTCGTCCTGTCCCAACACATCATAGATGCGGATTTTACGTACGAACCTTTCGATGTCTTCGGGGGAGCGCGTGTGCGTCACAGTCCAAAGTGCCTGAGCCACAGTGTTCATGCCGCCCCAAGCGGCAATCCATACCGGTCGCAGGTCCTCCTTTTTGTCCACGGCTTCGATGATGAGTTCGGAGCCGGGAGATGCTTTGCCGTCTCCCACGCCCGCCATATTGGATGTCTTTTGGCCTTGCCGGATGACGGAGCAGAGGTAGCCCGGTTCAGGATAGCCTTCCGCATGTTTTTTCAAGCGTGGCAGGACTTTTTCAAATTGCCCGACAATTTCATGAATTCGGTCCACCTTGTCCGGCATGTCCGACCAGACCTGCGAGCTGACCAACCCTTCGATGTCTATCGCATTGGAACATACCAGAAGATGAATCATCGACTGGGTATCGTCCGGGTCCGTGCCCCCGAGGTCTGTGGTGACGATGAGTCTTTGCTTGTCCGGACACGTCCGTGCGTTACGGCAATGGCATGCAGAGGCGGAGGCGGCCAATAGTAATGCGAACACCGTTTTCAGGCATATTCCGGGTTGAAGTTTTAACGTAGATACATACATGGCATTCAAATGATGTTTTTTGTTTATATTGTTTTTCCTGTCCTTTCAGTACGTTGCAAAGGTAAGCGGTATGGGATTATCTTGTTTTCGGCTGCGTTGCATATTTTTTGTTTAAAGTAACTTTTTGTGCTTTTTTGAGAGGCAAAAATCATCTGCCTTACAACGTGAAATCGTTCTGCGCCAAACGAAAAATCAATCGCAGGAGATTGAAAAATCGTTTGGCGCAGAATGAAAATCCAATATCTGAAGACGGTTCGGAGTGTGTCTGAACCCTACTTTTAGCTTAAGATTATCTGTAACTTCGAAGGTGAAGTCAGAAGGGGAAAAGCAAGGGCAGTACGAATATCATGACGATGCCCATAATGATTTGCAGCGGCAATCCGACTTTGACGTAATCCATGAAGGTGTATTGGCCGGCCGGCATGACCAATGCGTTGGGAGGAGTGGAAAACGGAGACGCGAAACACATGCTGGCACCGAGGGTGACGGCAAACAGGAAAGGGACAGGGCTGACACCAATCTGTTGCGCACTTTGCAAAGCTATGGGAGCCAACAATACGGCCGTCGCTGTGTTGCTGATGAACATGGTCATCAGGGAGGTCGTGAAATAGATTCCGGCCATGAGTGCCAAAGGGCCGTAACTGCCCAGTCCGTTGACAAGGCTGTTGGATATGAACTCGGCTCCTCCCGTTTTTTCCAAGGCTAACGACATGGGAAGCATGGCGGCAATCAGCACGATGCTTTCCCAATTAATGGTTTTATAGGCCGCTTCCACATTGCGGAAACATCCGGTCAGCACCATCAGGATACCGGCTATCATGACTGCCGTGACGGGGGCTACGGGGATGAAGTCGAATACCATCATGGCGACCATCAGTATCATGATGGCTGCTGCCAACGGGGCTTTGTAGTCCAGGGTCACCTTGGCCGCTTCGTCAAGCGGTTCTCCCAATACGACCCAGTCTTCATCCTCTTTGCTCAACCGCGAGATGTCGCTCCATGTACCTTGTATGAGTAGTACGTCGCCGGAGTGGATGCGAAGGTCTCCCAAATCCTGCAACAGGTATTCTTTCTTACGGCGGATACCCAATACGTTAACATTGAATTTGTCTCTGAAGCCTATTTCTTTAATCGTGCGGTTGACGATCCTTGAGGCCGGCATTAAGACGATTTCTGCGATGCCTATGTCATAGAAATCCAGCGAACGGTCTCTGCGTATGTCTTCCGAAGCCCGGCCGTCAAGGATTTCCAACCGGTGTGCTACAGCCCAAGTGTGTACTTGTTCGAAATCTCCTTTGACATATAGGATGTCTTCTGCTTGCAGGATGGTGTCCGGCTCGGCCAATTTTTGCGTGATGGTTTTCAGGAAACGGTGTTGCGATGCCTCTCCTCTCCGTACTTCCAGGATGTTCAGCCCGTATCTGCGGCGTATGTCCAGTTCTATGATGGTTTTGCCTTTCAGCGCGGACTGTGCAGGGACTCTTAACCGGAAAAGGTTGTCGGAGAGTCCGTACTCATGTACTAACTCTTTGAGCGACTTTCCCGAATGCTTGCCTGTGCGGCTTTCTGTACCTCGCTTGGATAAGAACATTTTGCTGAGTGGCAGCAGGACTATGGTACCTGTAACTACGCAGATAAGTCCTACGGGAAGAAATGAAAAGAAAGAGAGGTTGGGATAGCCCGCGTCTGTCAGCGTGTTCTGTATGACGAGGTTGGGAGGCGTGCCGATTAGGGTCATCATGCCGCCCATACTGCTAGCAAAGGCTAGCGGCATAAGTAGCCGGCTAGCGTTCATGTGGGGATTGGATGCCGCCAAACTGACGACAATCGGGAGCATCAGGGCCACGGTACCAGTGTTGCTGACGAAAGCGCCGATGGCCGAGGTGACAGCCATGATGAGGATGAACAGGCGTAGCTCGCTGTTTCCGGCCAGTTTGAGAATGCGCGAACTTAGCATTTTGGCCAGGCCGGTCTGGAAGATGGCTCCTCCGACGACAAACAGGCCCACCATCATAATGACTACGGAGTTGGAGAATCCCGACAGGGCTTCTTCCGGAGTGAGGATCTGGAATATCAGCAGGGCTACTAAGGCGCATAATGCCACGATGTCGGAACGTATTTTTCCGCTGACAAAAAATATGGCGGAAAGAATCAAGATGCAGAGGGTGGTCAGCATGGATGAAAACATGTTAGGGTTTATATCATATATCTTCTTCAAAGTTACGAAGATTAATCTGTTATCGGGACGGGGAGGGGGCTTTTTTATGTATTCTTTAGATATGGACTTGAAACGAAAAAGCACAGCCTTGCGAGCTGTGCTTACTTTTGCTTGGACTTGTCCGGCCGGTTGCTGAACTTACGTAACATGCGACGGTGGAAGCGGTCTTCGGCCTGCATCGCTTCATGTACTTTCCGGGCCGGAATCGCTTTGCACATTTTTTTGTAGTAAAGGTCTTCCAGTTCGGCCGACTCAATCTTTAATTTATTGATTTCTTTGATGAGGTTATAGTAATCTTTGTCTGTCGCATGGGCAGGGAGGCTTCTTTTTTTAAGTTCCCTGATTTGCCAGTTGATGCCCCGTTGTTTGTCATGAAGTTCGTGGAAAATCGGGAAAAAGTCCGTGGCTTCGGTCGGAGTCAGGCAGGCTTCACGTACGATGAAACTCTCCAGACGCTTCACAAAATCTTGAGGAGAGAACTGTCTTTTGGGCGGTTGGGCCATGAACTGTATGTGACCGAGTACCCAAAACAAGACGAACATGGGCAGTATTTTTCTTTTCATCTGGTTTTATGTCTATGAATTAATACACATCTGTCAAATATAGGGCGATTTCGTGGTTGCTGACCATGGCGTAATCGAGAACGTCATCCATATAAATGTCTTCGGTTTCTATGGTCTCTCCATATTGTGCCACAGGGCTTTCACTGTGGGGGTGAATTACGGACCGGAGATAATATGTTCCGAGAAACATGGCACCGCATAGGGCGGCGGCCACTGCATACCATAGCGTGCGTATGCGTGTTCGTCGGCGGGAGGGCATAGAGAGAACAGGCTTCATTTCCTTCTCCGGCAATTTGCTCATCAATTCGGACGTAAACTGCTCGAAATACTCTTCCGGAACCTTGAACGGGTTGCCGGAACCGTATTTTTTTCGGATGAAATCTTCTTCTTTCATAATTGGCATTCCTTTCTTTGTATATTTGATATTTCCGGATTCAAAAGGTTTAATCTTGGGATTTAAAAAAATCGCATATTTTTTTCACGGCATGGTGGTAGGAGGCTTTCAAGGCACCTACGCTGGTGTCTAATATGCAGCTCATTTCTTCGTATTTCATTTCTTCGTAATACTTTAAATGGAATACGGCGCGTTGCTTGTCCGGCAAACTGGCGATGGCTTTTTGCAACTGAAGCTCCGTTTCGTTTCCATCGAAATATTCGTCGGCCGTCAGTTGGCTGACGATGGCCGACGGGGCATCGTCCAGTCCGGTCGTGTCTTTTTTCCGTTGTAGGAAGTTCAGGGTTTCATTGGTGGCAATACGGTAAAGCCATGTACTCAGACGGGCATCGCCGCGGAAAGTGTCTAAATTGACCCATGCTTTGATAAATGTATTTTGCAAAATGTCATTGGTGTCGTCATGACTGTATACCATACGGCGGATTTGACGATACAGCTGAGGGCTGTAAAGGTTCACCAATTGTTCAAATGCTTGGCGTTGATGTTCCGGTTGGTTCAGCCGGTGGATGAGTGAAGTTTCCTCCGTAGAATTCATGCTCGTACAAGTCGTTGTTTAGATAGGACACCCGGAAGGGAAGATGGTTTAAAAAGCTTCTAACTTTTTGAGTAAAATTTCATCATAACCGTATGGGTCGGGACTTTCTTCCCATCCGCCGTCGGGTTTCGGATAGAGGGTGTAATAGTCTATGACGACAGGTATGGAAGGATCGAAACGTTGTATGCCTACTTTCAACGGTTCGCCTTCTTTTTTTTCTATGGGAATAGATGAATTCAACGGAGGTAGTCCGATAGCTTCCCGAAGTCTGTTTACTGTTTTTTCTTCTGGTGTATCTAATAAAAAGACAGCCAGTTCGAGCGGTTTTTCTATTCGGATACATCCGTGGCTGATGGCTCTGTTTGTGCGCTTGAAAGCCTGTTTGTTGTTGGTGTCGTGCAGGTAGATGGAGAAATTGTTGGGAAACCTGAATATAAGTCTTCCCAAGGAATTACCTTCTCCGTTATCCTGGCGTACCCTGTAACGGCCACTGGTGAGCATGTCGGCCGTGACTGCTGCAGGAGGTAGTTCTTCTCCGGTTTCTTTACTGAAAATACGATAACGGTTGCGTGAGAAATAAGCCTCGTTTCCTGCATGTCGAGGGGCTATCTCCTTTTTTACAATGCTGTATGGGATGTTCCAATATGGATTCATGTCTACCCTTTCGATACGGCTTTGCAACATGGGGGTTTTACTTTTGGGGCTGCCGATGCATATTTTCATGTCCAGATATTCCGGCTTCTTTTCGTCTACGGCATAAAGCTTCGCGGCAGCCAGGTTGACCCATACGTACTTGTCGTGCGCGGCGCGAGGGGTTCGCCAACGGCTCCGTTCGATATTGACGATGGCTTTACGGCGTGTTTCCGGATTTTGCGTTTGCAGGCAAAGGTTTGTCAGTTGGTAGTATAATGGGTTATCGGGTTGTATGTCCCGGAAAAAATCGGTAAAGTTCCCGTCTTTCAGTATAGAGAGGGCTTTATGGATGAATTCTTGATCCGCGCTTTCCGTCTCGGTGTCATACAATCGGCGAAAAGGAGCTTTTTTCGTTGTGTCCGTTTGTTCTAACCGGTTGAAAATATAGTTCGGTTGGACGTATCCGAAGCGTTGTCCGCATACGTATCTGAGATAAGCTTTCGTAAGCAGGAACTCGGTACGTCCGAAAACGGAATTGATGTTGTTTTCGGTGTCGAAATCCAGTTGACGGATTCGTCGCAGGTTCGTTTGAAGCTCGGATATATAAAAATTACTTTCCCGTAGACCGGCCAAAGAAGCCTTTTGGAGGTAAGTCAGTAACGTATCCGCTTTTTCATCTATGCCCGAGCGGGTAATCCAAAGGAAAGGAGCACTGGAGGCATAGTATTTACGGGTATGCTCGTCTGCATACATTTTGAGAGGAAGTAGCCGCAGGCTGTCGATTTCATGTCGTATTTTCCGACTGGACAAACTATATTCCCGTATGTTCCAATCTGCAAAATCGTCCAACTGGATGTTGATGTTTGCATTTCTTTTCTCTTCATGGCATGAAATGATAATCAGACCGAAGAGGAAGAGATTGAAAAAACGAGAAAATCCCATTACATGAATTAGCGGATGGAAATCTTGCGCACTACTTTATTAACCTTTAATATATAACAGCCTTTCTTCAGAGATAAGTCTACTGTTTTTTCGTTGCTGTCAATTCTTATTGTTGCCACCTTAGTACCTGTCAGGGAGAAAATCTCCAATATGCTTCCGTTGGCGTTATAGACTGATAAAGTAGAGCCTTTCACGACTATGGATGTGGCCGAAAGTTCTGTCTCCGGCTCGTTCTTCTCTTCTTGCGCCCAACAAACTCCTGCGGTATTCAGGAGGAAGGTCGTCAATATTAAAAGAAGTGTCTTTTTCATCATAGTCTTATTCTTCATTTATTCTAATGGTACAAATATAGGTATTCCTAACGGAAGAAACAAATTTTATTGTGTGAAAAACGATTTTTCCCTTCGTTAAATTTTTATGAGAAGATTTTCCCTTGCAAGGATTGTCGGTTCAAATATGCTTTGGGCTTCTTTCAGGAGTTGGCTTTCGTCTTCGTACCGTGCCGAAAAATGACCGATACAGAGCTTTTTGACTTGGCTGTCCCGTGCGAGTGTGGCTGCCTGTAGGGCCGTGGTATGGAATGTTTCTTTTGCCCTTGCCAGGTCATCGTGCGAGAACGTGGCTTCATGAAATAATAAATCTGCTTTTTGGATATATTGGGCAAGTTCCGGTAGATAGCACGTATCCGAGCAATAGGCGAAAGAGCGTGGAGGGTCCGATGGTTCGGTAAGCCGGTGGTTGGGGACGAGTGTGCCGTCTTCCGTAGTCCAGTCCATTCCGTTTTTGATGTTATTGATTTCACAGATCGGGATACGGTAGAAATCGATCATGTCTCGCCGGATGTGTGGCAGAGTGGCTTTCTCCTGAAACAGGAAACCGCAGCATTCGATACGGTGGCGCAGGGGGATGGAGTAAACGTAGACGGAGCGGTCTTCATGAATCAAAGTATGGCGCGAGGTATCTACGGGGTAGAACTCAACACGGAAATCTAACCCTTTACAAAAAAAGCTCAGCAGACTTTGCAATATGGGGCCGAATGCCGCCGGGGCATGTACGTATAGAGGCGCTGTACGCCCTAATAAGCCAAAAGTAGAGATGAGGCCTATTAAACCGAAACAGTGGTCGCCGTGCAGGTGGGAGATGAATATATGGTTCAGCCGCGAGAATTTAAGCCGCGAACGCCTCAACTGCAGTTGTGCTCCTTCTCCGCAATCAATCATGTATAATTTTTCGCGGATGTTGATGACCTGTGACGTGGCGAAGTGCCGTGTGGTAGGTAGTGCAGACCCGCATCCCAAAATTGTCAATTCAAACTTTTCCATGCCTTCCGGATATGAGTTTCATTGTACAAAAATACATAAAAAAGGGCGATGAGAAATAATCATCACCCTTTCTTTCGTATTTTTCCTATTTAGGAATGTGGCTTATTCGCCTTTTTCCATTTGGGCTTTCAATGCAGCCAATGCGTCGATGTCACCCAAGGTGGTAGCAGCTGCTTGGTTTTGAATCACCGGAGTTTCTTCTTTTTTCATACCTTTCTTGGCGCTGTTAGTTGTTTTTTTGGCTTCTTTAGCTTCAGCGCGCTGTGCATCTTCGTAGATACGGCTGTGAGACAAGATGATACGTTTGCTTTCCTTGTTAAACTCAATTACCTTGAACTGCAATTTTTCGTTCAGTTGAGCCTGGCTGCCGTCTTCCTTCACCAAATGTTTCGGAGTAGCAAAGCCTTCTACACCATATTCCAATTGGATTACAGCGCCTTTGTCCAACATCTCGACGATAGTACCTTCGTGAATAGAGTTCACCGTGAATACGGTTTCAAACACATCCCAAGGATTCTCTTCAAGTTGCTTGTGACCCAAGCTCAAACGGCGGTTTTCTTTGTCGATTTCCAATACCTGAACCTCGATTTCTGCACCAATCTGCGTAAATTCAGACGGATGCTTGATTTTCTTTGTCCAAGAAAGGTCGGAAATATGAATCAAACCGTCTACGCCTTCTTCTATCTCGACAAATACGCCGAAGTTCGTAAAGTTGCGTACTTTGGCCGTATGTTTGGAACCTACGGGGTATTTCTCTTCAATGTTTTCCCAAGGGTCGGCTTTCAGCTGTTTGATGCCCAAAGACATCTTACGTTCTTCACGATCCAAAGTCAGAATGACAGCTTCTACTTCGTCGCCCACTTTCATGAAGTCCTGTGCAGAACGCAAGTGTTGGCTCCAAGACATTTCCGATACGTGAATCAAACCCTCTACGCCCGGAGCGATTTCGATGAATGCACCGTAATCGGCCATCACGACAACTTTGCCTTTTACTTTGTCACCTACTTTCAAGTTCGGATCCAAAGCGTCCCAAGGATGCGGAGTCAGCTGTTTCAGACCCAATGCGATACGCTTCTTCTCGTCGTCGAAGTCAAGGATAACCACATTGATCTTCTGGTCAAGCTGTACCACTTCTTTCGGATCGCTCACGCGTCCCCAAGAGAGGTCGGTGATGTGGATCAGACCGTCTACGCCGCCCAAGTCGATGAAGACGCCGTAAGAGGTGATATTCTTAACGGTACCCTCAAGTACCTGTCCTTTTTCAAGCTTGCTGATGATTTCTTTTTTCTGTTGTTCCAATTCGGCTTCGATAAGAGCCTTGTGCGAAACAACGACATTCTTGAATTCCTGGTTGATTTTAACGACCTTGAATTCCATAGTCTTTCCTACGAATACATCGTAGTCGCGGATGGGTTTCACGTCGATTTGTGAACCCGGCAAGAATGCTTCAATGCCGAATACGTCCACAATCATGCCACCTTTCGTACGGCATTTGATGTAACCCTTGATGATCTCTTCATTTTCGAGGGCTTCGTTCACACGATCCCAGGAACGGGTAGCGCGTGCCTTCTTGTGAGAAAGGATGAGCTGTCCTTTCTTGTCTTCTTGGTTCTCGATGTAAACCTCGACTTTGTCTCCGACTTTCAAATCGGGATTGTAGCGGAATTCGCTCATCGGGATGATGCCGTCTGACTTGAAGCCGATGTTCACCACCACTTCACGCTTGTTCATCGCGATAACCGTACCGTCAACCACTTCGTGGTCATTTACTTTGTTTAAAGAGCCTTCGTAGGCCTTTTCCTGAGCTTCGCGGCTCTCGTTCACCAGAGTGTCACCGCTTTCATAAGCATTCCAGTCGAAGTCTGCCAACGGTGCTACGTTCTTTAATTCTGCCATTTAATTAATTGAAAATAATAAAATTAATAATGTTAGACATTATGTTGTATATAATCGGGCGCAAAGTTACAATAAAAGGTATAAATATGCAATTAAAAAGGCAAGAAAATGAATGTATTTCTTGTTTTTGTTTGTATCTTTGCAGCGTCATTTATAATCATCTAACATGGGAAAGATTAATTGTATAGGTATTTTGACTTCCGGAGGAGATGCTCCCGGAATGAATGCCGCTATCCGCGCTGTTACGCGTGCCGGGATAGCAGCGGGTTTGAAGGTAAAAGGTATATATCGTGGTTATGAAGGATTGATTAACAACGAAATTCAGGAATTTACGACAGAGAATGTGAGCAATATCATCCAGAGGGGAGGAACGATTCTGAAAACGGCTCGCAGCAAGGAATTCCTTACGCCGGAGGGGCGTAAAAAGGCTTATGACAACATGGTGGAACAGGGTATTGATGCCTTGATTATCATAGGGGGTAACGGTTCGCTTGAAGGTGCACGCATTTTTGCTGAGGAGTTCGATGTGCCCTGTATCGGTCTGCCCGGCACCATCGACAATGACCTGAGCGGGACGGATTCCACTATCGGTTACGACACGACGTTGAATACCATTGTGCAGTGTGTAGACAAGATTCGTGATACCGCGACTTCGCACGAACGTATATTCTTCATCGAAGTGATGGGGCGCGATGCCGGTTTCCTGGCGCAGAACAGTGCGATAGCTAGCGGGGCGGAAGCTGCCATCATTCCCGAAGACTCTTCCAATGCCGACCAGTTGGAACAGTTCATCAGCCGGGGTATTCGCAAGAGCAAGAGTTCCAGTATGGTTATCGTGTCCGAAAGTCCCAAGTGCGGTGCCATGTATTATGCCGACCGGGTGAAGAAAGAATACCCCGAGTTCGACGTGCGCGTGTCTATTCTCGGGCATTTGCAGCGTGGCGGTTCTCCGAGTGCTTACGACCGTATTTTGGCTTCCCGTTTGGGGGTAGGCGCCATTACGGCTTTGCGCGAAGGGCAGCGTAACGTGATGATCGGCATCAAGAATGATGAAGTGGTGTACGTACCGTTCTGCAATGCCATCAAGAGCGACAAGCCGGTGAAGAAAGAGTTGATAAATGTATTGGGAATTTTGTCCATTTAAGGAACGGGCAAAGCCATATTATAAAAAAGTGTAACGGGAGCGAGGTCGGCAAGACTGGCTCCCGTTATTCTTTTGAAAGGCTCATTCTTCTTTCATCATTTCAAAAAAGCGGTGGATGGTGTCCCGGTTCACCGCTTTCAGTACGGCAGAGCCGTCACCGATAATTACCGTGTCGAAGAGAAAAGACAAACTGTTGAAGCCGGACGGGTCTTTGCTGATGCACTGGTTGTAATAGTCCGATGCGTTTCTGCCGTTCGGGTCTTCGGGACGGCCTTTTATGTTGCCTAAGTAATAGTTCCCGTCGAACGTGTTACGGGTGGAGCGGTTCAGGCGGATTTCTGATTCCTGCGGGACGAAGAATACATTTTCCCGGAACACGGTAGAGTCCGCATAGCCGTCCCATGAATCGGACGTGATGATACTGCGGTCGATGAACGGCTCCGTTTTGGGGTTGACATGCAAGAGGTTCCGTTGTACCAATGTGTTTTTGCAAGGACCGGCAATGTGGATGTTGGCCGAGAATATTCCGCTACGGGTCGCACGCGGGCGGATAGCGTCATTGATGCTCACATTATATTGCACCGCGCTGCCTTGGTTGCCTGCACCGTGGTACGTGCCTGAATTGCAAATCAGGACCAGTCCGCCGTCGTTGTCGTGGCTATAGTTGTATTGTATGGTCGTGTTGCGGCAGTTGTAATCCGAGTCGAATCCTTGTGCGTCCCATGGGGCCTTATGGTCGCTCACTTCGTTGAACTGCATCACGGTGTTGTCGCAACTCCAAGGCCAAAAGCCTGCGGCGGCCTCGCTGTGGGGCAATGTGCCCGGGCAGTTGCGCATCAGGTTGTATTCTATCAAGGCTCCGTCGCATCCGATGGGGACGATGCCGTCGCCCGGGACTTCCTCTATCAGGTTTTTGCGTATGACGGTACGCGTGTTGGGATGCCAATGTTCGCGGTCGCTGTAACCGGACCAGATGATGCCGTTCCGCTCGCACCTCCGGATGATGCAGTCTTCCACCCGTAATCCGTCGAACGTGGAGGGCGTGTCTTTACCCCGGTTGACGATGAGTATGCCCGAACCTCCCCCTTTCTGTTTGATCAGGCTGCCGTTCACGTCGTGGATATGGAGTGCCCGGAGCACGATGTCGTGCGACACGCCATAATCTTCGCAGAGCACTTTCACGCCCGTGCGGTTCGCCATCCTTTGCTTTCCGGTGTTCACGACCTCCAGATTCTCTAAAGTGAGATAGTCTGAATTGCGCACCAAGACCGTGTACAACGACGAGTCCGGGGCTTGGATGCAAGGTTTCCTGCCTGTGCCGTAAGCACCGATTACGACCGGACGGCCTGCCATCCCCTCGGCCGACACTTCCAACAGCCCGTTGAATGATGAGTTCCTGCGCAATAATAAGGAATCGCCGGCATTCAGTTGTATTTCTTTCGTCCGCGACAGGCTTTTCCAAGCCGTCTTTTCGCTCTTTCCGTCGGCGCGGTCATCACCGTTTTGCGCATCTACGTAATAGTTTTGTCCCCCACGTGGTTTGGACTTGGCATGGGAGGGGACGGAAATGTTTCCGGCCACTCCCAAGAAGATAAGAAGGAATAAAGTTCTCATTATATGATAAGGTTAAGGAACATTCGTAACCATACGGGTCATTTCAGCCATGTGGCCCGTTTCCACACATATTCCAACGGGCCGTGGTCGTGGTGTTTCATCCACCATTTGCAGAAAGAGAATTGTAGGACGAAGAACGCCATTCCGGCCAACAGGCTAGCCGTAATGCCCAAATCGTCGTGCAAGGAAAAGCCCCAGTTGTAATAAAGCATGGCTCCGGCAATGCTTTGGGTGATGTAGTTCGTCAGGCTCATCTTGCCGTATGGGATGATTTTGCTCATGAACGCTTGCATCCGGGTGCGGTAAAAGGCCATGAGCCCGCCCGAAACCAGTACCAACATGAAAGCGAATTTATACAAAGAGCTTACCACAAGGTTCAGCGGGGTCAATACGGACGGATTGCTGATGAAGTCGGGCAGCATGTTGCCAAGCCCGTATAGGGGGAAAAATGCGACCAAGGCTCCGCAGAGTATCTTGTTCCACACTTTCAGGTTTTCTTTCAGGAACAAGCCCCGTCTGCCGATGAGCAGCCCGAATAGGAACAAGGCCGCCGTCTGGAACACACGTCCGTTGTCCCAGGCCCAAGCCAGGCTGGCCAGTTGTCCCTCCCAAAGGTTCACGCGTACGGTTTCCCAAAACGTGCCGCCCTGTTGTACGGCGAAAGTTTGTGCCCACAAATGCCCGGTGGGTACGGCTGGAGTGACGAATGCCGGGTCGCAGGCCGCCCGGATGGCGTAGTATAAGGGTAGGGGTTGGATAAGCAGGACGCAGGCCAGTACCAGCAGCCATTTGTCTTTCAGGCGGCAGGTGAGCGGAAGGATGAAGCCCACTAAAGAGTAGAGCACCAATACCTCCGCCGTAAAGAACGAGGCGTTCAGGTTGCCGAAAAGGAAAAGCAGGAAGAGCCGCCAGCAAAACCGTCCCCTGAAGTCTTTTCCGCGCAGCCGCTGGTTGTCGTATTGGATGAAAAAGCTGAAACCGAAGAGCAATGCGAAAACGGCGTATGCTTTTCCGCCGAAGAGGAAGAACATGCCGTCCCAGATGGCTTTGTCACTGAAGTCCAACCACTCGCTTTGTCCCGCAGTGTCGGGGTAGGAGTAGAAATTGAAATGTTCGATGGAGTGCAACAGAATGATGCCCATTACGGCTATTCCGCGTAATACGTCAGCCACGTCCACGCGTGGATGTTTCGTCATGGTGGTGTTTTGCATGTTTTTTTTCCTTTTGTTTGTTTCGTGGTTGCAAAAATAGGGATTTTTTTCATCTATACCAACAAAAATTATTCTGCGGAGATTTGAAAATCGTTTGCCGCAGATTGAAAAATCAGTCTCAGCCAAATGATTTTTCATTTGGCACAGAACGATTTTGAAAATGTAAGTGGTTGGTTTTCAGGTGTGTTTGTAGGTGGAAAAATATTGATGAAAGTCACTTCTATAAGTGGTTAAAAAATACCGTAGAACTCCCCGTTGATTTTCTTTTTCCGACTATAAAAAATATCCCTACTTCACAGTAAGGATATAAAAAAAGGGGTCAGCGCTCTGACCCAACCTTTGTTAACCTTAAATCTAATACTATGAAAAACACGATGCAAAGTTACGGAGTTTTTTGAAATAAACAATAGAAAAAGAATTAAAATGTCTATGCTTAACGTTTTTTATAGGATAAGCTTTGGTTTAGCTGTTTTTTTAGTCGTTTTTCGAGGTCTATTGGGGGATGAAAAAAGTCCATCTCTTGGTAAGAGATAGACTACCGTTTGCAAATGTAGGTAAAAAGCCAGATAACGCCAAGTAACTGTATGAAAAAATCTAAGAAATGCGATGTTTTTCTAAACTTTGTATTTTTTAAATGGCTGTAAAATAGTATATTTTAAATGTCGGTCTATCTCTTACCAAGAGATGGACCGCTATTGGTAATATAAAATAATAGTAACGCAGGAATATGATAAGAATGGTCCGTAGTTTGATGAAAATATGGCTCGTTACGTATATGGCCTGTGGCTGTGTGGCCTGTCGGAGTAATAAAAAATCGCATCCCTTAGAAGGGGAAGCCGCTGTGTCGGTTCCCTGTTTGCGAGATATGGGCATCGTGCGTCCGATTTCCGGATGGAGTCGGGAGGATAGTGTCATGACCCGGTTTAAATATCGTGACGGACGGATGGTCGGGGGCTACAGTACGGAATATGGTACTTTTATCGTGGAGAGCCATCCGTTGGCGTTTCGGGCTTTCAAGGAAAAGAAGTCCATGGATGCCGGTCACGTCTGCGAGGTTTGTTTCAAGCCCGTTCGTGTCGCTCCGGAAGGTTATGTGGTTTATATGGAGTTCAACGGAATGGAGCAAGAAGCGGCGAACGGCGGAAAAGCCCGTCCTTTTCGAGGTGAGGTGTCGGCTTCTTACGACCCCGATGGTCATATAACCGAGATGAACTACTGTCGTGAAAACAGTTCGGGCTACAGGGAAACCGGAGTGGCGCGGTACACTTGGAAGGACGGGAATCTGGAGACGGTGGTTTCCGATGTTTCCCATACGAACAATCTATACGAGAGGCATGAGATTTATACTTTTGGCTATGACATGCAGGATTCCCTGAAGTTAAATCCCGGTATCTACCTCCAAGAGATGAATTGTTTTCCGGGGCTTTATGATTTTATTTGGTATGCCGGACTGTGGGGGAAAACCACCCGTCGCATTCCGCAGACGGTCACATACGAAAAGGTGGGAGACGGAGAAAATCGCAGCGAAACGCAATCTATCACTTTTATCCTCAGGCCGGAAAAGAATGCTGCGATATTGTCTTACGGTGGAGTTCCGCGCTTTTCATTCGATTACTTTCCCGTCAGTTGCCCCTGAGCGGTGGTCCCGTTGTCGGCCTCGGTTGGTGACGGGACCTTTTTAAAGGGATAAAAGAAATACGGGTCGCTTCACAGCGACCCGTATTCTTTAGTTTTTTAGGTATTAGTTTTGTTTAAGGTAAAAAGATTGTTTTCAGGATAACGCTGCAAAGGTAAGCGCATTTTTAGGTGCGTGCAAGTAAAAAAACATGCTATAAAACATATTTTGCGAAAAACACTGCATTTTCCTTAAAAATCTTTTAATCTGCTTTGTCTTTCAGTTTTTGTCGATGGTAATTTACCATCCGGTCTATCGGTTCTTTGAGGATGTTTCCTATCCGTATGTCGTATATTCCGGCAGCCTCCTCCAGTTCTTCGTGGAAAATGGCGGCTATGCTGCCCACGAAGTGTACGGCAAGCGATCCGGGGTGGTAAGCCATGATGTTCCGTTCAAAGAAGGCTTTGAAGCAGTCTGTGAGTATACGGTGGGCGTCAGGGTGGGTACGGTGGGCTTTCAGGAAAGGTGTGAAAGAAGCTAAGAAACGGTTGGCTTCCGGTTCCCGGTACACTTTCCGGATGATGTCAGCTTCGTCCCATCCGTAGCTTTCCGCCAGCTTACGGCTTAGTTCTTCGTCTAAAAGTCCTTTGAGCCAGTCGCCTATCAGGCGTTTGCCTAAAGCTGTGCCGCTGCCTTCGTCCCCTAAGATGTATCCCAACGGAGACACATGTTGCACAATGTCCTGTCCGTCGTAACGGCAGGAATTGGAACCGGTGCCCAAAATGCAGGCAATGCCGGCTTCGTGTCCGCATAAGGCCCGTGCAGCCCCCAACAGGTCGGAATGGACTTCGGCTGTGGAGCGGGGGAAGAGTCCGGTAAGGGCCTGTCCCATCTTGTCGCAGACGGAAGGCAGGCATCCCGCACCGTAATAATAGATATGGGTTTCCGTTTCCGGTCCTTGGAGATGGGGGGCCAACCGGGGAAGCAGTTCCGTTTGCAGGATTTCCCGGATGGCGGGAGGTTCCAACAGGGCAGGGTTGAGTCCACGCGTACGGAAAAGCTGAGGCTCCCGATGGGGAACTGCCAGGCACCAGTCGGTTTTTGTGGAGCCTCCGTCGGCCACCAACAAGGCTTTCCGTAGGTTATGCTTGGTTTCCATGATGTTCTTTTTTCCCGAATTCCGGGTCTATTTTCAGCAGTGCTGTGACGCCGACCGTCACCAAGCAGCAGGCCATTACGATAAGGAAGAAGTGGAAGTATCCCACGGCTTCCTGCAATTCTCCGGCCACGGCGCCCGGCAGCATCATGGACAGGGCCATGAAAGCCGTGCAGAAGGCATAATGCGAAGTTTGTTGTTCCCCTTGCGAATAATATAGGAGGAACAGCATGTAGGCAGTGAAGCCAAAGCCGTAACCGAATTGCTCAATGAATACCATGGCGTTGATAAGCAAGAAATTCGTAGACTGGAAGTAACTCAGATAGACATATACAAGGTCTGGTAGCGTGATGCTCCATACCATCGGCCACAGCCACTTTTTCAGCCCGTTGCGCGAGGCGGCTATACCGCCTATGATGCCGCCGAGGGTCAGGCCGAGTACGCCTACCGTTCCCTGTACGAACCCTACTTCCTGCGTGGAAAGCCCCAGTCCGCCTTCGCTGACGGGTTTAATCAGGAACAGGTTGGAAATCCGGATGAGCAACGCTTCCGGCAGGCGGTAGAAAAGCATGAAAAGGACGGCGGCCACAGGCTGCGGTTTCCGGAAAAACGATGTGACGGTGAGCCAAATGTCTTTCCACAGGCTGCGGGCCGACACGGCTTTTCGTGTCCGGTCGCAGTCGGGGCGCGGCAAGTGGAAAAAGTGGTAGGCAGTCACGGCAATGAAGAATGCCGCTAGCACGTAGAAAGCGATGCTCCACGAATAGGCGATGCGGCGGGTGAAAGTTTCCAACGTGCCCGCCAACATGATGAGCAGTCCGCTGCCCGCTATGGTGGCGATGCGGTAGAACGTGCTCCTGATGCCCACATACAGGCTTTGCTCGTGCGGGTCGAGCGCCAACATGTAAAAACCGTCGGCTGCGATGTCGTGGGTGGCACTGCTGAAAGCCATCAGCCACAGGAACATCAGGGTAAAGACGAGGAAATGGGCGGAGGGAAGCGTGAAGGCCACTCCGGCTATGGCGGCGGCGATGAGGAACTCCATGGCCAATATCCACCATCTTTTGCTTTTGGCAAGGTCGATGAACGGGCTCCATAGGGGTTTGACGACCCACGGGAGGTAGAGTGCGCTAGTGTAGAAAGCGATTTCGGCGTTGGAAAGTCCCATGCGTTCGTACATGACGGTAGAGATGCTCATGACCGTCACGTAAGGCAGTGCCTCGGCAAAGTACAGGGTCGGAATCCATTTCCATGGGTTCCGGCTTGGGGTTTCCGGTGTTTGCCGGTCGTCTATGGCGTAAGGTTTTCTTTTCATAAGGCTGTCAGGAGTAGGCTTTCCGGATGGTGATTCCGTCATAATAATGTTTCAGGATTTCGTCGTAACGGTAACCTTTGGCTCCCATGACCGCCGCCCCAATCTGGCATAAGCCCACGCCGTGCCCCCATCCGGCACCGTGGAGGACGAACCGGCCGGGTATGCCGTCGTGCAAATCCTCCTTGTCGACCACGAATGCCGAACTGAACAAATGGGTGTGGCTTAATACACGGCGTATTTCCAACTCTTTTCCGATGACGAGTGTCTCCTGTGTACCGACGATTCTCAACCGGCTGATATGTCCGCCTCGTCCGCGTTCCACGGGGATGAGGTCGAGGATGCTGCCAAAATCCGTTTTCAGGTTCTCCTCGATGAGCCCGGACAATTCGTCTTGCGTGTATTCCACGCGCCAACGGTAGAAGTCCGTGGTTTCCCTGTCGTAGTCGTTCAGCACTTGACGGAGTATCTCTTCGTCTTCCGTGTGGCAGAACGAAGGCGGGTTGCTCCGTATCCACTTTTCAGCCTCCTCTTCCCGGGTGAGGTCCGGCAGCGCCGGACGGATGCCCGAAAGATTCCCGGGCGCAATATCTCTGACACTGGTCAGGTAAGACAAATGCTTGTCCTCCCAGCAATATTCGAATTCTTCGGTCGCTCCGCCGCAGCATTTCGAGAAACGTGCGTCGCAGATGTCATCCCCCGACGTGAGGATTTGCCCGCGTGTGGCTTTGACGGCTTCCACCACGGCCTCGTTGCTGGCCCGCGTGATGCCCTGATAGCGTTGGCAATGGTCGTCGGCACATACGTCGAATATCGTATGGTCTTCGCGGTCGTACCAACGGATCAGCTCTCCGTCGCTTTTGCTGAACGAGAAGAATCCACGGTCGTGGTTACTCAGTTGTTTGCGCTTTTCTATCTGGGCATAGAGCCAGCTCCGGCTGATGACGGCCGATGCTTTCAGGAACTCAGGAGAGGCGGAGGCGTTCATTTCGCTGGAAATGACACTGATGAGGTAGTCTTCCACCGGCAACACGTTGATGGCCACGATTTTTTCTTCTTCCACCACTAATTTCAACGTGCCGCTGAAGATTTGCGTTTCTTGCCGTTCCCAATGGAATTTGATACCGATTGTCACGTCGTAAAGCGAGAAAGAAGCTTTGTTTTCCTGAGGGGTAAAAGTCAATTCCCGGTACAGGTTTCCGTTCCACAGGATGCCTCCTTCGCTGCATTCTACCGTTTGCTCGCCCCTTACGAGGCTGCCTTTGGCCGAATAGGTGGCGTTGAGGGAGAAATGGATACGTTGCCGGCTCATGATGCCTACGCTGACTTCGGGTTCCGTGCCTTCATGTAGTCGTTCCGGAGCCGTGCGCGGCTCCGCGTTTTCCGTGCCGTCTTTCTTCTGGTGGCGGGTGAACTGCCCGATGACCGGTTTCAGTTCTTCTTCGCTCAGCGTCACTTCGCGCAGGATGTCCGTAGCCAATTCGGCCGTGATGGCCCGGAAATCTTTTTCTCTCGGTGTGATGAACAGGCCGCCCATATCCAAGGCTCCGGGACTGACGAGCAGTTGGTGCTCGCCGGTCTGTCCGTAGCAGGCCGGCCTGTGTTTCTTGCGTGGGAAAATCAGGATGACGATTTCGTCTTCTCGTCCGGCGTTCCATGACTGCCGCCAACAGATGATGTTCATGCGCGGTTCGTTTTCCCCGTCGCAGAGCGGAAGGGCATAGTAGAGTTTTTCAAAAAGCAGGCAGGGATGTTCCGACGGCCGGGTGCGGATGACAAATACCGGACATATATAACTTTTGAGGATGTAGAGCCCGCAGTTGGCGTTTTGCATCATGATTTCCTCGATGCTCTCTTCTTCGTCCGGTTGCAGGGGATAGAGTTTTTCCATCCCCATTTCGTAGTTTTTCCAGTCCCGTTCGATGGGCAACACACCCCGTTTCCCTGCCTGGAAGTGCATGTGGTCGGGGGCAGAAGCGCCGCATACGGGGCCGTTGTAGAAAAAGACGGCTTCCGGTATGTTCCAGGCCATGTTGCGCAAGGTCTTGAAGTGAGGCAGGATGCTTTGTGGTGTATGCCTCCGTGCCGGGATGGTAAAGTGTTCCGGTAAGATAGGATAAGGGTTCACCAACAGTTGGTAATGTCCTTCTATGGGCAGGGCGTGTTGTACCTCCGGCCGGTTCAGGTCGCAAAGGAAGCACGGGCGGGCGGCCAAGGCTTCGGCTGAGATATTGGCTCCGGTCGAGGCTATTCGTGCCGGATTGAACTGGGCGGTCAGCGTATGGTCGCCGATGGCCAGTTCCTTGTTCTCTGCTTTTTGCAGGTCTTCATAACGTTGCCGGGCTTCGCCCCAGTCCTCTAATTGCTTGCGGAAGAAAGCCTGCATTTCTTCGGGATTCAGCGGGTGTGCCCACAGTCGGTTCAGTCGGCGGCGGGCTTCTATCTCGATAGTACGCAGCCGGTCCTTGTAAAGATTGTGGGCATTGGCTTTTTCTATGCTCAGTGCCGCGTCGGAATTGCCTTCCCAACGTCGGCATAAGTAAAGTTCTTCATAGATGCGCCCGATGCGGTAGTAGCGTGAAAAGCATAAGCCGAGTGCATAATCTTCCCCGTAACTGGTGTTCGGGATTTGCAGCTTCCTCAGAATCGGGGTGAAGAAAGCGCGCGGGGCACCCAGTCCGTTGATGCGCAAGGCATTGTTGCGGCCGTTTTCGGGGGTCCATTCCTTGTGGTCTATCAGGCCCGGCGGCAGAGTTTGCAGGGAGAAGTCCGTCATGCGGTAGGCTCCGATGACCATGGTTGCCTTTTCATGATAAAAAGTTTGTATGATGCGCTGCAAAGTCTGTGGTGAACTGTACAGGTCGTCCGAATCCAACTGGACGACGAAGCGTCCGCAACGCGGGTGGTGTACGGCCAAGTTCCAACAGCCCCCGATGCCCAAGTCGCCGCGTTCGGGGATAAGGTGGACGACGCGAGGGTCACGGGTGGCATAACGTGCGATGGCTTCCGTCGTTCCGTCTGTGGAATGATTGTCCGCCACGATAAGGTTGAAATCGAAATCTGTTTCTTGGGACAGCACGCTGCGGATGGCATCTTCGATAGTGCGGACCCGGTTGCGTACCGGAATGACGACCGTGGCCTCGCAAGGGAAATCTTCGGCACGGAAGTCTACCTCGTCGAATTCGTCGGGAGCCAGATAAGCCCCGATTTGCTTCAGGTGCTCCGTACAGGCTTTTTCCATTTCGATTTGCACGGTGCGGTTTTTCGGGTCTACGTAGTCGAAATTTTTCTCTCCGCTTTTCCGGGTGTCGGTTTCCGTTTTCGTATAAAGGGGTTCGTCCAAATGGAACAACTTGCCGTGGCGGCTCAAGTATAGCCGTAAGTCATACCATCCAGCGAAACGATAGTCGGGCAAATTCTCTTGTCCGGCGTATGCTTTCAGGCCTTCTGTACGTATCAAGACCAACGGGCCGAAATCGAAATCGTCGCGCAGGCTGCCCTTTTGGTAATCTATGAGCGGATGGGCATGCCGTGCCCCGTCCTGTATGGCGTAATGGTCGGCATAAAGCAAGTCGGCACGGGTGTCGTCGGCCACACGCAACAGGCGGTCGAGGGCATGGAACCCCAGTTCAAGCGGCAGGGCTTTGTGGTAGAACAGGCAGTATTCGGCCTCGCAAAGGCGAGCCATGTCCAACATGGCCTGTGTGCTGAAAATACCGTCGGTGTGCAACGGTAAGCAGGTATCTGGCAGGGTGGCCTCGACACCAACGGGGCACAGCCCGTAGATACGGCCTGTCCATCCACTGCTGCGGAGTTCCTGTACCAGTCCGGCCATTTGGTTCTCTGTTCCGCAAGGGAGGAAACAGTCTATTCGTGGAGAATGTGATGACGATTTCATGTGGTAATTTATGTATTATAGCGTGCAAATATACTAATAGAAGTCCAATATAGTGGAAAGTTTTCTCTTTTTTCCGTAACTTTGCCTGTAAAATAAAGGAGAAGAGATAACCGTGGAGGATAAGATAGCATTATTGGGCATGACGTTGTCGGAGTTGAAGTCCGTGGCGGGGGAAATCGGTATGCCGTCTTTTGCCGCCCGTCAGATGGCGGAATGGCTATATGGGAAGAAGGTGGCTTCCATTGACGAAATGACCAATATTTCGGCGAAGAACCGATGTTTGTTGAACGAACGTTATACCGTGGGCTGCTTGGGTCCGGTGGATTGCCAACGCTCGGCAGACGGGACCGTGAAGTATCTGTACCGTACGGCGGCGGGCGGATACGTGGAGACGGTGTATATCCCCGATGGCGACCGGGCTACGCTTTGCGTGTCTTCCCAGGTGGGGTGCAGGATGAACTGCCGTTTTTGCATGACCGGAAAACAAGGCTTTTCCGGACAGCTGACGGCTGCTGATATCCTGAACCAACTGTATTCGCTGCCGGAGCGCGACACCCTGACCAATGTGGTGTTCATGGGGCAGGGAGAACCGTTGGACAATCTGGATAATGTGTTGCGCGCCACGGAGATTCTGACAGCCGATTATGGCTATGCCTGGAGTCCTAAGCGCATTACGGTGTCTACCGTCGGACTGCGCAAGGGGCTGAAACGTTTTTTGGACGAGAGTGAATGTCATCTGGCAGTCAGCCTGCATAACCCGTTTGCCGACCAACGTGCCCGGTTGATGCCGGCCGAGAACAGTTACGGCCTGCAGGAAATCGTGGCGTTGCTCCGGGAGTACGACTTTACGCACCAACGTCGCCTTTCTTTTGAATATACGATGTTTGAAGGGGTGAACGACACCTTGGCGCATGCCAAGGAGCTCTTGCGCTTGCTTGGAGGGGTGGAATGCCGGATGAACTTGATTCGTTTCCATCCCGTTCCCGGCGTGGACTTGAAGGGGACGTCGGAGGAAGGCATGTTGCGTTTTCGGGATTACCTGACCGGGCACGGGCTTTTTTCTACCATCCGGGCGTCGCGCGGACAGGATATTTTTGCCGCTTGCGGATTGTTGAGCACGGCGAAACAACAAGGTGTGGAACTTAAAAAAACAGAATAAGGCTATGAAAAGGATTTTAGGAAATCGGTGGATGTCGTGGTGCGGGATATGGGTTGCCGTAATGCTGTTGGCTGCCTGTGACCATTTGGCTAAGCCTACGTCCAGTGGACGCCCGTACGAAGTGTTGGTCGTTGTGGGCGACTCCTTGTGGCAACGTCCTGCGGGACGTGCGTTGTTTGATGTGTTGGATACGGATATCCCCGGTCTTCCGCAGCCCGAGCGTTCGTTTCGTATTTCGCAGACCGACCCGAAGCGTTTTAATCAGGTGTTGAACATTTTCCGGAACATCATAAAGGTGGATATTGCTCCTAACCAATATACGCAGACCAAAATGAAGTTCACGCGTGACGTGTATGCCCGGCCGCAAGTGCTGCTGACGATTCAAAGTCCGAATGAAAAGGACTTTGCCGCTTTTGTGAAAAAGAATGCCCGGGCCATCATCGACTTTCTGGTGAAAATGGAAATGAACCGGCAAATCAATGAATTGGAGAAAAAACATTCGGAAGTCGTGTCTTTCTTGGCCGATTCCATCTTCGGTTGCCAATTCTGGGCACCGGCGGAAATCAAGAGCTACAAGAAAGGGAAAGACTTCTTCTGGACTTCTTCCAACACGGCTTCCGGGTTAGTGAACATCTGTATGTATTCCTATCCTTATGAAGGGCCTTGGACGTTCAACAAGGCATACGTGTTGGCCAAACGCGATTCCGTGATGAAAGTCAATATCCCCGGTGTGGAACCCCGTATGTATATGGCTACCGACACGGTTTGTACTTCGGTGAAACCCATTACGGTGAAAGGAGGGTATGCCATGGAGGCACGCGGACTGTGGAAAATGGAGCATGATGCCATGGGCGGCCCGTTTGTCAGCCATTCCCGGGTGGACACGTTGAACAACCGCGTGGTGGTGGCGGAAGGCTTTGTTTATGCGCCGGAGAAAATGAAGAGAGGGCTGATTCGTCGGTTGGAGGCTGCGTTGTACACCCTTTGCTTGCCGGGCGAGCAAGCCCGTGAATTGAAAGCCAACATACCCGAAGTCAGCGTGGTGGCAGGAAAAGAACAAGAATAAATCAGAAACAAAAGATATGAAGAATGGTAAGATATTGGTGGGGATAACCCACGGTGACATAAACGGTGTGGGATACGAGGTTATCCTGAAGCTTTTCAGCGAACCGATGATGTTGGAGTTATGTATACCTATTATATATGGTTCGCCCAAAGTGGCCACTTATCACCGCAAGGCGATGGAGCTGACGACAAACTTCGTCACGATACAAAAAGCGGACGAGGCCGTGGAGGGCAAGTTGAATTTGGTGGACTGTCTGGAAGAAGAGGTGAAAATCGATTTCGGACAGCCCTCTGCCGAGAGCGGCAAAGCGGCTTTGGCGGCTTTGGAAAGGGCTATGGTGGATTATCGCGAGAGACTGTTCGATGTATTGGTGACGGCACCCATCAACAAGGCAACGATACAGGGAGATGGTTTCCACTTTCCCGGACATACGGAATATATACAGGAGCGCGTCGGCGAAGGCCGGGAGGCACTGATGATTTTGATGAATGACGTGCTTCGCGTGGCTTTGGTGACTACACATTTGCCGATTCGCGACGTGGCGCAGGCGATAACCAAGGAAGCCGTTATGCAAAAAATCCGTATCTTCCATGAGGCGTTGCGCAAGGATTTTAATGTATCGAACCCGCGTATCGCCGTATTGGCACTGAACCCCCATGCCGGCGACGGCGGCCTGTTGGGCACGGAAGAAAAGGATATTATCCGTCCGGCTCTCCAGGAGATGGAGAAGGATGGCGTTTTCTGTTTCGGCCCTTATGCGGCCGACGGCTTTTTCGGAAACCGTACGTACGAGCATTTCGACGGCGTGTTGGCCATGTATCACGACCAGGGATTGGCACCGTTCAAGGCACTGTCCATGGCGGACGGGGTGAATTATACGGCAGGACTGCCCATCGTCCGTACTTCTCCAGACCATGGTACGGCCTACGATATCGCCGGACAGGGAAAGGCCGACGAGTCATCCTTCCGCCAGGCGGTCTATGCGGCATTGGATGTGTACCGCAACCGTGCCCGTTACGAAGAAGCGTATGCCCATCCTTTGCGCAAGCAGTATCACGAGCGTCGTGACGACAGCGACAAACTCAAACTGAACGCTCCGGAAGAATAACATGAAGCCTCTTTACCGTAACGTGTTTCTGGCCATCGGCGTGGTGGCCATCATTATTATGCTCTGCACTTCGGACTTGTCCTATTCGGAATTATGGGACAACGTCCGTCGGGCGGGATACTGGTTTCCGGCCGTCATCCTCTTATGGGTCTTCCTTTATCTGGCCAACGCCTGGGCTTGGTCGGTCATCATCCACGACGGGGCGGCACCGAAAATTCCTTTCCTGAAGATTTATAAGTACACGGTCAGCGGTTATGCGCTGAACTATGTCACTCCGGTGGGACTGCTCGGCGGCGAGCCTTACCGTATCATGGAGCTGACGCCCTACGTGGGGGCGGCCAAGGCAACATCCAGTGTGATTTTGTATGCCATGATGCACATCTTTTCCCATTTCTGTTTTTGGACTTTCTCCATTCTCCTTTATTTGTGGCTCTATGGCCGGGAAATGTCGGCGGGGATGGCGGTATTCATGACCGTTTGTTCCGCCTTCTGCGCTGCGGGCATTTACTTCTTCCAGAAGGGATATAAAAACGGGTTAGCCATGAAAGCCTTGCGCTTGTTGGCCCATATACCCGGGTTGAAGTCCCGTCTGCGGCGGTTCATCGGCACGCGGGAAGAGTCCATACGGAAGGTGGACAGCCAGATAGCCGCCTTGCATGCACAGCGTAAGTCCACGTTCTACCTGTCGTTGTTCATAGAGTTCGCCGTGCGGGTGGCCGGTTGTCTTGAAATCCAGTTCATCTTGCTGATACTGACCGATCATGTTTCTTTTTGGGATTGCGTGCTGATACAGGCTTTCACGTCGCTTTTTGCCAATTTGTTTTTCTTTATTCCGATGGGTATGGGAGCGCGTGAAGGCGGTTTTGCCTTAGCCGTGGGCGGACTTTCCCTGGCCGGTGCCTACGGTGTTTACACCGGTTTGATTGTCCGTCTGCGCGAACTGGTGTGGACAGCCGTCGGTTTGCTGTTGATCAAACTGGGCAATAAGCCTGCTTAGTTTTTCTTAAATTAATGCGGTTAAAGTTGTGTCCCACGGGATTTTTTATGTAATTTTGTCGACAATCGCATTTTGGGAGAAGATATGAATACATCCGACGTTCAGGCACAGAAAAGAAGATATGGTATCGTGGGCAACTCGGAAGGGTTGAACCATGCAGTGGACATTGCTTTGCAGGTGGCCAAGACGGACTTATCCGTATTGATTACCGGGGAGAGCGGCGTGGGAAAGGAAATCATTCCCCGTATTATCCACGACAACAGCCTGAGGAAGACGAAGAAATACTTTGCCGTGAATTGCGGTTCCATTCCAGAAGGGACGATAGATTCCGAACTGTTCGGTCATGAGAAAGGGGCTTTTACCGGGGCGATAGGAGAGCGTGAAGGCTATTTCGGGGCGGCCAACGGAGGTACGCTGTTTCTTGACGAGGTTGGAGAGCTGCCTTTGGCCACGCAGGCGCGTTTGTTGCGTGTGTTGGAGACGGGGGAATACATCCGGGTCGGTTCGAGCGACGTGCGTAAGACCGACGTGCGCATCGTGGCGGCTACCAATGTCAACATGGCGCAGGCCATCCGCGACGGCCGTTTCCGCGAAGACCTGTTCTACCGCCTGAACACGATTCCCGTCAAGATGCCGGCTCTTCGCGAACGGGGGGACGATGTGGTGCTGCTTTTCAAGAAGTTTGCGATGGACACGGCGGAAAAGTATAATATGCCGGATCCTGTGGAGCTGACGGAAGCCGCCCAGGAAAGGCTGAAAAGATATTCATGGCCGGGGAACGTCCGCCAACTGAAGAACGTGACGGAACAGATTTCCATCCTCTCCCCGGAGCGGATTATCACTCCTGAAATCTTGTCCGGGTATATCCCCGAAGATCCGGTGACGCATGACATCGTACCGTTGAACAAACGGAATGAAGGCCACAGTTTTGAAAACGAACGCGAACTGTTGTACAAGATACTTTTCGATTTGCGCAACGACGTGACGGAACTGAAAAAGTTGGTGCACGGGCAGCGGGTGGAGCGTGAGCACTCTTCCGCCCCTCAGGTTGTCGAGCGTCCTATTACTTATTATCAGCCGGATGTCACTTATCCGGTGGCTCATGCGGCCAAAGGGGCGGATGAGTTTCAGACTCCGGAAGAATATGTGGAAGAGACCGTGTCTTTGAACGACGTGGAACGTCAGGTGATAGTGAGGGCTTTGGAGAAGAACCGGGGCAAGCGTCGCAAGGCCGCCCAGGAACTGAACATCTCCGAAAGGACGCTTTATCGTAAAATAAAGGAATATGGTTTGGATAAAGAGGATATTTAAAAGTAAGGTGGTCGGGCTGTTGTCTTGTGTCTTTTTGTTGGCGGCTTGTTCTATTTCCTATAAATTCAACGGGGCATCCATCGACTATACGAAAACCAAGACGATACAGATTTCACCTTTCCCCATCCGCTCTGCATACGTATGGGCGCCCATGCAGTCTATTTTCAGCAACCAGTTGACCGACGTCTTTGCCCGCCAGACCAAGTTGAGGCAGGTGAACCGTAACGGGGATTTGCAGCTTTCGGGCGAGATTGTGGAATACAGCCAGTTCAACAAGGCCGTGTCTGCCGACGGGTTTTCGTCGCAGGTGCAGTTGAAGATGACAGTGAATGTCCGTTTTGTGAATAATGCCAACCATGATGAAGACTTCGAACAGAAGTTCAGTGCCACCTCCCAGTATGACTCTTCGCAACAGTTGACCGCTGTACAAGAGGAACTGGTGACCCAGATGGTGAAGGATATTGTGGACCAGATATTTAATGCAACCGTAGCGAATTGGTAAGGATATGGATTTGAACTTGTCGGATTATATCAAGCATCCGGAGAAACTGGATAAGGAGACGTTGCCCCGCCTGGAGAAGTTGGTCAGCGACTATCCTTATTTCCAACCGGCCCGTCTGCTCTATTTGCGTAATCTGTACCTCTTGCACGATGCGGCTTTCGACCGGGAGCTTCGTCGCGCCGCCTTTTTCCTGCCCGACCGTAAAGCCCTGTTCCGTTTGATAGAAGGCGTAAACTATCGGTTCGAACCCGTCAAGAAGTATCAGACGAAAGCAGAGAGGGCGGGAGAGGTGGAAGAGGACCGCACTTATTCGCTCATAGACAATTTTCTGGCCAACTTGCCGGAGGAGAAGCCCCACCGCCCGAAGCCGGTGGATGCTTCCACAGACTATATGGCATACCTGATGCAGAGTGAAGACGCTCCCGACACGATTACGGCAGTGCCCCGCATGCAGCATCAGGAACTGATAGACGAATTTATCGGGCAAGGGGATAAACGCATCGTACTGAAGCAGGATGCCGACAGCGAGTTGCAGACTCCTGCTCTTCCCGCCGAGGGCGAAAACGAGGAGGATGAGGACTATTTTACCGAAACATTGGCTAAAATTTATATAAAACAAGGCCGATATACCAAAGCGATGGAAATTATAAGGCGGTTAAGTTTGAAATATCCAAAAAAAAACCGTTACTTTGCAGACCAGATTCGTTTCTTGGAGAAATTGATAATAAATAATAAAAATAAAAAATCGTAAACATGTACACAGTATTGGTTGTTCTCATCGTCATTCTTGCCATTCTGATGTGTCTGGTTGTACTCATCCAGGAGTCCAAAGGTGGAGGTCTCGCTTCTAGCTTCTCCGCTTCCAATCAGATTATGGGTGTGCGCAAGACGACGGATGTGATTGAAAAACTGACTTGGGGATTGGCGGCTGCCATGGTCGTATTGAGCGTGGTTTCGGTATTCTTTATTCCCAAAGTGGCTACGGAAGAGTCTGCCATGATGAAGGCGGCCACCGAGCAAAAGGCCGTAAATTCCAACAATTTGCCGGGATTCGGTGCTAGCCAACCGCAGCAACAGGCTGCTCCGGCCGGGCAAGCTCCGGCACAGCAGGCACCCGCGCAGTAAGCGGAACTGCCGGTCTTGGGTGACAGAAGGGCGAAACCCTTCTCCGGGAATTATTATTAGACAAAAGGACATAAGGTGCAACTTGTCAAATCCCGTTTGTGGAAGTCGGCATTCACCTTGTGTCCTTTTGTTCTTTTGTCTGAAAGCTCCTACCCCTACCCAGAAGTTTCACAAAACCATTCTTCAGTTTATAATATATTGTATTATAGTGTCTTATGACAGATTCTGAAGGATGAAGGATGGTTTTATAAAACCCTTTGGAGGGAAGTGAAGAGTACTTATATCCATGATTTTTTAAAAAAATGTCGAGAAAATTTGTTTGTTTTGTTTATAAATTCTATATTTGTCACGTAATATTATCCAAATGCGATGATGAAAAACGGACTTGTACATAGAAATCAGAGAGGTGCTACGGTGTGGAGGCCGTTGCTGATAGTACTGTGCAAGGGCGAAAAATACCGTTTTTTGACGATTTTATATGAGAAAACATGCGTTTTGAACTGCTTTTTTAACTATTTGTATTTGGTTGTTCCGAATATTTGTGTAAACACACACACACACACACACACACACACACACACACACACACACACACACATGTAAATCATGTAATATCTTTTTGTATTTTGTCGATAAACCCCGCTATGTTTGGCCATGTCGGGCATTTGGTATATTGTCCGCTTTCAGATGAAAGCGGGCCTTTACGTATATTCTATAAACTGAAAACCATGATGAAGAGCAAACGACTTGTTTTATGTTTGTTGGGGCTGTGCAGTTGGTTCGTCGCTGTTCAAGCACAGACCGTAGCGTTAAAAACGGATGTGGTGAACTGGGCTACAGCTTCGTTGAATTTGGAACCCGAAGTGAAAGTGGGGCGCAAGTCCACCATGGCTTTGGGGCTTTCGTGGAATCCCTGGACGTTTTCCGACAACAAGAAATGGCGTCACCTACGGGTGCAGCCGGAGTACCGTTATTGGATATGCCGTCCGTTCGGTGGGCACTTCTTAGGGCTTCACGCTTCTTACACGCGGTTTAATGCCGGAGGGGTGAACCTGCCTTTCGGCCTGTTGCCCAAGTTGGAAGATGAGCGCATGCAGGGTAATGAGTGGGCTGTGGGTCTGGGTTACGGCTACCATTGGATCCTGAGCCGCCATTGGAGTTTGGAGGCCGAGTTGGGGTTGGGCTATTCTTTCGCAGACTTCAGTGCCTATGAGTGCCGCAAGTGTGGCGACAAGTTGGAAGAGCGCACTACCCACCGCTTCGTGCCCACCAAGTTGTCCGTGTCTTTTATTTATGTGTTCAAGTAAATCAGACCGAAAAGATGAAGATAATCAATGATATACAAGCGTGGATGGGAGCAGCGGCCTTGTGCCTGTCTTCCTGTCCGTTGTCGGCCCAACAGGTGGTGCCGACGGGCGAACCTGTGTTGTCGTGGCAGGACAGCACGCAACTCAAAGTGGCCTTTTCCGTGGCTGCCGGCGATGTGGAAATTACCTCCGACGACCGTCTCATCCTTACGCCGCGCCTTACCACGAAGGCGGGCGACACGTTGGCGCTGCCTCCTGTGGAACTGGCCGGGCGGCGCAACCGCCGTTACTTCGACCGCCGTGCGGCTTTGCACGGTGAAGAACGTGCCGTCGTGGCAGCTGCCGCCGATACCCTATATTATAATAAGGTGGTAGAGGCGGAGCCGTGGATGCGTGCGTCGGAGCTTTCGCTTACGGTGGATTGCGAGTTCGAGGACTGCTGTGACGTGCGGCCGTTGGCTGCGCTCGATTTGGGTGCTACGTGTTGGTTCACGCCGAAACCCAAGGCTGTCGTGCCAGTGCTGAGCGTGGCTGAACAGATTGCTGTGCGCGAACCCGTGCTGAAGC
The DNA here is from genome assembly GCF_986071375.1 of Paraprevotella sp. Taxonomy (NCBI): domain Bacteria; kingdom Pseudomonadati; phylum Bacteroidota; class Bacteroidia; order Bacteroidales; family Prevotellaceae; genus Paraprevotella; species Paraprevotella sp. Next base: position 91,654 of record NZ_CFQRNQ010000004.1, on the reverse strand, counting down.
CCGTCAGCGAATACAAGCCCTATACGCGCGACATCCCTTTGCGCAAAATGAAAGATGCGCTTTACGTGCATTTCCCCGTGGGAAAGTGGGACTTGCGCGAAGACTTCCGCGACAACGAGGCCACGTTGGCGCGTATCGTGGACATGATGCGGCGCGTGAAGGACGACAAGACCTCATCCATCGTGAAGGTGGTGATTGTGGGCTTGGCATCCATCGAAGGCTCCGTGGCTTTCAACGAGCATCTGGCCGGGCGGCGTGCCGAAGTCCTGAAAGACTACCTTGATGCCCGGGTGGACATGCCCGACAGTGTGTATGAGGTGGTGGGTGCAGGGGAGGCATGGGCCGACTTGCGCGATGTCATCGCCGAGAGCGACCTGGACGAGCGGCAGGAGCTGTTGCAAATCATCGACCACACGCCGGATGCCAACCTGCGCGAGCAGCGTATCCGCAGGCTCAATGGCGGGCGGCCTTACCAATACCTGAAGCAGTCGGTCTTTGCCGACCAACGTAATTCGGGGTATATCCGTGCTTACTATGAGGCTGTGCCGGACGAGGCAGCCGAAGCTATCAACCGGGCCGTGGCTTTGGTGCGCGGGGGGCGCGATGCCGAGGCAGTTGCCCTGCTCGAACCGTTGGACGACGAACGCAAGTGGAACACGTTGGGTGTGGCCTACTTCAAGACGGGGCGGCGTAAGGAGGCCATCGTATGCTTCGGGCGTGCCGTGAAGGCGGGCGACAGCGAGGCTGCGGGCAACTTGAAGGGCGTACAGGCCGTGGAATGACGGAATTTATGAGATTTTCTAATTATAGAGTTTATTAATTGTTTTATTCATTTAAAATTTAACTTTTATGAAAATGAAAAATGGAATGTACTTGTTTGCCACGGCAATCGTGGCCAGTACGATGGGATTGGCTTCTTGTTCGAGTGACGAGGAGGTCGCCGGAGGAACGGACCTCGGTTCGTTGATTAACGGGAAGAAGAACGATGTGACTTTGGCTCTTTCTGTGAAAGGGGCTGTGGACAAGCGTTTGAGCCAGGATGAGGCTAACATGGGTACTACCATCCAAACCATCAGCAACATTTATGTGGTGCCGATGATTTCCACCACTGCTCCTCAAGCTTCTTCCGCTTATCTTAATCCGATTAAGATGCCGGATTTCACCAATGGCCTTTCTCTCGTGGAGGAAACTGCGAAGTTGAACGAGAACATCAACGAGTTCAAGGTGTACGGTAATATCAGCGCATTGGATGAAAGCAAAATTTTTGATGGAGTGACTTCCACATTGACACAGACCACTGCGCCTTATGATGCCGAGAAGGTGACAAGTACGTTGTACAAACCGCATGGATTGTATTATTACGGTCATGCCGGTGTCACGGGAAATCAGATTTATGGGGGAGAATCTTTGAATGCCGCAAATACTGCCATTACTGCGGGAACGTCTATTAAGGGTTATAAAGCCATCAAGTTGTCCAATGTGAATTATGCCGTGGGCATGTTGGCGGCCGGTATTATCAATGGAGATGCTTCTACAACTTGTTTCTATGATACCCCAGAGTTGTCAGGTGAGGGTAAGACGGCAGGAGCAGCCGGTATAAAAGTACACAGCATCATTATCGGTGGACAGTCCCAGAAATTGGATACCGATTTTGAACGGGTTGGTACTGATTTGGTATCCATCTATGAGACAGCTACCGGAGTCAACACTGACGGATTTGTAGACCAAGCCGTTTCTTTCGGCCTGTCTGACGGAAAGGTGGCAGGGGCATCTTTCTATTCCGTAGTAGCCGCTACGAAGGATAACGAAGATGTATCTATGAATATCGTATTCGAGATGCCTGAAAATACATATATCAAGAATGATAAGGGAGAAACTTTAGGTGGAACTACAATCACTTACCTCTTCTTGCCGTTGGTATTGACGGATGACAAGGCAAACGCTGATGATGGAAAGGATGTTTTCATGAAAGACTACACTACATTGCTGAATGCCACTGTAACCGACTGGGGACGTGTGTCCGGTTCGGAAGTCATTTCAACGGATGTCAATATCGGTGTGGAAATCAATACGGCTTGGCAGAAAGGTGTGACCTACGAGGAGGAAATCTAAACCGTAGGCCGTTTCCCTGTTTTCTAAAAAGGAAGGGAAAGTCCACTCATCACAGCAAGGTTGTGCGGCTTTGTGCTGCACAGGCCGTGCGGCCTTGCTGTTTTTCAATAGCAGAATGAACAGAATTGAATAAGGATTTTGATGAAACGAATGAAGACGAACATAGACAGATATGGCATAGGGGCATGCATGGTGTGTGCTTTGTCCTTGGCCGCGTGTATAGACGAGGATTTGTCCGATTGTCCTACAGGCGTAGAGATGCGGGACATTACGGTATCCTACCAGATAGATTTGCAGCACGGGGTTGATCCAGAGTTCGACGATGCTTTGCATTCGCTTCATTTAGGTTTTTGGAATACGCCCCAAAGCCTGTATTATGACAAGATGTTTGCTCCGCAGGACATGCCGGAAGACCTCTATTTTAAGGTCACCCTTCCTATGGGCGATTACGACCATATCGCGGTGGCCAATCATAATAATGACATGGTGACGGGAGGCGTGCATGCTTTTGGGAATGACTTGTCCGGAGTATGTGTGGATGAAACGCCGGTGGCGGGAGATACAGTCCGGGCTTTGGCCTATGCTCCTTTTGTCGGCCTGTTGAGTTTGAAGTTGGAGAACCGTGACCAAGAGCACTATACGGTGCTGATGAGTCCGGTAGTGGGCAAGATGAAAATCCGCGTGAACCATCCTACCACGCTGGCGAACGTCAAGTGCTACCTGTCGCAGACCAAGGGCGGGTTCCGTTGTTGGGCCGACGAATATGTCGACCATGACAAGATGGTGACCGACGCTTCCGGTTTCAGGAAGACGGTGAGCGGCCAATGCGACGATTTTGTCTTTTATTGTTATCCCACCTTGGGGGAAGGTGTCCGCCGGTACGCCACGAAGACCACCGGCACGTGGAAATTGTATTTCTACTCTGAATTTGAAGATAAGATCATACAACATATATTTACCGTGACTGAACCCATAGAGGCGGGGCGCGTGTTGGAAGCCGAGTTCGACATCACCGAATCGGGGGGCGAATCCGTAGACATCACGGCCGGTGTGGAGATAGACACCGATTGGAAGCCGGGTAATGATTATGAAGGTGAAATGTAACTGGTTATGAACGATGTAAGGAGAAAAGGATATGGAGCATAAGGTACGGAAAGGGATGAAATGGCTGTGGCTCTTCTGTCTGCTGTGTTGGACGGCATGCGGAGGGGAAGAACCGGCCGGTGAGACTTTGTTGCCACCGAAGGATTGCGAAGTGACAGTGTCGGTGAGATTGGATGCTGCTTCTTTGAGAGGGATGGGAGACCCCGGTTCCGGTACGGGCGAAGGTACGGCAGAATGGACACGGATTGACATCTTCCTTGTGTACGATTGGGGGCAAGTGCTTCACTATTCGTTGGGTGAAGATTATGTGTCAGGCAAGGAACAAAAGTTTTACGCTTTTGCCGGAACGGTAAGGGATGTATATGCCGTGGCCTACAAGGAAACAGGCGTGACGACCGTGACGGCCTCTTCGGAACAGGGAATCCAAGACTTGCAGACGGCATTGCTTTCTGGTTTTTCTACGGCAGAAGAGAAAAAGGCCTATTTGCTCAGCCTTTTCAGCGGCCGGGCCGGAAAAGCCATAGAGGTCGAAAAGGAAAAGATTACCACAATCAAAGTAACCCTCCAACGGATAATAGCCAAAGTGGACGTGCAGTGGGATGCTCAGGACGCTTATTCTCCCGAAGGTTATGTGGAAGCCCGGATGGGAAGCATCACACTTTACGGGACGGAAAGGGGATGGTTCTTCCCGCAATTCCATCAGGCGGAAGAAGCCCTTACGTACGCAGACTATTACCAAGCGGACGATGCGGTGAGCGAACGTAACGGACGTACCTATTTCTACACCTTTTCCGGACAGAAGAATAAGTTTACATTCAGTGTGTCCCATAAGAAGAAGGGAGAAGGCGCAAGCGAGAAGACCGAATACACGGCGGAATTTCTTTCACCGTTGGATGCAGCCTCGTGGCATAAGGTGAACCTGTCTGTGAAAGGAACTTCCTTTGAGGCTGAAAGTCATGACTTGCAGCTGATGTCCAATCAAGGTAATTAACACGTAAAATCATTATAATCATGTATATGCCTGTAATCAATACATTCAATGTACGAAGGATGTCAGAAAGACGTTTTTCTTTGTTTATGGTGTTATGGGGGCTGATGGCTTTGGCTGCCATGGCACAGACACGTTATTACGTGACTCCGGACGGTCAGGCTCCGAAGGTGGAAAATGCTTGGGACGGACCGTTTTACGGGTTGGAAGACGCTTTGTCGAAGGCTGTCCCCGGTGATGAAATTTGGGTGCAGGGACTTGAGGCAGGAGCCGTGTACAAAGTAGATGCCAAAGACAAGCCTTTTTTCCTGAAAGCTGGCGTGAGGCTCTATGGCGGTTTTTATGGAAATGAAACCGATGTGGAGCAGCGTGCCACGCAGGGGAAGGCCTGCAGCTTCACTTTCCGTTCGGTGCTTTCTGCCGACTTGAATGGCGATGACCGAATAGATCCTACGTCCTTGATTTATACGGGGAACACTACCCGGCAGGACAATGCGGTACGGGTATTGGAAGTGAGCGTGGATTGTGCGCAGTCGGATAACAAGAACAACGAGCGCTCGGTGGTGGACGGATTCACCATCATGGGCGGGCATGCGGAAGGGCAAAAAGGTGGAGGAATAGAAGTGAAAGGCGGGGAGTATGCGTGCGCCTATACTATCAGCCGGTGCTTTTTCTTCAATAATTATGCCGCTCAGGGAGGAGCCCTTTATGTAGAGGGGAATGCCGATGAAGCTACGAACACGTCGTTGATAGAACGTTGCATGGTTTACAATAATGCGGCGGGCCAACGCGGGGAATTAAGAAATGCCGGGGGAGGAATCTGGTTGGAAGGTGCCGGCACGGTAGTGAATACTTCCGTGTTTAACAATGAGAATGGGGGAGTCCGTATATCTCCTTCCTCCCGTGTGGTCAATTCTACTGTGGCCCGCAATACTGTAGCCGGTATCGACATGACACGGCAGACGGATGATTATGCGGTGTTCAATACCGTGGTATGGGGGAATACGGCACTGTTTGATGAAATTAGCCCGAAGTTCAAATCTTCTTCTTACCATGAAGTGACGGATGCGGGTGGCATCGACGCGGATGGCAATATTTATGTAAGCGATAAAAACAACGACCGGTCCCAGGCTTCACCGTTCTTTTCCAGTCCCTCCCAAAAGACGAGTTTCGACCGTGATTTCGATTGGAACAATGATGCTTATCCGATTTGGGCATGGGAAGTGTTGGAGGGCTCTGCATTTATAGACAAAGGTGCCGACGAGGTCTACACGGATTATGGAGAAGTTGACTTGTCCGGTTATCCACGTTTTTCTAATGGCAGGATAGACATCGGTGCATACGAGTTTCAGGCGGTACCGGCCGAACGGGTATTGCGTGTCAAGCAAGGGGCTTCGTCGGTCGGTGCCGATGGCAAGAGTTGGGAGACAGCATTTCCGGATGTGCAGGCAGCCATCAACCGTTTGGCCGAGACCGGACAGGCGGGCGAGGTCTGGATAGCCCAGGGAGAGTATGCTCCTACGGAGTTGATGGAGAACGGCAAGCAGCACACTGCGGCTTTCATCATGAAAGAAGGTATCAACGTTTATGGTGGTTTTGCCGGGACAGAGACCCGCAAGGGAGAGCGTAAGCTTAAGGACGGCGGCATGCCTTGGGAATACGAGTACCTGACGGTATTGAAAGGGTCCGGTTACGTCAGTGAGGATGAGACGGGGCGGAAATGCGTATGGTCTGAAAATGACCAGAAATGGACGGTGAGCGGTAGCAATTCCAGTCATGTAGTATGGTTTGCCCGTATGGACGGGAGTGCTTTCACTCGTTCCACGGTACTTGATGGGGTGACCATTAAGGGAGGAAGTGCAAGGGTTGAATATGCGGGGGATTATGACGGCGACAGAGGGGGCGGTGTCTATATGCAGGCTAATGCCTACCTTAATAATTGTATTGTCACGGAGAATTCGGCCGAAGGGAACGGAGGCGCTGTATATATGGAAGGCGGATGTGTGAGCGGTTCGCTGATTTATAATAACAATGCCGATGGTAGCGGAGGAGGTGTTTACATGGACAATACGGGCATTGTCTTGCGGTCTATGTTGGCTAATAATTCGGCTGACGATGGAGGCGGAATATACATGGCAAGCCATGAAGCCTGGTTTGACGGGCGGCATCCGGAATATCTGATATTGTCTACTTCGGTGGTCAGTAACAATACGAGCCGTAAAAATGGTGCCGTATATTGCGACCGGGGAGGGGTGGTGTTGCATGCCACTATTACGAACAATAACACGCCGAATGGGGCAGATGCGAGTGCGAGCCGAACCTCCCGTACGGGTGGACTGTATGTGGACGAATATGCCTTGGTGGTGAATTCCGTATTGTGGAACAATCAGATTGATGGCATCAACGTTCCTGTTTATGCTGATAACTCTTCGGTGGATAAGGTGCGTTTCTTTTATACTGCTGTTTCTGGCATGGGCAATGCCGTGTGGAACAATACCCTCCAACAGAACTTGATTTCGCTGACGGAAGCCAATTCCCGTCCTGAGGAAAGTGTGATATCTCCGGACTTTGAAACGGAAAAGATGCCCCAGGATATCGGTGTGCAAGCCGGTTGGACTTCGGTGGATTATCATTGGATACCCCAAACCGGGTCTAATTTACGGGCCAGGGGACTTACATTGGGGCAGTTTCCCGAAGACGTTTTGCTGAATCCGGAATTGGATATTCGCGGGACGCTTTTCGCACAGAAACCTTGCTTGGGCGCCGTGGCCGTCAAGGCCATGCCGTTGCATCCGCAGGAAGACGGGGATGTCATCCGTTTGTATGTGGATATGGAGTGTACCACTCCGAGCCACGACGGAAGCAGTTGGGAGAAAGCTTATCGTTCCGTCAATGAGGCCATAGCTTGCTTCGCAGCTTATGATGAGGAGAAAGCCCGTGGAAAATCATTCGAGATTTGTATTACAGAAGGAGATTGTTATCCGCGCTATGCCTTTACCAATTTGGATCCTAAGACGGCTACTGTGAATGTATCGAGAATGCCGGGCGGGGCGACGTTGACGATTAAGGGCGGTTATCAGAGAATGGAAGGAGGAGTGGGAGAACGCGATCCTTTGACATATCGTACTTGGATTAATGGGAATCCCGATGGTACGGCTCTGGAAGACGGCATTTACCATTGCATTACCGTCGAGGCAGGAGCCAAGGTGGTGTTCGACGGATTGCATGTTACAGGAGGATATGCTGCCGGGGAAGCTACAAGTACCCAAGGGGCAGGTTTGTTGGTGGCTTCCGGAGCCGACGTTACCGTGAGGAATACGGTTTTCGAGAATAATACGGCGGTGAACGGTGCGGCTATTTCGGCTTCCGCAGCTAAGCTGACGTTAGAGAATTGTGTGGTCAACAATAATACGAATACTACGGAAACCAATCCGGTCATTTTGTGCAACGACCTTACGATGTACCATGTCACCGTGGTGAACAACATGGGGTCGGCTCCTGCCGATATGGGGGCTTCTTCTTTTTCTGCCGGGAACACGGCGGGGGCTGACACGTTCACCGGAGCTTCCTTGGGGGTTGAAGGGGCTAAAAACTTTGCCAATCCCACGAATCAAGCCGGTGCGACCATGGGATATGACACTTATCTGGGCGGCTATTCCAGTTTCTTGCCGAATACCAGTTCCGCTGAGGCCGGAAGCTTGATAAACAAGGCTGCCGGGACACCTTCGCATTTGGATAAGGACATTGCCGGGAAAGGGCGTAATTTAGGTGGTATGCCGGACAAAGGTGCTTACGAGGCCGACCTGCCGGAGAACGGGACAGTGCTTTATGTCACGGCCGGCGGGGCAGGCCGCAAAGACGGCTCGTCATGGGAAAATGCCATTGCGGGCAATGAGGTTTACGACCTTGGCGGAAAAAACACATTAGGTGTTTCCACAACAGATTCGCGTTATGTGGGTTTCTATGATGCTTCGGCTCGTCCTTATGGTGAGACTTCCGGAGCTAGCAAGTTGTTTTTCGAGCATTTCAATGAAAATAATCTGGAGGCCAGTAATGTGAATTACAAGACGGAATTTTATGATGGAGTGACCCATGTGACGGGTGCCTCTGGTATCAATATCCGTAACAAACGTTATGAACGGTATATTGGCGGATTGCAATATGCCGTAGAGCGTGCGGCGTCTTCTGCCGAGAGCGGCCAGCGTGTACAGGTATGGGTGGCCGGAGGAACTTATACCGACTATAAGGGTTTCGTCATCCGAGACAAGGTGGAGGTATTGGGCGGTTTCCCGGCTTCCGGAACACCGGGTTTGGATGACCGCCATCCGTTGCTCTCGCAATACATCCCGGCCAATCAGGAGTCGGAGGGCTTGGAGAAGAATTTATATGAAACGATTTTGCAGATACAGGAAACCAATCCGGTTAACAATTCCGGTAGTTTGCCGGGTAGGACCCGTAAGCCTGTGTTGTTCCAACCGGATGTGTGTTTGCCGACCAAATCACCGTCGGGTCGGGAGAGTTCGTATAGCTATTGGGAATGGGGATGGACTTGGAATGATTGGAGCAACCATTGGATAAATAAAGGTTATGGCAACTCCGTTCCTGGAGCGGATGAGACAGCTTCCAACACCTACCGTTGGGAGAACCAAGAAGGAGGTTATGTGGAATATGAAGGAGCCACATGGGACGGTTTCACAATCCGTCACGGATTTTATAAGGATTACCAAGCCAATCGAGATGGTGGTGCAGGCGTGCGCATGTTCCGTGGCGTGACCTTGCAGAATTGCGTGGTGACGGAAAACTACAATTCCTCCGGTTGTACGCGTGGGGCGGGGATTTATTGTGACGGAGAGAACAGCAAGGTGGTCAATTGTTTTATCCTGAACAACCGTAACGAAGGTGGCGAATCATACGGCGGTGGCATGTACATGATTCTCGGTACCGGGTATAACAACTTGGTGGCTAACAATTATGCACAAACCCATGGGGGTGGTATCTTTATCGAAGCGGCCACTTTCTACAACAATACGATTGCTTATAATCAGTCTAACGGAACGGGCGGATTGCATCAGTATTTTAGTGACAGTTATGGTTCTGCCAACTTACGTCTTTACAACTGTTTGATTTATGGCAACGGCAATGCCGCGTTGGGCTTTGTGGACGTGACAAAATTCAATGGGGCGTACAATAGTTACATACAGTCGAACGTAACTTTAAGCGACGAAGTCTTACGTCGGCTTCACGACTGTTATTCGGGTAGTGCTGCATCGTCCAATCCTTTCGAAAAGGGAGATGAGGCCGCGACCGAGAATAATTACAGGTTGAGTGCTGCCACGGTCTGCTTGAACCATGGTACGGAAGATTTGGGAGACAATATATCCCTTCCCGCCACAGATGTTGACTTCACCGACCGTATCAAGGACTGTACGGTGGACATCGGGGCATACGAGCGGAACAATGAAGATGCCGTGAAGGCTGATGCCGACGGAATATTTTATGTGACTTTCAACGGAAAAGGGACTGCCGTGGGAGATTCTCCTGCGAATGCGGCCTGCGCCATGAAGTTGCAGGAAGTGTTGAATGCAGCCGGACGGTTGGCGGCAAGCCGAGACGGAGTGACGGTGAAGATAGCCGGGTACGAAGGAGCTAATGTAGAGGGGGTGGTTTATCATGCCAATACGCTGTCTGATCCCAAAGACCCGCAAAGTTATACTTTCGTCATTCCTGCGGGGGTGACGGTCAAGGGTGGTTATTGGGAAGGTACGTCTACGGAGGAAGGAAACTGGGATGAGGCATCTCCACGCGATGCAGCCCGTTATATGACTGTGTTGAGCGCGGTTTCCGAGGCCACAGGTACGCGCCAAGAGGTGAACGGCTACCATGCCGTGCAGTTTGGCACGGAAGCCACGGCGGCATTGGAGAAGCCGGCCGTGCTCGACGGTGTCTATTTGGAGGACGGGCAGGCTACGTCTACCGTCGGGTATGGAGATTCAAGAACCCGGGGGGGCGGAACCATTGTGCCAAAGAATGCCCATGTGCGCAACTGTGTGGTGCGTAACAATACGGCTACGGAAGGTGGCGGGCTGTTCGTTTTGCCCGGTGGACGGGTTTCCGGATGCGGTGTGATGGGCAATACGGCTGAAAAGGGAGCCGGTATCTATGCCGGTACCGAAGGGAAAGATATGAGCCAAGTGGAAACGCGTTCTTATATTATCTCCTCCACGGTGGCAGGGAACACGGCTACAGGTACGGGGGGCGGTATATTTGTGGAGCGTGGTGCGGCGTTGACAGCCAATACCGTGGTATGGGGCAATACGGCTCCTAGCGACAAGAACGTGAGCGGTATCACGCAAGAGGTTTACCCGGATGCTTTGTTTGCTTCTATCGACTCCAAGGTGACGGCTTTCTACCCGTTTAATAACTGTTTCGTGGAGACGTATGAAATGCCGTCCAATTACGGCAACAAGTCAATGACCACGGAGTGGAAACTTTATTTCAAAAACGACTATTATGTGCCAAGGGAGTTCTCGGCATTGATCAAGCATGGGGCACCGGTAAGGTTTCAGAAGAATTGGGTGGACAAACTTGATGTTTCTATTTACGATATGCAAGGCAATCTTCGTGCGGAGAATACAAGTGACGAAGAATCTCTGATAGATGCAGGAGCCTATGCGCATCCCGGGGGGACGATGAAGATTCCGGAGAATGCGCATGAGGTGGTGCGGCGCATTTTCGTATCTCCTCTCAACAATACGGAATTGACAGAGGAAGAAGCCGGACAGGAGGGCGAATTGTTGGGATGTTCGTTCTATACCAGTCTTTTCCATTTGGGCGATGCTTTGGAGTATATCCGCCAGGTACGGGCATCCAAGGTCATTCCAAATGCAAAGGACATTGAATTTGAAATCTGGTTGGCTGAAGGCACGTATAAGCCTTTGTACACTCGTGAAGGTGGGGCGGACGAGAGTGCGGGAGAACCAAGCCAACGTGACAATTCGTATGTCATTCCAGACAATGTCAAGTTGTTCGGTGGGTTTAAGGGAGACGAACCGTATGCCTGGGGGGAGATATTCTTGGTGAATGCAAGCGGAGTTCATTTTGAGGATATATCAAATTATGCTCCTGAACAGATACAGGATTTGTTGAACAAACGTGAATCAGGAGAGTTTAGCGGGAACGGTGTGAAAGAGCCCTGGGATTTTGCCCACCAGACCATCCTTTCCGGACGTGTGAATGTGGCTGAAGGCGCACGTAACGTGTACCATGTGATATATAGCAGGGCAGAAGACGACGTTACGGACAGCAAGGGCGTGGTATTGGACGGATTGACCATTATGGATGGCGAGACGGCTTCTACATTGGAAGGACAGAAGGAAATTGGACGAGGAGGCGGTATATATACCTATGGCGTAGACTATACATTGAATCGATGCCGGCTGTTGAATAATAAGGCTGTGCGCGGAGGCGCATTGCATGCCTTGAATGCGGATGTCGTCGTATCCGGTTCCGTGTTTGCCGGAAACGGTACGGTGGATAATCCTAAGGTAGGAGAAGGGACTACGGTGAATGACGTCCGGGGAGGAGCGGTATACGTGGCCGGAAGCCGCGGTGGAAAGGCTTCGTTCAAAGCCGTCAATACGCTTTGGGTGAACAACGAGGCAGACGGGGCTTTGGACGGACAACCTTCGATGGGAGGTGCCTTGGCTACGAGCGGTGAAGATGTTACGGTGGAATTGATGAACAATACCCTTGCAAGGAACAAGGCCAGTAAATATGCGGCTTTGTATGTGCCCGGCGGGTTACTGACCAATACGGTGGTATGGGGCAATGAAGGGGAAGGTGCACCGGTATCAGTAGCTAAAATGGTCTATTCAGCTTCCGATGTACCGTTGGAAGATAATGTGGTGTCGACCGGATTTGTACAGCTTGATTCCCGAAACAACCATATTGACGGGCCACGTTTCTCCCGTCCCTCCACGGTGGCCGGTGTCGAAGGATATGTGTCGGATGCACGTTGGAATCCGGGAGCTATTTCTGTTTTGGTAGATGCCGGTCATGGTGAAAAAACAGTCGGGGGAGAGGAATCGGGAGCTTACTGTGAATGGATGAACAGCAATAAGGAGGCGTACCAAGGATACATGGCGGGGGACAAACGTTATGCCGGCCCGAAGGATGAACAGGGACAAGAGCAAGACAAGAAGATAGATATAGGTTTGTATGAATACCAGTATCCGACTAACCTGTATAGCTTGGATGCCGTCTACGTGGCTACGGAAGAAAGCGGCGACCGTTCGGGGGAGAGTTGGGAGAATGCTACTTCCGACTTGCGGGGCGCTTTGAATGCAATGGCCAATTCCACCGGTTCGCAAACTAATCCTTCGACCATCCAGAAAAAGGTATTCATCAAAGCCGGTGAATATAGTATTAAGACCAATTTGTACACGGGCAATGTGGCTTACCAAATCAATATGGGCACAACGGAGGATATCGTGACAAAGAGTCTGACGGTGAAAGGCTCTTATAACGATGCTGGTAAACAGGATTTTGGCCAACCTACGGTAATATCGGCTAAGGATGGGAATACCATCCTGTTGGATGTCAGTACCAAGGGTAAGCCGGTGACTGTGGAGGGCTTGACATTCCGTAGCGGTAATACCGGTGTCCGGGCCAATGCTTCCGGCGAAGGCAAGCTCACATTGAAGAATGTGGCTTCACGCGCCAATATTACAGGCATCGACTTGACGGAGAGCAACGGGGATATTCTGATTGTGAATACCTTGATGGGCGACGGGCAGACTGGACTGAGAGCCACGACAGGAACCACGGTGGTCAATGCCACCTTTGCGCAAAACCAGAGGAAGGCTGTGGAAGGCACCCCGAAAGCGGTGTACAACTCCGTGGCATGGAGGAACGGCGAGGAGTTGGACGGGTTGTACGGAAAGGGAAATGTCTCTTTGGGAACAGCTGAGAACAGCGACATTGAGCATGGACCGAACTTTGTGGATCCGGATAATGGGGATGTTTTGTCACGTGACTACCGTATCCGTCCTAACCTGACTTTGTTGGACAAAGGCGACAATGCGGCCTATCAGCGTGAGGTGTTGGGAAAAGAAGATGAACCGATTCCGTCTGCCGAAAGCGATTTGGCCGGAAGCCAGCGTGCGGTGGGGGAAGGCATCGACGTGGGAGCATACGAATATGCGTCGGAATTGAAACCGGTGATTTATGTGAAAGCCGGTGTGGCAGGAGGAGACCAAAGTGGAAGCGACTGGGCCAATGCCATGGGCGATTTGCAAGGGGCTGCCGATTTGGCTACAGTATATGCCCAGGGCCACGAAGGGGAGAACGGTTACGTGTTTGTACACGGGAACGTGAAAGGCTTGCCGTTGCGCCTGGCCCGCCAGAATGTGAAAGTATATGGCAGCATGGCCGATGAGGCCGGAGAAACACCCGACGCCGTGTTGGCGGCACGGAAGGGCTTGTTGGAAGTTTCCGGACGTTCTTCCTTGTCCTCCCTGGAAATGACCGGTGCCAGTGTGGTGGACGGCTTTGAAGTGAAGGGCGAAGATAACAGAGTTTCCGCAGGCATGTTGTCTACTTCTATCCTTGCATCCGGCAGCAAGTTGGATTTGGGAACCGGTGGAGTATTATATAATAGTATTGTGGACGGGGCGACCGTGTACGGGCAAGGAAAGGCCGTGAACGTGACGGCTGTGAACGGCGGCACGTTGGGCGATGCCTCGAAGGAAAACACGGTGGAGGCCGGACAGGAGAACGGTTATGTGGCCGATGGATATTGGGCATACCAGTTGAAGGAAACGGATACCGGGAATATCGATGGCGGGAAAACGGATATCGAGACTTACATGACGAGGGTCGGACATGAGAAAGACCTTGCGGGTAACCTGCGTGTGCGTGGCACGGTGGACAACGGCTGTTTCGAGACATGGAACGTGGAAGGGAGCGCGGAGGTGACGGACGGTGACTATCCGCATGGAAAGTCAGTGGTGTACGTGCGCGAAGGCGGTGAACTGCGCCTGAAGCGCGGCTATGCTTCCGCATCGCCTTTCAACCCCGGGTTCTTGTTGTTGGAACACGGTGCCGGCTTGTGGGGCGGAGGCAGGCAAGTCGCTTTGACGCACTTTGCCGCAGAACGCAAACTGGTGGCGGATAACGGATATAAGGACTTGGTGGCTATGCCATTCCGTGTAGACCGTATGACAGTGGACGGGAAAGAGGATGCCCAAGTAGGCATATTCCGGTATGACGGGAATTTGCGTGCAGGACATGACTACGCTTTCGAGGAGAGTGATTCGAAAGCTTGGAGGGATATTTCTTCGGGTGTGCTTGAGGCTGTGACGGAAGGGTTGCTCTTTGAGGCACCGGAAGGACATGACAAGGACATGACCCTGCGTTTCTATGGAACGGATTACAAGGAAGACGGACAGCCGAAGAGCATCGAATTGAAGCAGTATAATTTCAATGCTCCTTGGAGTTCCGCTGATGAAGACGGGGATAAGTTCACCCATAAGGAGAACATGGGATGGAACCTCTTCGGTTCGCCATACCTCTGTACGATGAACTACGAGGATATGGAATATGGCCGTGTGGTGTATGGCTATGCCAATGATGGGTATTACACGGCTATGGGCTTGTCATCCGACGGTACGCGTGTACAGGGTAATATTCCTGTGGGCAGCGCAGTCTTTACGCAGACGGCAACCCTGAAAGAAAAGGAGACGTTTGACGTGGGGATGCGTGCCGAAGAAGTGCAGGAACCGGTACGTAGTACGGACTTGGCGCTTTATATTGCGCCTGAAGCAGGCAAGCGAGGCGTGGAAACCGGTGGCATCCATGACGAGTTGCAGTTGATGGCGGTGCCGTCGGAAGAAGCCTCGATGGAATTCGACTTGGCGCACGACGGCGTGAAATGGATGAACGACAACGGCGAACCTGAAATCTTTGCCGTACGCGACGGCGGACGTTATTCGTTGCTTTCGGCCATCGACCGTGAAGGCACGATAGGCGTGGGCGTAAGCCTGCCCGAAGCGGGAATGTACTCCATCGGCATTCCGGAAGACTGCGAGGCCGGGGATTATGAATATGTGATACTGAAAGATGCAGTGACGGGCAAGGCTGTCGACCTGAAAGAAGGGGCTTACTCGTTCCGGACGGCGGAAGCGGGAGTCGCTGAGGGACGCTTTACTTTGAGTTTCAAACGTATGGATGCAGACCAACGGCATGATATATATGTGAAGTCCGGTATGGGCAAGGCCACCGTGTTTGGTGTGGCCGACGGCGATGCCGTGACTGTGGTGACGGTCGACGGTAAGATTGTGGCTACCGAGGAGGCTACAGGAAACGAAGTGGCTTTTGTACTGGCAAGAGGGGCTTACCTCTTCAAGGTGGCCGGTGCCGACGGACGGACTACTGTGGTAAAAGCCATGGTCCGGTAGAGGATAGTGGATTTTAAGGTTGGTGAAGCCCCTTGCACGGTGAATGTGCGAGGGGCTTCTTATATGGTCAGGCCGCCGGACTTCAGAGCTTTTCTTTCAGGTAGCGACCCGTATAGCTGTCCGGGCAGGCCGCTACTTCGTGCGGTGTGCCGCACACGACCACGTTGCCGCCTTGCGCGCCTCCTTCCGGACCGAGGTCGATGATGTGGTCGGCACATTTTATGACATCCATGTTGTGTTCGATGATGACGAGCGTGTGGCCGCGCAGGATGAGGGCGTCGAAAGCCGCCAACAGGCGTTTGATGTCATGGAAATGCAGCCCCGTGGTCGGTTCGTCGAAGATGAAAATGGTAGGTTCCACCTTTTCCATGCCGAGATAGTAGGCCAGTTTCACGCGTTGGTTCTCGCCGCCCGATAGGGTGTTGGACGATTGTCCCAACTTGATGTAGCCCAGTCCCACGTCTTGTAGTGGTTTGAGCTTTTTGGAAATCTTGGCTTGCCCCTGTGCGTCGAAGAACTCGATGGCTTGGTTCACTGTCATGTTGAGCACGTCGTAAATGTTCTGCCCGCCGAATTTCACCTCCAACAGGTCGCTTTTGAACCGTTTGCCGTGGCATGACTCGCATTCCAGCACGAGGTCGGCCATGAACTGCATTTCCACCGTGACTGTCCCTTCGCCCTTGCATTCCTCGCAACGTCCGCCTTCGGTGTTGAAAGAGAAGAAGCCGGGCGTGAAACCCATTTGCTGGGACAGCGGTTGTGCGGCGAACAGTTTGCGTATCTCGTCGTAAGCCTTGATATAAGTGACGGGGTTGCTGCGCGAGGATTTTCCGATGGGGTTCTGGTCCACGAACTCGATATTTTTTACCATTTGCAGGTCGCCTTCCAGTCCGAGGAACTCTCCCGGGCGGTCTGCCACTTCGTCGAACTGCCTTTTCATGGCACGGTAGAAGATGTCGCGCACGAGGGTGGACTTGCCTGAGCCGCTGACTCCCGTGACCACCGTCATGACGTTGAGCGGGAAGCGTACGTCGATGCCGCGCAGGTTGTTGGCCCGTGCGCCTTTCACTTCGATATAGTTTGTCCATGGGCGTACGCTGTCCGGCAAGGCGATGGTTTCCTGCCCCGTCAGGTATTTCACGGTGTAGCTCCGTGTGTCCTGCGGTTTCTCGGCCAACATCTGCTGTAGGTCGCCTTGGAACACCACCTCACCGCCCAATCGTCCGGCCTGCGGTCCGATGTCGATGATGTAGTCTGCCGCACGGATGATTTCCTCGTCATGTTCTACCACGATGACCGTGTTGCCTAATTGTTGTAATTGCCGGAGCACACGGATGAGTTTGTCCGTGTCGCGGCTGTGTAGTCCGATGCTCGGTTCGTCTAAGATATAGAGCGAACCCACCAGGCTGCTGCCCAATGACGTGGCCAGGTTGATGCGTTGGCTTTCGCCGCCCGAAAGCGTGTTGCTCAGGCGGTTCAGGGTGAGGTATCCCAGTCCTACGTCGAGCAGGAAACGGATGCGGTTGTTGATTTCTGTGAGTAGGCGTTTGCCCACTTCCGCCTCGTGGGCGGTGAGCGTCAGCGTGTCGAAGAACTTCTTCAGTTCGGTGACGGGCAGGTCTACCAAATCCGAAATGGCCCGCCCGCCCACTTTCACATATCCGGCTTCGGGACGCAGGCGTGTGCCGTGGCATTGGGGGCAGATCGTCTTGCCCCGGTAACGCGCCAACATGACGCGGTTCTGTATTTTGTATTGGTCTTTTTCCAACATCTTGAAGAAGTTGTCGATGCAGACTTCCTCATCGGGCGATGAAGCACCGGCCGTCCCGTGCCATAGATAATCTTTTTGTTCCCGGGTCAACTTGTAATAGGGTTCAAAAATAGGGAAGTTCACTTTCTGAGCCCTACGGCAGAACTCCGTTTTCCATTCGCCCATCTTTTCTCCGCGCCAACAGACCACGGCTCCGTCGTACACGCTGAGGGCCGAGTTGGGGATGACCAACTTTTCGTCGATGCCGATGACCCGTCCGAATCCCTCGCATACGGGGCAGGCACCGACCGGCGAGTTGAAGGCGAACAAATTGTCCGTCGGTTCCTCGAACGTGATGCCGTCCGCTTCAAAACGTGTGGAAAAGGAGTGCAGGATACCCGACGGCGCGATGCGCAGCATACATTGCCCGTTCCCTTCATAAAAGGCGGTTTCGGCCGAGTCTGTCAGTCGGGAAATACTGTCTTTGCTGTCATCGCAACTCATGCGGTCGATGAGCAGATGGATGGTGCGGTGTTCGCCTTTCGACGGGTCCGAGGACAGTTCCAACATGAAGTCTTCGATGCGCACGACCTCGCCGTCCACTTCGATGCGCGAGAATCCTTGCTTGAAGTCGCTGTCCAGTTGCTCTTGAAGGGTACGTCCTTCACGGACCTGCAACGGGGCGAGTACGGTGAAGCGCGTGCCTTTGGAGTAGGACAACATACATTGCACTACGTCTTCCGTGGTGTTTTTTTTCACTTCCTGACCGCTCACGGGGGAGAAAGTGTGCCCGATACGGGCATACAACAGGCGCAGGTACTCGTAAATTTCAGTGGAAGTCCCTACGGTGGAACGGGGATTGCGGCTGCTCACCTTTTGCTCGATGGCGATGGCGGGCGGGATGCCTTTGATGTAGTCGCATTCCGGTTTGCTCATTCGTCCGAGAAACTGCCGGGCATAAGCCGACAGGCTCTCCACGTAGCGTCGCTGTCCTTCGGCGTAGAGTGTGTCGAACGCTAGCGAAGACTTGCCCGATCCGGACAGGCCGGTGATGACAATCAGTTTATTGCGCGGAATGTCCAGGTCGATATTCTTCAGGTTGTTCACCCTTGCCCCCTTGATGTGTATGTAGTCGTTCATCAGTTGTTTTCGTTAATTGTCCTTATGTTTGCAAAGTTAGTCAATGTTTGGCAAAGGCATGATGGATTTTTATTGTATTTTTGCACGGAAATAACGTGAATGATGAATAAAAAATCACTTTTGCTTTTGATGATGTGGCTTTGCAGCTTTGCGTTGCAGGCCCAGTTGTCGCCCAAACGGGAGTTTCGCGGCGCATGGATACAGTGTGTGAACTATCAGTTTATGGGGTTGGGTACGGCAGAGATGCAGCGTACGCTGACGTACCAGTTGAATGAACTGCAAAAGTGCGGTATCAACGCCATACTGTTTCAGGTGCGCCCCGAGTTCGACGCGCTTTATGCCAGCAGCTTCGAACCGTGGAGCCGTTATCTGACCGGAAAGCAAGGCACGCCGCCTTCTCCCTATTGGGATCCGTTGCAATGGATGATAGCCCAATGTCATGCACGGGGGATGGAGCTGCATGCCTGGATCAATCCTTACCGGGCCAAAACGAAGGGTACGAAGGAACTGGCTGCCACACATGATTACAGAAAGCATCCCGGGCGGTATTTCTGGTATGGCGAACAACTGATTATGGATCCGGGGATGCCTGAGAACCGGGACTACATTTGCAACGTCGTGACGGACATCCTGTTGCGTTATGACGTGGATGGCATCCATATCGACGATTACTTTTATCCTTATCCCGAAAGCGGTTTGCGCATCCCGGACGACCAGACGTATGCGCGTTACGGGAACGGGATGAACCGCGATGACTGGCGGCGGGAGAACGTGAACCTTTTCATCCGCCAGTTGCACGACTGCATCCATGCCGTGAAGCCTTGGGTGAAGTTCGGCGTGTCTCCTTTCGGTATTTACCGTAACTTGAAGAGCGACCCGGAGAACGGCAGCAATACGCGCGGACTGCAGAACTATGACGATCTCTATGCCGATGTGCTGAAGTGGGTGAAGGAAGGTTGGGTGGATTATAACATTCCTCAGGTGTATTGGGAAATCGGGCATTCCGCAGCAGATTATGATACACTGATACGTTGGTGGAGCGAGCATGCCGGCCACAGGCCGCTCATCATCGGGCAGGACGTGGACCGCACGGTAGCCAAAGCCGACCCCGTGGACCCGAACAAACACCAGATGGAGCGCAAGATGGCCTTGCAACGTTCGCTGCCTAACATCGAGGGCAGTTGCCAATGGTATGCCAAGGCCGTGGTGGACAACAAAGGAAACTATGGCACGATGTTGCGCAACTATTACCACCGTTATCCGGCTTTGCAGCCTGAGATGCCGTGGATAGACCACAAGCGGCCGAAGAAGGTGCGCAAGCTGACTGCCTTGTGGACGGAAGACGGCTACATGCTGTTTTGGCGTGCGCCAAGGGGAAAAGGCGAGATGGACCGTGCGTGTCAATACGTGGTTTACCGTTTTGCCGAGGGCGAGCCTGTAGATTTGGAATATGCCGAGAATATCGTGGCGATTACGCCGAACACTTTCTATAAACTGCCGTACGAGGACGGAAACCGGAAATATACGTATGTGGTGACGGCACTCGACCGTCTGCAAAACGAGTCGAAAAAGGTGAAGAAGAAAATACGTCTTTAGAATTGTATGCGGACGGCATGAAAATCGTTTGTCTGAAAGGAGGACTGGGGAACCAGATGTTTGAATATTGTCGTTTCCGGGATTTGATGGACTCCGGAAACGGTAAGGTTTATCTGTTTTACGACCGCCGTAGGTTGAAACAGCATGATGGATTGAGGCTTTCCGATTGTTTTGAACTGGAATTGCCTTCCTGTCCGTGGGGGATAAGACTGGTGGTTTGGGGGCTCAAGATCTGTCGTGCCGTAGGAGTTTTGAAAAGGCTGTATGATGATGAGAAGCCCGACGCCGTGTTGATAGACGATTACAGCCAGCATCGGCGTTTTATACCGAATGCTCGTCGTTACTTCTCTTTCCGTCAGTTTTTGGCAGAACTGCAGAGTGGTTTCGTACAGATGATAAGAGCCGTGGATTACCCGGTATCGGTACACGTGAGGCGCGGAGATTATTTGCATCCTTCGAACTCGAGTTTCGTTTTATGCGGAGTGGACTATTTCCGGCAAGCCATTGCTTATGTCAGAAAGAAGAGGCCCGATGCGCGTTTCTTTTTCTTTTCCGACGATATGGAATGGGTGAGGGAGAATCTTTGGATGGAGGATGCCGTATATGTGGAACATACGGAACTGATGCCCGACTACATGGATTTATATTTGATGACTTTGTGTCGTGGGCATATCATTTCCAATTCCACGTTCAGCTTTTGGGGGGCATATTTGGCCGTAGACGGCAACGGTATGAAAATCTATCCTCGTCGGTGGTTCCGCGACCCGACATGGATCAGTCCGCCTATTTTTTCGGAGGAGTGGGTCGGGTTATAGGATATAAGATACGTCCCCGGGAATTTCCGTTTGGGATTTCCCGGGGACGTGTGCATTACGTAGAATGAAGGTGTTAACGTTTCCGTCGAGACGAGAACTTTCGTTTGTACCACAAGTAATAGCCGCTGAGCGGGAGAATCCCTCCGATGAAAGCAGCCAGGAAATAAAGCACCTTGGTCCATAGGCCGCCCCAGGAGCCGGTGTGGAAGGCATAAAACCAACCTTTCAGCGTCTGTGAGGCCGGGGCATCCTTATAATAGGTTATGGAACCGAGGCGACCTGTTTGCGGGTCAAATTGTATTTTATCCGTTTGACGACGGTCGGTATTCGGGTTGGGGGCTACTTCTATGCCTTCCGTACCCAACTTGACCGACTTGTAGGTCGGATAAATCTGGCGGACAGCGTCTGCGGCTTTGTCCCATACGGCATAATTGAAAGTGTTTCCTTCCCGGCCTTTTTCTCCCCTGATATGCTGCTGTCTTTCCGGCCGGGACTGTTTTGCGGTATCTTTCCGTCCCTTTTGCTGAAATTCCGGTCGAGGCGTGTTTTCCTCTTTTGGCGCGGTGCCACCGAAAAGGGAATAGGCGGCAGTGCGGTACCAAGTGAACGACCAGGTAAGCCCGGTCAGTGCCATGACGAGGAGGAATGGTGTGGCGTAGAAACCGAGCGATACGTGACTGTCGTACCAGAAACGCCGCCATCCTTTGTTGCAGGATACTTGAAGGCGGTTTTTCAGAGCCTTTTTGGTTTTCGGTATCCAAATCACCACACCACTGATGAGTATCGCAACGAAGACCAACGTAGTGACACCGACGATCGTTTTACCCACGGTCTTGTCTCCTTTCCGGGGCGGGACATCCATTAGCCAACGATGAAGTTTGCGCATGATCTGAAAGAAAGGATAGCTTTTGTTCCATCCGTTTATCTCGCCGGTGTAAGGGTTTACGCTTAGCGTCTTGCGGTTTAAGTGCTCAAAGCTGACCATCCAGGCTTCTTCCGGGTCGCCTGACATTTGCAGGCCGGAAATCTGCAATGAGTCCGGAAGTTGCATGCCGAGCTTCGTGACCAGTTCGGAAGGCGTGAGCGGCTTTGCCCCGTCCTCTGCTTCGACCCGGTAAAAGCCGGGATTCAAGGCACGGGTGACATCCTGCTCAAATACCAACGCCGCCCCCGAAAGGCAGACGACGCTGATAATGATGCCGAATGGAAGGGAAAACCAAAGGTGAATCTTGGCGAATGTTTTTCTCATATCCCAAAATTAGTTCGTAGCAGACAGTTTGCCGATGGCCGACACGCTGTTGTGGGTAATGATGGTCAATCCTTTGGTGGCTTTAGCCGTGGCCGGGTCTATCTTGTAGAGTGCCGGAGCGTCGCCGTCTGTGGTCGTGACCGGAATGTAGGCCACGCCATTGTCGCTGAAAGGAATACCGAAAGACGAAATCTTGTCTTGGGCCGGCAATCCCTCGGTTACTTGGGTCAGCGTGCCGCTTTGGCCCTTGAATACGGCCAATTCTTTGGTCGGTGCATTCTTGCCGCTCATCGTTCCTTCGCTGTACATCTGAAGCAAGAAATAGTCGGCCGTGATATGCCAACAACGGAACATCGGATGTCCGGTGCCTTGTGACTCGAGGTTATAGTAGTAATCCGGGTCGAAAGTGGTCTGGCCGGCCTTGATGCGGACAACGCCCGAAGGCAGTTGTCCTGTGACTTTCTTCAGGTCGGCAGAAGAGGTGGCCGTACGTCCGTAGCCCGGAGAGAATACATAAAGGTCACCGTTGTCCGCTGCCCAAATGGTTTGATAGTATTGTGATTTCATACGTCCGCAGGCGAAGCCAATCTTATCGGTTTCCGCAATGACCGGAGTATCGTTGAAGCTGTCCCCACTGTAAATAGCTATGGAAGCCTTGTCCGGATATTGGGTCGAAGGGATTTGCCCGGCTGTATATTTTCCGGAACCGCTCCCCCCGTCTTGGGTTGCTATGAGGGCTTGATCCGTGACTTTTTCGGGGTAGGTGTTCACGCCGTAGTGGCTCATGCCCATGGGGACTACCGAGGTGTAGAGCTTGCCGTTGGCTTCTACGAAACCGGCAAAGCTGACGATTTCTCCGTTACCCAGGAAGTTTTCCGCGATGCGCGTACCTGTTGTCGTATTACCGGTATGTACGTTTAGATAGTTGAACTGCAAATATTTGGCATAATGGCCTTTGGAATCTTTCTCTTTCGAGCCATCGTTGGTGGAAGACGTGATGACATTGTCGCCCCATGTCCCGTATGTCGTTACACGGTTGAACGTATATTCCCGTGCTTCTTTTACTTTTCCGGTTGTGGCGTTCAGGACATAAGAGGCTCCGGTACCCGCATTTCCATCGTTATATTGCAAGCCGAAGAGGTATTGCTGCCCGTAAAATACCCAGTAGGATGCACCGATGGCTTCCGTGCCGTTGCCCAATACCGTCACGGTACCTTCGTCGAGTGTCTCGCTAGTGACGAGATAAGTACCTTCGTCAGCTTTGGCTGCAATGACGTATTTGCTTGTACCCGGAGCCGTGGCGCCGCCATTGCCATTGCCTCCGCCGGGAGTGGTGTCGTCGTCGCTGCACGAAGTCAATGCGCCACCGGCGCAGAGGGCGGCAGCAAGCGCCCAAGTGAAGAATCTTTTTTCCATGTTTTTAATTATTTATTGAGTGAATGATGCTGTTTATTTCCCGAAGTATACTCTTACCTTTCCATAGAAAGCCCGTCCGGCCTTTTGCAGGCTGTAATTGTCGTAAAGCTTTTCGTCCGTCAGGTTACGGCATTCGAGTGAAAAGTTGTAACGTCCCTTGGCCACACTGTAATTCAGCGTGAGGTTGTGGGAGAACTGTTCGGGGACGCGTGCTTTGGTGTCCGGGTCGCCGAAGTCTTCCCAGTACAAGGGGAACTCGTGTTGGTAATAGCTGTCGTAGGTGAGCGAGAGCATGTTGCCTTTGCCGAACAAGTCATGCCAGTAGAACGACGCGTCGAAATTGGCGTAGCGGTAGGGTTGGTTGGGGATGCGCTGTCCGTAGGTCAGCGAAGCCTGCCCCGTGCCTTCGGCCAACCGTTTCTCACGGTCGATGGCGTCCATGCTGTTGAACGTCCCGCCCAAGCTGAACCAGTCCGCATAGCTGTAACGCAAGGAGACATTGTACCCTTTGGTCTTGACCCGTCCGTGGTTCTCGTAGAATCCGAAGTCCATGCCGCCCACGTTGTCCAATCCGCGACGGATGTAATCCTTCGTGTCGCGGTAGATGAGGCTTCCCTCCATGTACAGTCCGTGTTTGCCGAATCGCGGAGTGTAGCCGAGGTTGAAGTTGACATTGTCGCTTTTTTCGGGACGCAGGTTCGCCCGCCCGGCTTCCAGGTCTTCGTCGCCGAAAAGTTCGTCAGTCGAGGGCAGGCGGTAAGCTTTCTCGTATGACAACTTGGCCTGCAGGTTTTTCAGGATGAAGTAAGTCCCTGCGGCCCCGTAGCCGAAAGCACTCGTCTTTTGCGACATCTGTATGTAGTTGCCGATACCGTCGTCGCTTTGGGATACGGGGCCTTCGTTGTATTGGTTGTAATACTTGCCGAACACCGTGGCGTTCCATTTCTCTGTAGGCATGAAGCGGTAAGACAGTCCCGTGACGTTCTTGCGGGAACGCTTGGGGATGCTGAAGTCCGAAAGGCGCGAACTTCCTGAGACGTACGAACGGGTGGTGCGTTCAAAAGTGCTCAGCACATGGTTGAACGTGACCAAATGGGCGTGGCCGATGCGGTAGTTGGCCGTGAGCGTACCGTTCCAGTTCTTGTTCTTGGCCTCGTTGTTCTGGTTGGATTGCTCCCCCGGCACGCCGGTATATTTCCGTTGTCCCAACCAGTTGTATTTGTAAGATGCCGTATCTATGTTGTGGGTGATGTTGTGGTTGTAGTTGACATTGGCCATGACATCGAGTCCCTCGACCCACAAGTTGCGTTTGCGGTATTCCAAAGAGGGGATGAACGAGAAGCCATGGCGGTGTTTTTCTCCGAACACGACTTTCTGCAATACTCCGTTTTGTATTTCCTTATAAAAGTGGGTGTAGCTGAAGCCCAGCATCAGGCGGTCGGCCCATTTCTTGTCGGCCACCCCGATTTTGCCGCTCACGGCTTCGTTGTGGAAACGGTCGTTGAAACGTTTTATATGGTAAATCTTCGTCTTGTCGGTGTTCTCCGAAATGCCGTCATCGCTGAATTCCGTAACGTAGTAATCAATGTAATAGTTGTTGTCCGAAAAATTCTGGAAAGCGTTGATTTCATACAGCAGGCCGTTCTTGAACGACTGGCCGAAGTTGACGAAAGATTTGTGGGTGTTGAACGAGCCGTAAGAATAAGAGGCATCGGCAAACCAACCGAGTTTCCTTTGGTTGGTGACGATATTGATGACCCCGCCCAAGGCATCGGTACCGAAACCGACGGGAACCACTCCGCGGTAGACCTCGATGCGTTCGGCGAAGTTCACCGGCAGGTTGTTCAGATTGAGGGCCGTTCCGGCTCCTTCCTGCGGTACGCCGTCGATAAAGACCTTGACGTGTTTGCCCGTAAAACCGTCGAGCATGAGTTGCATGTCCGAACCCATTCCGCCCGTCTCGCGCAGCTTGACGCCCGGAACGGTGGTCAGCACCTCGGCCAGGTTCTTGTTCAGTCCGGCCATGCTTTTCAAGTCTACGGCCACTGCGTTGAATGCCGATTTGTTGATGCGGCCCACGTGGCTTGCTTCCACTTTCACTTCGGCCAGTTCCATATCTTTCTGGTGCATTTTGACATTCAACTTCTGGCGTTCGCCGGCCTGGAGAGTGACGGTACGTTCCACCGTGGCGTATCCCATAGCCTTAAACACCAATGTGTGTTTTCCCGCGTCGACTTTCAAATGATAGATTCCTTTTTCATTGGGACGTGTTCCGATAGAAGTTCCTTTGACTTGTACGGTGGCAAAGTCCATGATTTCGTTAGAAGTGGAGATGACCTTGCCTGAGACCATGGCCTGTTTTTGGGCTTGTCCTGAAAGGTGGCCTATTCCCGTAATAAATACCAATGTAAGGCTTAACAATCTGATTACCGTTTTCAATGTTTGATGAGTTTAGGAGGTTTGTTTTGCGAATGCAAAGATACGACTTGGAAAGCGTGTCTTGCAATCGTGGAAAGTCGGTAATTTGCCGGATTGGAAAATACTTGTTTTTGGGTATTGTGGTGTTGCTTGATTGTTTTATAAGGTTATGTCAGCAGAGGAATGGACACATGGATACTTGAAAGTAAGTATATTGTGAAATACGAACAAAAAGAGCGGGAATGTGTGGTTTCACATTTCCGCTCTTTGTTTATGCTTAGTTTCTGAATACCAATCCGTTTCCGTCCGCATCCACGATGATGGGTCTCGTCCGGTCGATATGCTGTGCCAGCATGGTCTTCGACAAGTCGTTCAGCAGGTAACGCTGGATGGCCCGTTTGACCGGACGGGCACCGAACTCGGGATCGTAACCCGCATCGGCCAGGAAGTCCAGGGCGGCATCGGTCAGTTGCAAGGCTACGCCGTTGCCCTCCAACATCTTGGTGATACCGTTGATTTGCAGGCGCACCACCTGTTTGATTTGTTCCTGTGTGAGCGGCAAGAACATGATGGTCTCGTCGATACGGTTCAGGAACTCCGGACGGATGGTCTTCTTCAGCATGCCGAGCACCTCTTTTTTCGTCTCCTCTATGAGGGCTTCGCGGGCTTGTGCGCCGGTCTCCGGTGCCAGTTTCTCGAACTGGCTCTGGATGTAACCGCTCCCCAGGTTGCTCGTCATGATGATGATGGTGTTCTTGAAATTCACCACGCGTCCCTTATTGTCGGTCAGACGGCCATCGTCGAGCACTTGCAAGAGGATGTTGAATACGTCCGGGTGTGCCTTTTCTATCTCGTCGAACAAAACCACCGAATAAGGTTTGCGGCGTACGGCTTCCGTGAGTTGTCCGCCCTCGTCGTACCCTACGTATCCCGGAGGCGCACCGATCAACCGGCTCACGCTGAATTTCTCTTGGTATTCCGACATGTCGATACGCGTCATCAGCGTCTCGTCGTCGAAGAGGTATTCGGCCAAAGCCTTGGCCAGTTCGGTCTTGCCTACACCGGTCGTTCCCAAGAAGATGAACGAGCCGATGGGGCGTTTCGGGTCTTGCAGTCCCGCACGGCTGCGCCGCACGGCATCGCTCACGGCCTGTATGGCCTCGTCCTGCCCGATGACCCGTTTGTGGAGTTCCTCTTCCAGATGGAGCAACTTCTCGCGTTCGCTTTGCAGCATCTTGCTCACGGGAATGCCCGTCCAACGGCTTACCACGTCGGCGATGTCTTCCGAGGTCACTTCCTCTTTAATCATCGCGTCTCCGCCCTGTGTGTCCTTTAACTGGTCTTGTATCCGGTTGATTTCGTCCTCCAAAGCCTTGAGCTTGCCGTAGCGGATTTCGGCCACCTTGCCATAGTCGCCTTCGCGTTCGGCCCGTTCGGCCTCGAACTTCAACTGCTCGATCTGCTGTTTGTTCTGCTGGATTTTGTTCACCAGTCCGCGTTCGGCTTCCCATTTGGCCTTGTAGCTGCTTTCCTGTTCTTTCAGTTCGGCAATCTCCTTGCTCAGTTGTTCCAGTTTGGGCTGGTCGTTTTCCCGTTTGATGGCCTCGCGTTCGATTTCCAACTGTTTCAACCGGCGTTCGATTTCGTCCAGTTCTTCCGGTACGGAGTCACGCTCCATGCGCAGTTTGGCTGCCGCTTCGTCCATCAGGTCGATGGCCTTGTCCGGGAGGAAACGGTCGGTGATATAGCGGTTGGAAAGTTCCACGGCGGCGATGATGGCATCGTCTTGGATACGCACCTTGTGGTGGTTCTCATACCTTTCCTTCAGCCCCCTCAGGATGGAAATGGTGCTGAGCGTGTCCGGCTCGTTGACCATGACCGTCTGGAAACGGCGTTCCAGTGCCTTGTCCTTCTCGAAGTACTTCTGGTATTCGTCCAACGTGGTGGCACCGATACTCCGCAACTCGCCCCGTGCCAAGGCAGGCTTCAGGATGTTGGCGGCATCCATGGCACCCTCGCCCTTTCCTGCGCCCACCAACGTGTGGATTTCGTCGATGAAGAGGATGATGCGCCCTTCGCTTTTCGTCACTTCGTTGATGACGGATTTCAGACGTTCCTCGAATTCCCCTTTGTATTTGGCACCGGCAATCAGCGCACCCATGTCGAGGGAGTAGAGTTGTTTGTCTTTCAGGTTTTCCGGTACGTCGCCCCGCAGGATACGATGGGCCAGTCCTTCCACGATGGCCGTCTTGCCCGTACCCGGTTCGCCGATTAATATCGGGTTGTTCTTCGTACGTCGGCTCAGGATTTGCAGCACGCGCCGTATCTCTTCGTCCCGTCCGATGACCGGGTCGAGCTTTCCGCTCCGCGCTTCTTCGATGAGATTCTTGGCATACTTGTTGAGCGCCTGATAAGTGTCTTCACTGTTTTGAGAAGTCACTTTTTCCCCTTTTCGCAGTTCGTTGACGGCAGATGCCAGTTCCTTTTCGGTGATGCCTGCGTCCTTCAGTATTCTGGAGGCCGTGCTTTTCACGTTCAGCAAAGCCAGAAGCATCGGTTCGAGCGAGACGAACTCGTCTCCGCCCTTGGAAGCGTAATCCTGTGCCCGTGTCAGCACTTCATTGCTTTCACGGCTCAGGTAAGGTTCGCCCCCCTGGACCTTTGGCAGCGAAGCAATCTGGCTTTCCAGTACCTGTTCGATTTGCCGGCTGTTGACTCCTAATTTCTGAAAGAGGAAATTCGTGACATTTTCTCCCACTTTGAGGATACCGGCCAACAAGTGTTCCGGTTCGATGGCTTGCTGTCCCCTTGCCTGTACAAGGTTGACGGCTTCCTGAATGGCCTCTTGAGCCTTGATGGTAAATTTGTCAAAAGTCATGGTTGTTTCCTTTCTATATTTAATTGTTTATTTTTCTGTTTCCCAACGTGGCGTTGTCGAGCCACACTTATCTCGTATCAAAATGTTTGCCATAAGGCGTAGACTGACAAAATGTCATGAAAGATGAAAATATGGCAGGCGGAACGCTTCGCGGGCTGACGGAATCGGCAGATGTGGTTTCATAAAAGAGACAAGCTCCTTTGTCAAAAAGTCAAATCGGCCTTCATGAGAATCCGTTATTTGCGTCCTTGTCCGGGTGGCTTCGGAAATACGCGATTCTCGCAGGGGTGGCGGAGAAGCTGTTTGTCAGCTACAGGAGGCTTACCGGTAACATCCGGAAAGCCGGGTGGCAAGGTTCTGCGCAGGAGAGTGGAGGAGGTGGTAGCACAAACCGGACGGACGTGGCATTTTGATATCCGTTTTTTACAGGTGGAAATGTTTCAAATAGAATGAAATCGAACCGGAAAAAGCTTTTCCCACGTCGTTTTCAGGTGCTTTCCGCTTCCATGTACGGACATTTCCCGTACGACATGCGGAGAAAAAAAATGTTTTTTCAGCCGAATGGAAAATCAATCTCTTGAGATTGAAACGCGTTTAGGCTTAAAAAGATAAAAAAACGAACTTCAAGTGTGAAAAAATGTATCTGGAAACGTCCCGAAAACGTCTGGAACCATGATTTATAAAGGTTTTATCGCTGTACCGTATTGTCTTTTTGCTGTCATTTTGAAAGCAAAAAGGCAGAGTGGGTCACAAGAAAACTTCGTTTTCGTTTGCCTCTGCACCCGCCTTTCGCTATCTTTGTTTCACGAAGATAGGATGCGGCTCGGCAGTCTTTCACTCAAAAGCAAGCTTTTGGCTTGGAACTGCGCTCGCCTTTCGCTATCTTTGTAAACGGAAAACAGTACTACATAAAATGGAAAAAACGAAATGGAGTGAGAATGTCATTCTGGTGGATGCGGATTACGTGGATGCCGTGGCGTTCAATTTAATCGTGAATTTCGAGCGGATGCTGAACCGTCCGATTCCTAAAGCCGACCTGGCGCAATGGTTGGTTTGCGCGGCTTTGGACGGGGGAGTCGGCGAGGGGAAGAACGACATACAGGTCGTGTTGATTCACGGCAAGGGGCGGAAAGCCTTGGACAACTTCACGCCCTCGGACTTCGAGGCCGAGCTTGACGGCAAGGCGTTCTGCGACGGGCATTTGGGGGAGTTCAAATTGAGTTCCGTACAGGTGGAGAACTTGGTGGACGGAGATGCCCTCTATTTGCAGTCGCTCGAGGCGTTGGCCGACGAGAAAGGTATCAAACGACTGGTCATCGTGCCGGACGTGGAGAAATACGGTCTTCGAGTACGCGAGATTTTGGGCCGGGCCGAGGGCAAGGACGTCACGTTGCTGGCCATGGAGCCTCAGGCCGGGAGAGGGTTCCGGCAGGAGATTCTCGGTTATTCGTTGATGAATGCGTTGGGCATCAGAGGGGACGAAATTTGCGATTAAGCGAGAACAGACCGAACTTGTTCGAGTCTGCCGAGCGTGGGCAAATTATCTAATTCAAATAAAAATCAAAAAAACAGGCTTTTTCTTTGCTTCTTGGAAAAAGTCATTAACTTTGCATCCTATACATATTTAATTATAATACCGAATTCAAAAAATGGGAAAAGTTTTAATTATCGGTGCCGGCGGTGTGGCCACGGTAGCAGCGCACAAAGTGGCCCAGCATCCGGAAGTGTTTGACGAAATCATGATTGCCAGCCGTACGAAGGCCAAATGCGACGCCATCGTGAAGGCCATCGGGAACCCGTCTATCCAAACGGCAAAGGTGGATGCCGACAACGTGGAAGAGTTGGTGGAACTGCTGAACGGTTACAAGCCGGACATGGTGATGAACCTGGCCTTGCCTTACCAGGACTTGACCATTATGGAAGCTTGCCTGCAAACCGGGTGCAATTATCTGGATACGGCAAATTACGAGCCGAAGGACGTGGCTCATTTTGAATACAGTTGGCAGTGGGCCTACAAGAAACGTTTCGAGGAGGCCGGACTGACCGCCATCTTAGGGTGCGGTTTCGACCCGGGCGTTTCCGGCGTGTATACGGCATACGCGGCCAAACATTATTTCGACGAAATCCATTACCTGGACATCGTGGACTGCAATGCGGGGAACCATCATAAGGCTTTTGCCACAAACTTCAATCCGGAAATCAACATCCGCGAAATCACGCAGAACGGGCGTTATTACGAGAACGGACAGTGGGTGGAGACGAAGCCCATGGAAATCCATAAGGACCTGACGTATCCGAACATCGGTCCGCGCGACTCTTATTTGTTGTTCCACGAAGAACTCGAATCGTTGGTGAAAAACTTCCCGACCATCAAGCGTGCCCGTTTCTGGATGACTTTCGGGCAGGAATACCTTACGCATCTGCGCGTGATTCAGAATATCGGTATGGCACGCATAGACGAGGTGGATTACAATGGGGTGAAAATCGTTCCGTTGCAGTTTCTCAAGGCCGTGTTGCCCAACCCGCAGGATTTGGGTGAAAACTATGAAGGCGAGACCAGTATCGGTTGCCGTATCCGTGGGGTGAAGGACGGAAAAGAACTGACTTATTACGTGTACAATAATTGCAGCCATCATGCCGCTTATCTGGAGACCGGCATGCAGGGGGTTAGCTATACGACGGGCGTGCCGGCCATGATCGGGGCCATGATGTTCCTGAAAGGCATCTGGAAGAAGCCCGGTGTGTGGAATGTGGAAGAGTTCGACCCGGATCCGTTCATGGAGGAGTTGAACAAGGACGGGCTTCCGTGGCACGAAGTGTTCAACGGCGACCTTGAACTTTAATCCTGCATTTCCCGGAAGGCATCCCTTGCCGGGGTGCTGTGGGGAGGTGGAACATAGATGATTTGATTATAAAAAAGAATATGGCAAAGAAAGAAGAAGAAGCAGTTTTGTTTGCGGGGCCGAATACGGAAAAGCTGAAGGCCTTGCAAGCTGCAATGGACAAGATAGAGAAGAACTTCGGAAAGGGTTCTATCATGAAACTGGGCGATGACCACGTGGAACAAGTGGATGTGATTCCTACGGGATCCATCGCTTTGAATGCCGCTTTGGGCGTGGGGGGATACCCTCGCGGACGTATCATAGAGATTTACGGTCCGGAAAGTTCCGGTAAAACGACCTTGGCCATCCATGCCATCGCCGAGGCGCAGAAAGCCGGCGGGATAGCCGCGTTTATCGATGCGGAACACGCCTTCGACCGCTTTTATGCCGCCAAGTTGGGCGTGGACGTGGACAATTTGTGGATTTCTCAGCCGGACAACGGGGAGCAGGCATTGGAAATAGCCGACCAGTTGATCCGTTCGTCGGCCATTGACATTATCGTGATAGACTCCGTGGCAGCCTTGACGCCGAAGGCCGAAATCGAGGGTGACATGGGGGACAACAAGGTCGGCCTGCAGGCCCGCTTGATGAGCCAGGCCTTGCGCAAACTGACCTCCACGATCAACAAGACGAACACCACTTGTATTTTCATCAACCAGTTGCGTGAGAAAATCGGCGTGATGTTCGGTAATCCGGAGACGACGACCGGCGGTAACGCTTTGAAGTTTTATGCCAGCGTACGCTTGGACATCCGCCGTGTGACGAGCATCAAGGACGGCGACGAGGTGATTGGAAACCAAGTGCGCGTGAAAGTGGTGAAAAACAAGGTGGCACCTCCTTTCCGTAAGGCTGAATTTGAAATCACTTTCGGAGAAGGCATTTCCAAAATCGGCGAAATCGTGGACTTGGGTACGGAACTGGGCATTCTGAAGAAGAGCGGTTCGTGGTACAGTTACAACGACACGAAGATAGGACAGGGAAGGGATGCCGTGAAAAAGATGTTGAAAGACAACCCCGAACTCTGCGACGAAGTGGAAGGACTGATTGCGGCAGCCTTGCAGGATGCCAATTCCAATCCGTGACAATATCCCTTTTTATGAACGAAAAGAATGGCCGTAGGGCTGTTCTTTTCCGTTTATTTGTAAGACAACCCTAACCAAATTTTTAATAACATGAGAGTATTACGAACTTTATTTTTATTGATGAGTGTGGCTTCGTGTCCTGTTGTCATGTCGGGAAAAGCCGCAAAAACAGCTAAATTCCATGTGGATGAGGTGAGTATGATGATTGGTACGGACGGTAGCCATGAGACGGAATACGGGGGGACGACTCCGGCCGTGGGCACGCCGTTTGCCATGACCCAATGGTGTGCGGCGACCCGTATTAACGGCATATCCCGTACGATGTATCGCCATTGCGATTCGGTCTTAATCGGTTTTATGGGCACGCACCAACCGGCCATCTGGATGGGGGATTACGGGTTCATGACCCTGATGCCCCAAAGTGGGGAACTGAAGATTAAGGCGAAGGACAGGCAAGTACGTCTGGACCGTGGGAAAGAAGTGGCTAAGCCTTATTATTACAAGGTGTCATACGCTTCGGGAAAACATGGCGGTTCGGAGATTACCACGGAAATGACGGCGACTTCACGTGCGTCTTTCTTCCATGTCACATACCCAAAGGATGAAAAAGCCTTGCTTTATTTGGAGGCCGGAAGGGAAAACGAAGGAGGCTTCATACGCATCTATCCCGACAAGCGTGAGGTGCATATATATAATAAGGAAAGGCATGATGCCCATTTGGGGCCGGCCTTGCCGGGGTTCAAGGGATATTATGTGTTGAAGTTCTCCCAAGACTTCGCCGGTTACGGCACATGGCGCGACGGGGCGGTCAGCGGAAAGTCTGTACAGGCGGAAGGTGGTTCTGTAGGCGGATATGTCGAGTTTCCTGCGGGGACGACGTGGGTTGATGTGCGTATCGGCAGTTCTTTTATCGACTTCGAGCAAGCTGCGGTGAACCTGTCGAAAGAGATTCCGGCCAGGTCTTCGTTTGCATCCGTGACGAAAAAAGTGAAAAAGGAATGGGAGGAAAAGCTTTCCAAGATAGACTTGGAGGGGGCGAGCGAAGAAGACCGTACGATATTCTATACGGCATTTTTCCGTACCTTGCAGTATCCTCGGGAGTTTTCGGAATATGGCCGTTATTACAGTCCGTTTGACGATAAGGTGCATCAGGGCGTTTCCTATAATGCTTATTCTTTGTGGGATACTTTCAGGGCTGAACATCCTTGGCTGCAAATCATGGCGCCCGAACGGGTGGATGACATGGTTACGGCATTGGTACAAATGTATGAAGAGGGCGGTTGGATACCCAAATGGCCGAATCCTACCTATACGAATATCATGATCGGCACGCATGCGGACGCTGTGATAGCGGACGCTTACGTCAATGGCTTCCGCGATTATGACGTGGAGAAGGCGTATGAAGCGATTCGTAAGGATGCCTACGTGCCTCCTACGGGTGACGATAAGTCGCGTTGGGGTGACCGCGAATGGTGGAACGGGGGATATGAAGCACGGGGCGGATTGACCAATTATCTGAAAAACGGGTATGTGGCCGATGACAAGACCAATGAATCCGTGGCCCGTACGTTGGAGTTCGCTTTAAGCGACTATTGCATTGCCCAAATGGCAAAGGCTTTGGGAAAAACGGCTGATTATGAAGATTTAATGAGAAGGGCAAAGAATTACCGCTATTTGTATAATCCGAAAACGAAACTTTTCCAAGCGCGTAATGCCGATGGCAGTTGGGCCGGGGAGCATTCAGGGTTTACCGAAGGGGCCAACTGGACTTATCAATTTTGTGTCATGCAGGATGTGCAGGGGCTGATAGATTTGATGGGGGGTGACGAGTCTTTTGCCGCAGCGCTCGATAACGTGTTCGACAACGGGCATTACCGGCATGACAATGAGCCTGGCCACCATTATGTGTATCTATATAACTATTGCGGTCGTTTCGACAAGGCGCAAGAACGTATTCCGGAAATCTTGGACACTCATTACAGGAACGGGGCGGACGGGTTGTCGGGAAATGACGACTGCGGACAGATGTCCGCCTGGTATCTGTTCAGTTCGTTGGGCTTTTATCCGGTGACTCCGGCATCGGGAGAATATGCGTTGGGGATTCCGAGGTTCCCGTCGGCCCGTGTGGAACTGCCGCATGGCAAGGTGTTGACAGTTCGTGCCGAAGGGCTGAAAGGACATAAGCATCTGCCGGTTATTCTTTTTAACGGAAAGAAACTGGATGCGCCTTTTATTGACATCCGTGACTTGATGAAAGGCGGAGTTTTGGAGTTTAAAGCCGAGTGAAAAAGCCGTGAAGGACTGAAGGGCGGGTTTCAGAAATTGAATCCCGCCCTTATGTATCCGGAAGCTTTGGCGCGGTCGCTGTAGCATATAGTAAAACCGACAGGGCCGATGAAAGTGCGTAGGTCATACTTTACGGCTCCACCGAAGATGTGATATCCCGACAGGTCGTTGTCGTTGAAGCTGTTTTTGAAAAAATGCATCCAGTCATCCGATGTGGCGGCGATGTTGAATATACCACTGACGTAATGCTTCCCTCCGATGCGTTGACGGGCTTCTATTCCCGCCACGACCAAAGAACGATGGGGCATCTCGAAATGGTTGATGCCGTAAAATGGTATTTGTTGACTGAAGTATTTGCCTCTTTCTTGTCCACCGAGCGTGTTCATTTCGGCAACGGTGTTTTCTGTCGTCAGATAGCGCCCTTCTATCCGGGGCATTAAAGTGAAGCGTGAGTTGAAAGAGAATGCGGCGTTCCAATGTATTCCCGCTGTGTGGAAGGCTTTGTTCCCGTTTAATGGTATGGCATAGTAATATGCCATTTCCAATTCGGAACCTTTTGTCGGGAAATAATTGTCGTCCAATGTATTGACGGCATATTGCGTGCCGAACTTCAGGTAGCTTTCTTTGGTGATATCTGTCGGCGAGTTGTCCTCGAAGCGATAGAGGAAGGAGCCGTAGTTGTAGAGTTGGTAAATTCCTCCCAATTTGAGACGTACGTTTTTCCAACTTTTGGTGAATCCGACTTCTCCGAAATGATGATTGAAGCTGATGCCGTATGTCCGTTCTCCTTTCTCATAGATGTTAAAATCGTTATAGGTATAACGGTAGCCTGTGGTAAGGTTCCATTCCCTGCCTAAGTCGAGATTGTAATGTGCGTCGCCATAAGTTTGCTTTCCTAAACGTAAAGTCAGGTTGACGTGGTGGTTCCTTTTTTTCCCGAGCTGCATTTGCCCGTTGAACAGCAAGGCGGCCAGTTCTTCGTTGTCGAACCTAAGTCCAAGGTTGATGGAATTTCTGGGTGCGTCGCCTATCAGGATTTTTAAGCTCCCTGCATAGCGCGCTTCGATATTTCCCGGGCGGTGCATGTAGGAGAAAGGAGGTGTGGGACGGCTCACGATGGAGTCGTCGGGAGAGAAGCGGCTGCCTATAGCCCGTAAGGTGTCTATTTGTGAACGGGCTGCTTGTGCTCCACGTCCCATCAGGGAGTCTATGGCGGTTGTGTTGAAACTGGCTGTGTTGTATCCTTTTACATTGACCTTGATATAGACGTCTGAAAGAGCTATGTTTTGTTCCCAACGGTCTTTCCTTTGCAAGTCGATGAGTTGGTTGAGTTGTGCGAAGATATTGTTTTGAAGTTCTTCTGCATTTTTCATCGGATCCTGTACGTCCACTCCTATGACTATGTCTGCTCCCATTTGTCGTGCCACATCTACCGGATAATTGTTGATGATGCCACCGTCAATGAGAAGTTTGCCGTTCATGGATATCGGGGCAAAAGCACCGGGAATGGACATGCTGGCACGTATGGCGATGGGCAGTACGCCGCTTCGGAATACGATCTCTTCGCCCGTCACCAAATCTTGGGAAATACAAGCAAACGGGATAGGCATTTTTTGAAAATCAATGGAGTCGTGGTAGCCTTCGGTGAGTTGCCATAACATACGCCCGATGTTTCTTCCTTTGATGACCCCTCCGCTGATTAAGTCTTGCGGTTTTTCAAAGAAGGGGACGGAGAGGATGTATTGTGAATTTTGTTCCCGGGCCTGTAGGTTAAGTGCATTGCGATAAGCTTTGTCGCTAAGCAATGTGTTCCAGTCTTGTGCCATGAATATGCTGTCGAGCTGTTCGGTCGTATATCCTATGGCATATAACCCGCCGATGATACTGCCCATGCTCGTACCTACAATCATGTCGATGGGGACTCCTGCTTCTTCAATTACTTTCAGTGCCCCGATGTGTGCCGTACCTTTTGCACCACCTCCGCTTAGTACTACGGCTACCCGTGGGCGTGCCATAGAAATATGGAATACCAATAAGGTGCAAAGAAATAATAGAAGTCGTGCTATTTTCGTCATACATTTTAAATTTTTTCAGCCATTTTGGCAGTTTTCAGGTCTGACTGTCGCAGATGGGCTTGTCCGAGAACAAAGATAGCGGAAAAACTCTCTCTTGATTCCGATAAATCTTTTTTTATAGTTTTTTCTGCTTCATGAGATAGTTTGGCACGCGGTTTGTTTTTATAACAGTGCGTTGCTTTTGTAAGAGGCGGACGCAAGAAATACATTCAATTTAGATTAATAATAAAAAAGTAGATATATTATGGGAAAGATTATTGGAATTGACTTGGGAACTACAAACTCTTGTGTTTCCGTATTTGAAGGTAATGAACCGGTAGTAATCGCTAACAACGAAGGCAAGCGTACGACTCCTTCTATCGTGGCGTTTAAAAACGGCGAACGCTTGGTGGGTGATCCGGCCAAACGTCAGGCGATTACGAATCCGAAGAATACCATTTTCTCTATCAAACGTTTCATGGGTGAGACCTATGATCAGGTACAGAAGGAAATCTCGCGTGTTCCTTATTCAGTAGTAAGAGGAGATAACAACACGCCTCGTGTGGATATTGAGGGTCGTCTCTATACTCCTCAGGAAATCTCTGCCATGGTTCTCCAGAAGATGAAGAAGACGGCTGAGGATTATCTGGGTCAGGAAGTGACGGAAGCAGTGATTACCGTGCCGGCTTATTTTTCCGATTCTCAGCGTCAGGCGACGAAAGAGGCCGGACAGATTGCCGGTTTGGAAGTGAAACGTATTGTGAATGAACCGACGGCTGCGGCTTTGGCTTACGGTGTGGATAAGTCCAATAAGGACATGAAGATTGCTGTCTTCGATTTGGGGGGCGGTACATTTGATATTTCCATACTGGAGTTTGGTAGCGGTGTATTCGAGGTGCTTTCTACCAATGGTGATACTCACCTCGGAGGTGATGATTTCGACCAAGTGATTATCGACTGGTTGGCTGCTGACTTCAAGGCAGAAGAAGGAGTAGATTTGAAACAAGACCCGATGGCATTGCAACGTTTGAAAGAAGCTGCCGAGAAAGCCAAGATTGAATTGTCTTCGTCTACGACTACGGAAATCAATTTGCCTTATATCACGGCTGTAGGCGGTGTACCCAAGCACTTGGTGAAGACTTTGACGCGTGCTAAGTTCGAGCAGTTGGCTGATAATTTGATTCAGGCTTGTAAGGTGCCGTGCCAGAAGGCAATGCAGGATGCCGGTTTGAGTAATTCAGACATTGACGAAGTAATTCTTGTCGGAGGTTCGAGCCGTATTCCGGCCATCCAGAAGTTAGTAGAAGATTTCTTCGGCAAGGCTCCGTCTAAAGGTGTAAATCCAGATGAGGTCGTAGCGGTAGGTGCTTCTATCCAAGGGGCTATCCTGAATAAGGAAGCCGGAGTGGGCGACATCGTATTGTTGGATGTGACGCCGTTGTCTATGGGTATTGAGACGATGGGTGGCGTAATGACGAAGTTGATTGAAGCCAATACGACAATCCCGTGCAACAAGAGCGAAGTCTTCAGCACGGCTGCCGACAATCAGACGGAAGTGACTATTCATGTATTGCAGGGAGAACGTCCGATGGCCGCTCAGAATAAGTCTATCGGTCAGTTTAATTTGACCGGCATTGCGCCTGCTCGTCGTGGAGTTCCTCAAATAGAGGTGACTTTCGACATCGATGCCAATGGTATTTTGAAAGTGTCTGCCAAGGATAAGGCTACCGGTAAGGAACAGGCTATCCGTATCGAAGCTTCTTCTGGTTTGAGCAAAGACGAAATAGACCGTATGAAAGCTGAGGCTGAGGCTAATGCAGATGCCGACAAGAAAGAGCGTGAAAGAGTAGACAAGATGAATCAGGCTGACTCTATGATTTTCCAGACTGAGAACCAGTTGAAAGAGTTGGGTGATAAGATTCCGGCTGACAAGAAACCTGCTATCGAAGGAGCTTTGCAGAAATTGAAAGATGCCCACAAGGCGGGTGATGTTGCCGCCATCGATGCTGCTATTGCCGAAATGAATGCAGCATGGCAGGCTGCCAGTGCACAGATGTACCAGGGTGGTGCACAGCCTGGAGCCGGTGCACAGCAGAATGCCGGAGGGCAGAGTAATGCCAACGCTGGAAACTCTTCTTCTGATGATACTATTCAAGATGCAGATTTTGAGGAAGTGAAGTAATTACATTAGGTGTTAGTTAATAGATGCGGACTCCCTCCATCAACTTCCAAAAGTTGATGGAGGGAGTCCTTTTGTTTGTATACTTTTATTTGAGTAGAGAGGCCGGATATTTCAAGTCTTACTTACCCTTTTCTAAGATAAGTTTTAATGAGGGATTCGAGTCTCTTCCGGGGGAATTCGGGGTGTACGAAGCATCGTTTGCATGTTTGGTAGAGGGCATGCAATAACAAATATAGGGGGCTGATGATTGCGACAAGAACCCATAATACTGCATTTAGGAACAATAATAAGAAGGCATACAAGCGTTGCATCTTTGTGAAGCTGGAAAATATAATACTGGATTATGCTTGCAAAAGTATGTTTTTTTTCGTACCTTTCGAAATATAACCATATAAAATATTGAAAAGATGAGGAATGTGAATAAAATAATAAAGGGGATGGTTTTCGGGCTTGCCGTTACGGCGGTTGGGCTGTGTGTTCCGCATACAGCTGAGGCATGTACGGGAATTACGTTGAAGTCGCAGGACGGCGCCACTGTCTTGGCTCGTACCATAGAGTGGGGCGGCAGCTACCTGAACAGCCGTTATGTGGTTGTTCCTCGGGGGTATGTGCAACAATCATATGTGCCTGGAGGACAAAAAAACGGATTGAAATTTACGGCGGCATACGGTTATGTAGGGATAGCCGTGGAGTTGGAGGATTTTGTGGCCGATGGACTGAATGAGGCCGGACTGGCTGCCGGTTTGTTTTACTTCCCTCACTACGGTAGTTATGAAGCGTACGGTGAGGGGCAACGTGAGAGTACATTGTCCGATTTGCAACTTGTACCTTGGATGTTGTCTCGGTTCAAGACGGTGGATGAGGTAAAAGAGGCGCTTGGAAAAGTACATGTAGTGTCATCCGACCCACGTGCTTCTACAGTCCATTGGCGTATTGCGGACGCTTCGGGACGACAGGTCGTGTTAGAGATTGTGGGCGGCATTCCTCATTTTTATGAAAATGAATTAGGCGTGCTTACCAACTCTCCAGGTTTTGAATGGCAGATGACGAACCTGAACAATTATGTAAACCTGTATGCCGGAGGGGCAGAGGCCAAACCGTTTGGCAAGGTGAAACTTGCAGCTTTTGGCGCGGGCAGCGGCTTTTTAGGGATTCCCGGCGACGTGACGCCTCCGTCCCGTTTTGTGCGTGCGGCTTTCTATCAGACTTCTTCTCCCATGCAGGCTACGGCGCGGAAGACGGTGCTGCAGGCTTTCCAGATATTGAATAATTTCGACATTCCTGTAGGGATTGAATTTGCAGATGCCAAGGTGCCGGTGGATATTCCGAGTGCCACGCAGTGGACTTCAGCCACGGATATGACAGGTTTGGTGTTTTATTACCGCACCATGTACAACAGCAAGATCCGAAGTATCGACTTGAAGGCCATAGATTTTGCCCGTGTAAAGTACCGTTCTGTTGCGATAGACGATGTGAAAGAACAACCGATTGTTCCAGTTATATTGAATTAGTGGTGGAAAAGTTGTACTTTTGCAAGGAAATAAAGACGATGGCGAATGAAAATAGGAATTATTGCAGCGATGGCTTCCGAACGCGAACAGTTGGCCCGGTTGGTCAAGGGAATGCGTACGGAACAGCATGGACTTTTTGAGTATACCGTAGGACGGTTGGGCGGGAACACCTTATATATCATGGAGTGTGGTATTGGGAAAGTGAACGCAGCCGTTGGTGCGTCCGAACTGATGGCCCACATGCAGCCGGATGTGGTGGTGAGTACGGGAGTGGCCGGAGGCATCGACGAAAAAGCCGGGGTGATGGAAGTCGTGGCAGCCTCGGAAGTCGTTTATCACGATGTGTGGTGTGGTAACGGGAACGAGGTCGGACAAATACAAGATATGCCGGCCAGGTTTGTTTGTGACGGGCGTTTGCTTTCCGTAGCTGTTTCTTTAGATGCTTCCGTACCCGTGCATGCCGGGTTGATTTGTACCGGTGACAAGTTCATTACGGAACGCGCCGAGTTGGATGCCATAAAGGCCGAATTCCCGGAGGGATTGGCCGTAGACATGGAATCGGCTGCCATAGCGCAGGTTTGCCACCTCTA
Organism: Paraprevotella sp.; assembly: GCF_986071375.1. Taxonomy (NCBI): domain Bacteria; kingdom Pseudomonadati; phylum Bacteroidota; class Bacteroidia; order Bacteroidales; family Prevotellaceae; genus Paraprevotella; species Paraprevotella sp. The sequence continues at coordinate 50,145 of NZ_CFQRNQ010000004.1, read as the reverse complement.
CCGCGTGCCTTTCATCAGTTTCCGGATTATCAGCGACACGCCGGGAGCCGATGCGCACTGGCAGCAGTACGAGAATTTTTGGGAAACGATGGCCGACCGATCTTTCGGGGTAGTACGTACCTTCTTGGAGGGTTTGCCTTCTTCTTTGTCTTAATCCGAAAAAAAATATAAATCCAATGAAGAAAATTCCAAGTTTTACGATTGACCACATTCACTTGTTGCGGGGCATTTACGTCTCTCGTAAAGATGAAGTGGGAGGTGAGGCAGTGACCACGTTCGATGTCCGCATGAAAGAACCCAACCGTGAGCCGGCTTTGGGGCAAGGTGCGTTGCATACGATAGAACATCTGGCGGCCACGTTCCTGCGCAATCATCCGGTATGGTCCGATAAGATTGTATATTGGGGGCCGATGGGGTGCCTGACGGGAAATTACCTGCTGATGAAAGGGGACTTGCAGTCGGAGGATATTGTGGAACTGATGAAAGAAACGTTCCGTTTCATTGCGGAATATGAAGGGGAAGTTCCCGGGGCAACCCCGCGCGACTGCGGCAATTATTTGTTGCAGGACTTGCCGATGGCTAAATGGGAGTCTGCCAAATACCTCCATGAAGTGCTGGAACAGATGACGGACGCCAATTTGCATTATCCGTCGCAGGAAGGTTGAACCGTGCGCGGGCAGAGACGGAAATTCGTTTCGTAGGAGTGGACGGTAGATATTTTTTCAGGAACTTGAAGGGGATGGCTTTGCGAGAGGCCATCTCCTTTTTTAGAAACTGTTTCATTTGCCCAACGGTTGTATCTTCCGTCTTAATGCCTTGGAGATTTCCAGAAACATGTATTGCCGTGGGAGCGTGTGGATACGTGCGCTGTCGGCCGAGTATTTACGACGGGCATACTCTTTGGATTTCTCGAAAGTGAGCCGCGACATTTCCTCCTGCGACTTGCCTTCGGAAGTGGAATCCAGTTTTTCTTCGGGGAAAAAATCATCCAGGTCTATATCTCCGATCATCGTGGTCTCCAGAAAATTAGCCTGGTTATGACTGCGGTCGGTGTAATACCCAACATACATGTGCCCCGGAATACGCACCAATATCGGGTCGATGTTGATGGCGCGGAGCAGGGAGGCGAACAATACGCTGCCGTCCACGCAGTTGATTTGCGAAGAAGCCAGGGCGTCTTCCAACGTCCGTACGCGTTGGGAATAGACCACGTTGCTCGAAAGGCTGCTGTATGAAATCGAACTGTAACGGAACTTGCGCCGTTGCAGCACGTTCCATAGGGCATAAACCTGCTTGTCCACGTAATCTTTACGCTTGTTCTGATAGCCCATAAAGCGGTTGACGATACGTGTGTTCAAGGCTTCCCGCAGGATTTTGTCTATCAACGGACTGTCTTCGTTCACGTATGCGGCAAACAGGACTCCCGTATTGTGAAAGCGGTTCTTCTTGTCATTGTAGCCGATGAGGCATTCATTGATGCTGCGCACGGAGAACGTGCGTACGCGTTGGCTTGCCTCCCGGTCTTTGATTTGTACTTCCACCGACACGGTGATAGGCTCGGCCTGTGTGTTATTGCGTAAAGCGTCGTAGTTCCAAAGAATGTCGGGGTACACCGTGTAAGCCTTTCCTTCCTCGGGAAGGATGAATTCCGATACGGAACGTTTGAAAAACGGTGTTTCTGCCACCTCTACATGCAGGCGGGCGTCTTTTACGGGACTTGTGATTTGTATCGAGATTCCCGATTTGGGATTGCCCAACGCGCCTTTTTCCGTGGGGGCTACGATGAGGGTGTCCGTAGTGGCTGTGGAAAGAATCAGGGATGGGAAGATGTTTCCCCCTAATTCGTCATTCAGTTCAAACGTGGTGGAGGGGAAGATTTTGTCACGCAGGTGGAAGAAAGCCACCGTAAGTCCCCCGGCCAGAACCAGGAGGGCCAGAATCCATATTATGCGTTGGGTTGCGCCACGGCTTATTTTAATGACTATCATGTCTTCACCTCCTTTTTTGTCTGTTGTCAACCTCGTGTCGGATTTATTCTCCCGTTTCCGTAGAGTCTGTGGCTACCACCGTGTCCAAGACTTCATCTTTCGTTATTTGGTAACTGCCGTCGGGCGAGATGGTAATGGACAACGGGATGTAGATGTCCGAAGCTGGGTAGCTGACACTGGCAGCGAAGCGCAGGTTGTTGCCGTCCACTTTGTCGAAAGCCATTCCTTCCAAGATGGCATGGGATATGAAGCCTTTTTCCATATAGTTTCTGAAGTGGTTTTTGGTAAAGGCTTTATTGAAGATTTCTTTTCCTTCGCGGTTCACGCGCAGCCGGATATAGTTGTCGGCATAGCGTTCGCCGCCGTCCCCCGCCACTAACGGAAGCGTGTCGTTTACCTCCCGTACGATGTCGTACGCATACAGCGTCTGCCCCACTTTGACTTCTGCACTGTAATGATAGTCTTTCATTTCCTGCACGGAATTTGTCGTGTCCGGTTTTTCATATTCACTGTATCCGCTGACGGTTTGCGGGTTATTTCCACCGCAACTGTAGCACAGCAGTACGGTGCATGCCATACATAGGAATTTGAAATGTGTCTGCATTTTCTTCTTTTTCTCAACCGTTTCACAAAGGAACAAAAAAAAGGCGAGTTGGACAAGCTTGTCTGTTATATTTTTAGGTCTTCTTTTGTTGCCTGTTATTCCATAAATGCCTATCTTTGAAGCCCCCAAGCATTTGCAATGAAAATAACGTTCTGTTTTGTCATAGTTTTGTGCCTGTCTCTTTTGTCGGCTTGTCGCGGGAAAGAGACGAAAGCAGAGGCCGTCCGGGTCGATACGCTCTCCTTGGTTATGCAGGTAAAGGAGTGTGCCCGTCTGTATACGGCCGAATATGAAGTGCATAAATTAGTTTTGAAGGATGACCCGTTGCGGGTGAAAGGGAATCTCTTTCAGCGGACGTTCGATGTAAAAGTGCCTATCGGCGAACGCAAGGTCATGATACCTCTTGATGTAACCCTGAAAGCTTACATTGACTTCACGGGGTTCGGCGAGAAGAATGTGTTGCGTTCGGGCGACCGTATTGTGGTCACTTTGCCCGATCCACGGGTGGTCGTGACCTCCTCGCGCATCAATCACGATGAAGTGAAGCAATTTGTGTCTTTGACACGTTCGGACTATACTTCTGCGGAACTGGCCGATTTTACGCGTCAGGGGGAAGACGAGATTCTGGCTTCCGTGCCGCAGTTGGGCATTTTGGAGATGGCCCGCGAGAATGCGGCCCACGTGTTGGTGCCGATGTTGACGAGGTTGGGCTATGACGAGCGGAACATAGTGGTTTCTTTCCGTAAGGATTTTACGGCGGCAGATATGCCGTTGCTGTTGGAACGTGAAGGACGGACTGAAAAACTGAAATGAAATGGGAAAATGGTTGAGTGCACTGAAATGGTTGGTCGTGGCCGTCGTATTGGCAGTCTTTATCGGGTTGTTGGTAAAATGGAACCGTAAAGGAGGCATATCGGTGGAAGCCGGTTTTGATGACCGTATCGAGCTGACCTCTCAGGAGATACGCCGTATCGAACAAATCGGGCAATGGGAATTCTTGTCGGTCCAGTCTGAAGTCGTGGCAGACACGTTGCGCGAAGGATTCTTTACCGACGACCGCTTGGTGGCTGTGTACACCGGAGTACCCCGCATCGGCATCGACATGAACCGGGTGACCGGGGAATGGGTGCAGGCACGTGGTGATACCGTGACTCTCCGTTTGCCGGCCGTGCATTTGCTGGACAAGAATTTTATCGACGAAGCCCGTACTAAGGTTTTTTATGAGAGTGGGAAGTGGTCGAATGACGTGCGTCGAGATTTGTACGACCGTGCCTACGTGAAGATGTTGCGCCAATGCCTGACACCATCAAATATGCGTAGGGCAGAGGCCAATGCACGCAATCAGTTCACGGCCTTGTTCCGTGCTTTGGGTTTTCATACGGTGGAAATCTATTTTATAAGATAACCCAACTTAATACTAATTCACAATAAATGTTATGAACTTAAATCTTATTAAAATTGTAGGAGTCGCCGTGGGGGTTGCCGGAATGACGGTGGAGACCCGGGCGGCCGGAGTGCAGGAGTATGTGGCCGAACGGGACAATACCCAAGTTAGCGCGTGGAAGAGCCATCGTCCTGAAAAACGTTTGTTCACGTCCAAGGCTGTGGAGGAACAGATACAACGTGCCAAGAAACTGTTGACGAATACGAAATTGGCATGGATGTTTGAGAATTGTTTCCCGAATACGTTGGATACGACCGTCCACTTCGACGGGGCGGACGACACCTTCGTGTACACGGGTGATATACATGCCATGTGGTTGCGGGATTCCGGTGCGCAGGTGTGGCCCTACGTACAGTTGGCCAATGAGGATCCTGAACTGAAGAAAATGTTGGCCGGAGTGATTCGCCGTCAGTTCCGGTGTATCAATATCGACCCATACGCCAATGCCTTCAATAAGGAGGCGACGGGAAGCTATTGGGCGTCCGACATGACGGATATGAAGCCCGAAGTGTATGAGCGGAAATGGGAAATCGACTCGCTGTGTTATCCCATTCGTCTGGCCTACCATTATTGGAAGGTGACGGGAGATGCCAGTGTCTTCTCCGACGAGTGGCTGCAAGCCGTGGCATGCATTCTACAGACGTTCCGGGAACAGCAGCGTAAGGATGGGAACGGCCCCTATCATTTCCAACGCAAGACGGAGCGTGCGCTCGACACCATGACCAATAACGGATGGGGCAATCCGGTGAAGCCCGTGGGGTTGATAGCCTCGGCTTTCCGACCCTCCGACGATGCCACCACGTTTCAGTTTCTGGTGCCTTCCAATTTCTTTGCCGTGACTTCCTTGCGTAAGGCTGCCGAGATATTGACCGAGGTGAACCATGAAAAGACGTTGGCCAAAGAATGCCGTGAATTGGCGGATGAAGTGGAGGCCGCCTTGAAGAAATACGCCGTATACGATCATCCCCGTTACGGAAAGGTGTATGCTTTCGAGGTGGACGGTTTTGGCAACCGTTTGCTCATGGACGATGCCAATGTGCCCAGCCTGTTGGCCATGCCTTATCTGGGTGACGTGCCAGTGGACGACCCGGTGTATCAGAATACCCGCAAGCTGATATGGAGCGAGGACAATCCTTATTTCTTTAAAGGGACGGCGGGCGAAGGCATCGGCGGGCCGCATGTCGGTTACGATATGATTTGGCCGATGAGCATCATGATGAAAGCTTTTACAAGCCGTGACGACAAGGAAATCAAAGCCTGTGTGGAAATGCTGGTGAATACGGATGCCGGTACGGGATTCATGCACGAGTCTTTCCATAAGAACGACCCGAAGAACTTTACCCGTGCATGGTTTGCTTGGCAAAACACGTTGTTCGGCGAATTGATATTGAAACTGATTAACGAGGGGAAGGCAGACTTGTTGAACAGTATCGAGACGGATTGACCCGGGAATACGGGATGCCGGCAAGGAAATCCGGTGCGGCGAAAGCTTTCCGCCGCACCGGATTTATTTGTAGGGTGATTCGGGTTCCAACTTGCCTCCCTGCCATCCGTACACTTTCGTATGGATTTCGTGGCAGATGCGTTCAAAGTCTTTCTCTTCGTCCAAATCGCCGTGCACCATAAGGAGCAGGGGGAGCGGCGAGAGGTCGGCGGCGTAAGGAGGCTGCATATAGGTACGATGTTCCCACAGGCAGAAACCGCAGCGGCGGTAGAAGCCGATGCGCCGTGCGGCAATGTCGGTTGTGGGCGGCTCCACTTCCAGCACGATGGGTTGTCCGGCTTGTCGGATGAAGGCATCGAGGATGCGCCGTCCCAGTCCGCCGCCGCGCAAGTGGGGGCAGGTGGCCAAGTGTTCCCCATAAAGGAACCCGTCCAAGGTCCAATAGTTGAACAGTCCGGCAAACGTCCCGTTTTCCACAACGACTTGAGGGTGGAAAAGTGGGTTGTGGTCGGTGTATTGGCGTTGCCGCTCCAGTGGACGGCGTTCTTCGGGCGGGAAAGCGTCCGTCATGAGCCGTTCGGCTTCAGCATAATACGGGTCTGTCGTTTTTACAGGTATGAGTTCCATTTCTGTTTGTTTTTTGGATTAATCCTGCAAAAATACAAAGTTCGTTTTGCTTTGTCCATTAAAAAATGTAATTTTGTTGTAAAACGTAAGGAAAAAGAAGAAATGACAGGACTTTTATGGCTGTTCGCCGGTTTGGTATGTGGTGCCGGTGTTGTTTTTTTGTGGACGAAGGCACGTTTGTCTTCCTTGCAGACCCTGCTGCAGGCCCGTGAGGAAGAGATGGAAAAACGTCGTCTCGACATGGAAGAACTGGCAGGACGGCAGTCGCAGGATTTCAAGGAGCGCGAGGGGCGCATGGAGAACCGTTTGGCCGAGTTGCAAGAGCGGTGCGAGACGCTGAATCGCGAGAACAAAGGTCTGGCTGCCGACAAGCAGACGGTGGAAAAGGAATTGGTGTTGGTGCGCGAACAGATGGTGCGCGAGGCCGAAGAGCGCAGCCGCCGTTTCAAGGAACAGATGGACCTCATGCAGGAGCAGTTGCAGAATGCCACCCGTGAGATTCTGGGACAGCGTACCCGTGAGCTTTCGCAGCAGAACACGGTGCAGATGACGGCTATCATAGACCCGCTGAAAGAGACCATCCGGGAAATGCGTACGGCCATGGACAGCAGCCGCGACACGCATAACAAGAACACGGCCTCGCTGGAGAAAGCCATCGAGGAAGTGATGAAGCGTACGCGTGAAATCGGGGCTGAGGCCGACAAGTTGGCTTCGGCGTTGCGCAACGAGAACAAGGTGCAGGGGAATTGGGGCGAGTTGATTCTGGACGAATTGCTCGAAAGCCAAGGGCTGAAAGAAGGCATACATTACGAGAAGCAGGTGACCCTGCGCGACCGCACCGGCAAGGCCATCTTGAACGAAGAGTCCGGGAAGCGGATGATTCCCGACACCATCCTGCATTACCCCGACGGGAAAGATGCGGTGATCGACTCCAAGGTGTCGCTTACGGCTTTCGTGGACTACCAGAACGCCGAGACCGATGAGGCGCGTGCCGAAGCCCTGCAGCGGCATGTCCGTAGCGTGCGGCAGCATGTGGCCGAATTGGCCCGCAAGGATTACAGCGCGTACATCAAGTTGCCGCGTCAGGCTTTGAATTACGTCATCATGTTCGTGCCCAACGAAGGGGCACTCCAGTTGGCGTTGGCCGAAGCACCGGAGTTGTGGCGTGAGGCTTTTTCCAAAGGGGTGTTCATCACCGGCGAGCAGAACCTCACGGCGGCACTCCGCATCATCCAGATTGCGTGGACCCAAATGCAACAGGCGCAGAACCAGGAGGCCATCTATGATACGGCCCGGATGCTGCTCGACCGCGTGGCCGACTTTATCGGCCATTTCGAGACTGTGGGACAGAAGTTGCAAGATGCTTCGTCCTCCTTTTCCAAGGCCGCCGACAAGCTGAAGGACGGGCGGTTGAGCGTGGTGGGGGCGGCCAACAAGCTTATCAAGTTGGGCGCCAAGGCCAGTGCCAAGAAGGTGATTCCCGAAGAGAACGAACCGTTGCGCGGAGTGGAAGGGACGGCGGAAGCGCCTGCCGGACTCCAAGGGTAAACGTGCCTGTAACTTTCATGAATGGACGATATTTCGTGGTTTTGCTGTCTTTTTGACAGTAAAACCACGTTTTTTGATTAAGGCATGCCCTGAAAACCGGCAGGTTTTAGAGGGGGCGCAAGGTGCTTTTGGGTACATTTTTTAGCATTTCAGGCTTGTTTTTTTACTATGTTGGGGATTTTTAAGAATCAGTCTCAGCCGAATGGTTTTTCGTTCGGCTGAGAAAACATTTTTTTTCTCCGCATGTTGTTGAGGGAATGTCCGCGCATGGCGACGGAAAGCACCAGAAAACGGGATAAGGAAATGCTTTTCAGGCGTGGTTTTATTCTATTTGGAGTGTTTTGGTTTGTAAAAGCCGGATGTCAAAATGGCATGTCCGTCTCCTCGGTTTTTTTCCTTTGTCCCGCCCTTCTGCGTTCCAATTTGTTTTCCTGCGTGCAGGATGTCACGGGAAATCCCCAAGGGCTGTCAGATTGTCTTTCCGTCTCCCTGCGAGACTCGCGTATTTCCGGGTACTTCCGTGAGGGGGCGGAAATACGCGAGTCTCGTGGAGGTCGGTTTTACTTTTTGTCAATGTCAGGATGCTCTTTGGTTGATGGTGGTCAAGGCAAACTTGTCGGGAGAAACTTTAATCATTTCAAATCCTCCACTTTTCAACAAGTCGTTGACTTCATATTTGAGGTTGCTGATTCTCCGTTTGGAAGCTGGCGTGCCGTCAAAGAAATTCTCATTGAATACGGTATTGAGTTCCGTGAATGAGATTTCGTGCGTGGGCTGTTTCATCAGGTAGTCCAACAGGGACACCACTTGGCAGCGGCTTGGGTAGGCTATGCCGTCTATGATGATTTCGTTGGTATAGATGTTCACTTGTATCTTGTGGAGTTCGCATTCCGACGTGTCTGCCATCAAATCGACCAATTCCGGATGGCGTTTTTGTTGTTGGCGGAAGTACCATACCATCATGGCTGTCATCAGGCATAAACATACGAAAGCAATGCCCATCCAGTAATAGGCGTGGAATATCATGTTTTGCGTGTGCCTTATGGCCAATAAAGGTAGGGTGCCATCGTCGCAGTAGGTTTCCCATTCCATACAGTGGTGTAGGCTGATGCATGCCCCTATGATTGCAGTCAGGATTAAGATGGCAGCCGATGATGCGATTAGGTTAATTTTGTGTTTCATGTTTTTATTATTTTTATCCGGTTAAGTCCTACAAAATTAAAAGAAACGTCTGGAAAAAACAAAAGAAATAAGATGTTTTTTTGGCGTTGACATTTTCTGATAATATTTGATACCGGATTTGATAATATTTGATAGCGAAAAGTTGCTTGTGTCGTTTTTGTTATTTTACTTTGTAATGCTCAGTTGTTTAAATAAAATGCAGGACTATGAAATATGTGTTTTTAGCATGGGTGCTGATGTGTGGATTGGGGGGGCCGCTCCCCATGCACGGGCAGGGAACGGCAGGTTTTGAAGGCACGGATTCGCTTTACCGCAAAGTGGAGGGTTTCGGTGTCGGGCTGCCGCAGGAAAAAGTGTATCTCCATTTGGACAACACTTGTTATTTCCTTGGCGACACCCTTTGGTATAAGGGATACGTCATGCGTTCCGACCGGGGCACGTTGACCGACCTGAGCAAAATCCTCTACGTGGAGCTTCTCACGCCGGACGGGTATTCCGTGGAACGGCAGCAATTGGAGATGGAGGACGGCACAGCCCACGGCATGTTCGTGCTCAAGGACACGCTGTATGCCGGTTACTACGAATTGCGGGCCTATACGCGTTGGATGCTCAACTTCGGGCAGTGCGAATATCCCCATGTGCGTATTTCGGAGGATTTGTTCTACAGCAAGAAGATGGCCAAGGAGTTTTTCCGCGACTATGAGAAACTTTATTCCCGGGTGTTCCCCGTATATGACAAACCCGAGGAAGCCGGGGATTTTGTGAAAGACATGACGTTGCGCCCCATGCGCCGTTACTATAAAACGCCGAAGAAAAAGAAACCCGAAGTGGACTTGCGTTTCTATCCCGAAGGGGGGAACCTCGTGGCCGGCACGGCTTGCCGGGTGGCCCTTGAACTGAACGGCGAGGACGGGCAACACCTTGGCGGCATGGAGCTTTCCGTCCGGGATAAGGATGGAAAGGTGGCGGCTGTTTGCCGGACGGACGAACGCGGCCGGACGACATTCCGTTTGCCGGACGTGTCGGAGGACGCGGATTACCGTGCTACCTTCATTTACAAGGGGTATGGGTATGAGGAAGAACTTCCCGAAGTGGAGAAAGAAGGTTGTGCCTTGGCTGTCACGGTGGGCGACAGCGTTGTGGAGGCCGTGGTGCAGGCTGTCGGTGTGGATAGCCCTATAGCCGTGCACGTCATGAGTGGCGGAGTGTCCCGTTTCTACCGTTCGTTGCCGGTTTACCTTCTTTCGTCCGGGGGCGTGGATGTGGCGGACGGGGCGGCATCCGGATGCCGTACGTGCCGGATGGCCATCCCGTTGGACAGCCTTCCCACGGGAGTCAACCAACTTACGGTGTTCGATGGCAAGGGGCGCATCTACGCCGACCGGCTCTTTTTCGTCAATCATCACGACTATGATGCCCCGAGGCTGGCCGTTTCCGGTATCTGCCAGTCTTACGAACCTTTCGATTCCATCACCTTGCATCTGCAATTAGCCGACCCGGCGGATTCCCTGTCCAGCCTTTCCCTTGCCGTCCGCGACCGGGAAACGGAAGAGGATACGTACGACAACGGCACGATACTCACCGAAATGCTCCTTGCCAGTGAAATCAAAGGGTTTGTGGAAAATCCCGGTTATTATTTCGAATCCGATGACAGCCTCCACCGCCAGGCTCTCGACCGGCTCATGATGGTGCAGGGGTGGCGGCGTTACAAATGGTGCGAGATGGCGGACGTGGAACGGTTCGCGCCCGCTTGGTTGCCCGAGAAGTTCCAGACCATCGGAGGATGTGTCAACCGCTCTGAAAGGCAGAACATAGATTTCAAAAAGATTAGCAACTTGAAAAAGGAGGTGAACGTCTGGGCCATGTTCACGCAGGGGCCGGAGACTTTTGAATTGAAGCAGCAGACGAAAGACGGCTCGTTCTACATGCCCATGCCCAAGATTTACGGTGATTGCATGATGTTCCTCAGTGCGGCGAAACTGAAAAAGGGTACAGACTATATCCGCAAAATGCGCCAGAAAGGCTTCACCGACGAGGAGGCTTGGCCGGACTATTATGTGAAGTTGGACTTATTCCACCCCCATTTTGCGCATCCCTACAGTTTTTATCAGGACATGTCGCCGCGCGACCTCGAACCGTTTGCCCATGAGGACAGCCTTGTGCGCGGTGCGTTCGACGGCCGCGTGTTGCCTTCCGTGACGGTACGGACGCGGAGGAACGGGTTGCGCCGTTACGACCCGGCGAAACCGGCTGTGGTGATTGACGCGTATGATGCCTACAACATGATGGCCGACTACGGCCTGGCCGATGTGCCTTTCTATTATTTGAGCAGTCCTGCCGTGTCCACGCTCGTTTCGTTCTTGTTCGTGGGCGACATGAACAAATACCGTGATTATTTTCTTCGGACGACCTTCAACGCTTGGCCCAACCGCTTGTGGGACAAGCCTGTCATGCCGGGCACGCCGACCCATCCTGTTCCCGATTGGCTGTCGCGTGGGGAATTCGAGAAATTCCGGTCGCTGAGCCTGTTGGAACGGTTCTATATTTATACGGACTATGTGCCCCGTGAAATGGGGAGTTGGAAATACCGGCAGGACAACCAACCGGAAGTCATTGTGGGGATGCAGCTCCGTCCCAACGGGGAATATTTCCCTTCTTGCCGTGACCGACGTTACCTGTGGCACGGTTATGCCGTGTGCGACGATTTCTACAGCCCCGACTACAGTCGCCGTCCTTTGCCCGGAACGGAAGATTACCGCCGTACGCTCTTATGGATGCCCGAAGTGAAGTTTGATGCGAAGGGGAGTGCCACGGTCCGCCTTTACAACAACAGCAAGCGGACGACAGTCAGTGTCGAGGCCGTGGGCGTTACGGACAGTGGGCGGTATATGCAATATAATAATGTGCGGTAAGCGAACGGAGTGGTATGCATATTAAAAAGAGAAAAATATGAGGAGTTCAGCATTCATTAAAATGCAGGCTTTTTTTCTTGCTTGCATGTTGCCGACCTTTTTATTCGGAAAAGGTGAGGTAGTCTACACCCGTTTGCAGTCTCTGTATTCCAATAATGCAGGAGGATGGAATATTGAGAAGGTCGTATTGTCCGATACGGCTACGGTGGTGCATTTTTCCGTAAGTTTCAAACCTTATTCTTGGATTCAAATGGCTTCGAGCACTTATTTGAGTGACGAGAAAGCTGTGGAGTATCCCGTAAGAAAGGCTGTAGGATTGACATTGGACGAGAAGTTTTACATGCCTAAAAGCGGGAGGACGGAGTTCCAGTTGGTTTTTGCCCCTATGCCCAAGGATACGAAGATATTCGATATGATAGAGGGGGAAGAACGTGATATGGCACGTTGGTTCGGTCTGCATGATGCCAAGTCGAAAGTGAAGATACCTGTGGCTCGGGAAGAAGTAGATACAGAGGAAATCGGGGAAAACATGTTCCGGACAGGTAAGGCCGTGGTACGGGGCAAGATAGAAGGCTACAACCCCGGGTGGGGATATGGTGTCATGGCGGTGACCGACAATACGTTAGGAAGCCGTCCCGAAAACTCATCGTCCACACTGATTCGTCCGGATGGCACTTTTTGCATAGAGTGGCCCTTGGAGCATCCCGTGTGGGATGAACTGAAGCCGGGGTATGGGCCGGATATTCCGGTCTATGTGCGTCCGGGCGACACGCTCGACTTGGTGATAAAAGCGAAGGGGGATGGGATTGAGACTGTAGAATACACTAGCAGCCATCCCAAAGGATGTCATGAGAAATTGCTGAAGTGCAAGATGCCGGAAGTCTATGCCGAATGGGAGCGTAAGGGAGAGATTTGGAAGACGCTTACCGATGAAGAGTTTTGGGCTATGACGGAGGAGACGTTGGAAACGGGAAATCGGCTTTGTGATTATTTCGTGTGGAAATACGGGCTGTCTTCGTGGGAGGCTCACCTCCTGAAAGCCCGCCAACAGATGGCAGTGGTTATCAACCAAACCGTGTTGGCCAACTGGATGCTGTCGAGCAGGTATGGTAATTTCCCGCCTAACGAGGAACTGCGGAGGGATTTTTACGAAGGCAATGATTATTCCTTATACAAAGTATTGAATGAGATGCCCACAGATGACCCGTCCATGTCCTTTATTCCTTATTTTAGCGCAATGGTGTCACGTATGAAGGACATGCAGCCCATGACGGATGCTTGGTCTTTGGCTTCGATGGGAGACGTGGACTGGTCGGATGTGGAAGGGCTGAGGTTGATGGACAGCTTGCAAGTGGAGGAACTTAGGGGTATCATGGGGTTTAAGGAGATTCCTTATTTGGTTCAAGCTTATCTCGTTAACAAAGTCTGTGACTTGCCTGATTTTCTGACTCCAGAAGGGCGGAAAGAAGTAGTGGAGCATAGGGCAGCTTGCCTCACGAATCCTTATTTGAAGGGGAAAATATGGGATTTGGCTTCCGAATATGCCCAGCCGCTTCCGGCTGTAACAAAGTTGGACGGAAAGTCACTTGAGATATTACAGCCGATTGTGGACAAGTATAAAGGAAAATATGTGCAGATGGAATGGATGAAACCCGGAAACAGCGGTTTTGATTTCGTGAATAACCGGATGGTCAATTTGATACCCGACTTCCGGAACCATAAAGATTTGCAGTTCGTATTTTTGTTCAGTGCCAATACATGTACTAAAGAGGAATTCGAGCAATTTGTGAAAGCGTATTTGCCGGAGGAAGACTGTTATTGGTTGGATTTTGAAGAAAGCAGTATTTTGCGTGCGCAACTTCGACTTCCTAATTATATAAAAGATATTACGTTGAACCGAGAAGGGGAGATGTTGTCTACGCCGCTTTACACGGCAAATGAGACACAGTTCCGTCGGAGTTTACGTGAATTATTAGAAAAAGAAGAATGATGAACAGGAAAAAAATCTTGTGGTTGGTGGCAGCATTGCTGCCAACCACGCTATTAGGAAAAGGTGAAGTGGCCTATACGCGTTTGCAGTCTTTCTATTCCAATGCGGGGATGGTGGGCATAGACAAGGTGGTGCTGTCCGACACGGCCACGGTCATGTATTGCACGGCGAAGGGGAAAATCAATGCCTGGTTCCAATTCTCACCGTCCACGTACCTGAGCGATGAAGAGGACGCACGCTATCCCGTGAAGGGGGCTGTAGGGTTGGCGTTGGGCGAGAAATGCTATATTCCGAAAGCCGGGCTGTTGGAGTTCCGTCTGCTCTTCGAACCGATGCCGAAGGACACGAAGATATTCGACCTGATAGAAGGAACGGACAAGGATATGTTCCGCATCTATGGCATCCACGCAGCCAAGACCAAGGTGAAGATTCCAAAGGCCAAAGAAGTGATGGACGCGGAAGAGACCTCCGAGAAGATGTTCCGAAAGGGAAAGGCCGTGGTGCGCGGCAAGATAGAGGAATATTCACGGGATTGGAATAATGGTATTTTGTTCTTTGATGTCAGTTTTTTGGGACATAGGGAGATTGCCCCTTATCCCATAAATCGCCCTTGCACGGCTTTGAAGCCGGACGGGACATTCTATGCAGAACTTTCTTTGGACCATCCGGTGTGGGCGGAAATGAAGATGGAAGGTGGAAACTTGCCTGTTCCTTTCTATGTCCGTCCCGGGGATACGCTTGACATCACCGTGAAAGGGGTGCGGGAAGGTAATGTGACAGTGGACTATGCCAGTAGCCATCCGAAAGGCTGTTATGAGAACCTGTTGAAACATCAGGACGTGCCGCTCATCTGTTACGGATGGGAACGTTTGTCGGATTATGGACGGAACCTGGACACTGAATATTTCCTGAAGAATGTGGACGAGAGTGTGGCGGAAAACATGCGGCTTTGCGACTATGTGGCATGGAAGTACAAGCTTTCTCCATGGGAGACGCATCTTTTGAAGAACCGTCAAAGGTTTGAATTGACAGACCGTTATTTGTACATGGCCAGCCGGTTGTTTGAAGAAAAGGTGGAACGCCCGAGAAAAGTGCAGGTGCAAAAAGAAGATTATGCAGGTTATGATTATTCAGCCTATAAGGTGTTGAACATCCTTTCTTTGGATGATCCGTCGCTTTCTTTCTTGCCTTATAGTTTGGGGTATCCTCCGTCTATCGATATGACATATATGATGGCTTTCCTTGATATGTATGCTTTTTGGGATAATTCTTCTGAAACAGAACCTTTGGACTATGTGAAAGTAGAAATAGAAAAAGACAGCCTTCAAGTGAACCTTTTGCGCGAACTGACCGGCGCAGAGGGGACTCCTTGGGCTGTGCAAGCCTACCTCACACAAAAAATTACAGGTTTGCAAGGGGAATGGAGTGTAGGACAACGCGAAAGGTTGGTGGACTTCTTGTCTTCTTCCTATCTGACTTACCCCTACTTTAAGGAGAAAATAAAGGAATTGAACCGTTTGTCCGGGAACTCGGCCTCATGGGTCTATGAAATACCGGAAGGGGACGGTTGTCGGGAGATGAAGTCTATTTTAAATAGGTATAAAGGCCGGTATGTGCAGGTGGTTTGGCTTTCAGACCCGAATGGGGATTGGAGCTTTTGTTCCAATTCATCCGTGAAGAACATCATGGCAGATTATGAAAGTTTTCCGGACTTGCAAATCATCGCGATAGTCAACGGGGAGGCGTATTCGGATGAAAACAGGTTCGCCCAAATAAGAAAAGAGTTGTCTGCACCAATCGTTCATATAGAAAATGGCGAAAGTTACCTCAAACTACAGGAGTTGTTCCATTTCTACAGCAGTGGCAAGCAGATGACTTTCGACCGCAACGGGTTGGTCTTCAAACAAACGCTCGACATGAAAAACGAAACGATGTTCCGTGACCGGTTCCGCCGTATATTGAAGGCGGAAAAAGAGATGCAACGATGGTAATGGAGAGAAGCGGCCAACATATCAGGGGAAGTGTTCCCGAAGGAAAGCAGGTGGCAGACGGGGCAGGCGTTTACTTTTACTTGTTCCTGTGCCTGTTTGCCGCCTGTTTCTTTCCACCGGTAAGGGGCTTTTCGGAGGAATGGCTAAGGCCGAAATGGGTCTTGGCCGAAGCCGTAGGGCTGTTGGTGCTTTTGACATTCGGGATACAGGTGCTTGTGGCCTGCAGGCATCGAGGTTCCGGACGGCGGGCTTTTGGGCGGTGGGGGCGCGTGGAAGACGCGTTTTGCGAAGCCTTAGTGGGCGTGGCTTTCTTGGAGGCCGTGTATGCGATAGTCCGGATGTTCTGGGGTGGACAAGAAGGGATGGTGGCATCCGGCACGTTCGACAACCCTGCCGGGTTGGCTTTCTGCCTTTGCGCCGCTTTGCCGTTCCATGCCTGTTTGTGGCGAAGGTGCCCGGGAAGGCTTTGGTTCCGTTCTGCCCTTGCCGTATGTGCTTTGGTCATTTTGACAGCCATATTATGCACGGGTTCCCGTACCGGATGGATATGCTTGGCATTGTATGCAGCCTTGTGGTTGCAAAAACAGTGGCAAGGTCATCGTATGATGAAACTGACGATTTTGGCGGTGTTGGCTGTTGGTCTGGCCTGGGGCATTTCGGTGGTCAAGACGGATTCCACCAACGGACGCCGTTTCATATTGGAACGTTCATGGGAACTGGTGCAGGCACGGCCTTTTGCCGGATATGGCCCCGGCGGTTTCCTGCGGGAGTATATGCCCCGGCAAGCCGACTACTTCAAGGCGCATGCCGATAGCGGACATGCGTGGTTGGCCAGTGAGGTGTACCATCCGTTGAACGAGTTCGTATGGGTATGGATTGAGTGCGGTTTGCCGGGCGTATTATTGTCGTTGGGGGCTTTGGCTTGGCTTTTGTCCGGATTGTTCCGGAGGCGCGACATCTTTTCCCGCATGTTGGCTGTTTCTTTGTGTGCATGCGTCGTTTTTGCCCTGTTTTCCTATCCGTTGAAATATCCGTTGGCTTCGGTGATAGGGATAGCGGCCGTGGGACGTATGTGTAGCGGTATGCTTGGACGAGGCAGGATGGATGGAAAATGTTGGCGTTGGGCAGGCATGGCCGGAATTGTGGTAGCGGTCGTGGCGTTGATAAAGGTGTTCGTTGCCTATTCTTATGAATATGAATGGAGCCGGGTGGCCCGTCAGGCCTTGCGCGGGCATTCGCGTGAAATGATGCCCCGGTATGCGGGTTTGTACGGGCATTACCGCCATGACGCTTCTTTCCTGTATAATTATGCCGCCGAACAGTTTTATGCCGGGCGTTATGAGGAGGCGTTGTCGACGGCAAGGGAATGCCGGGCGTTATGGCCCTCGTATAACTTGTCCCTCCTGACCGGGGACATTTGCCGGGCGGCCGGGAAGTATGGCGAAGCCGTGCGACATTATGAACAGGCCCATTGGATGTGCCCCGTCAGGTTTGCGCCTTTGGAGGGACTGTATTACGCATACAAGTCCGGAAGACAGCCGGATAGGGCGGATTCTGTGGCAGACGTGGTAGCCCGGAAAAGGATAAAGGTGGATTCTCCGGACGTGCAACGGATTAAAAAGGAAATATTGGAGGATGTGCGGCACGGTGAAAAGACGGTGCCGCGAGACGGAATGATGAAAAAGCTATGAAACTTATGAAGATAAGAAAACCGGTTGTTGGGAAGATGGCGGTTACGGCAGTCATCGTGATAGTTGCGGTTGGGGTTTATGCCGTTTGGGGTTCGAGGCGTTCGGAAAGGGTACATGTCCGCGAAATGGCTTTGGCTGAAAATCCCGGTTTGAAGGGGATATTGGAATTATATCAGGAAGATTCGTTGAAATACGAGGCGGCTTTGTTCCTGATAGACATATGGCATATTACCAAGGGGCTGACAGTGGGGAGTTGGAGTCCATGTACAAGGCATACGATATATTCAGCACGGGACGTTACACGTACCGGCAGGCGTTGGATTCGGCGGAAAGGTTGTGCGGAAAGCCCAAAAACGTGCAGCAGATACGATGGAAAGCGGACGTGGACATGGAACCCGGCTTTTTGGTTTCCAATATAGAATGGGCCTTCAAGGTATGGAGGGAACAGCCGTGGGGCAAAAACGTTTCGTTCGAGCAATTCTGTGAGTATATACCGCCTTACCGCATAGGAAACGAGGAATTGGTTCCGTGGCGGGAAAAATTGTATTACCAGTTCATGCCTATTATCGAGAAGTATAAGAATGACCCTCAAATAGAGAACCCCACATTTGCCGCCCACATTGTTTTGGACAGCCTGCTCCGGGCACCTTTCCATTTCACGGGCGAAATGGCGACGAGCGTGCGTATCGGTCCGAGGATAGCGGACTGGAGGGGCGGAAGTTGTCTGGACTTGTGCGACATGCTAGTATACATTTACAGGGCGTTGGGAATCCCTTGCGGCATAGAGGAACTTCCGATGCGTGGTAACAACAACGCGCCCCATTACTGGAACTTCTTGGTAGACCAACATGGACAGACTTGGTATTTTTCCATGTTTTATTGGTGGCACCGTTTGCTGAAAGCCGAAGTCTATGACGATGTGTATGGAAAAGTGTTCAGGCAACGGTTCAGCCTGAACCGTGCCATGACGGATTCGTTGCAGTTGCCGTTGGATAGTGTGCATCCTGTATTCCGCTATCCATTCTTCGAGGATGTCACCCGTCTGTATGCCACGGACAAGGCTTTTACTTTATCCGTTGGGAAACGGCATTTCGTCCGGGACGTGAAAAGGGGCGAGGTCGTTTACATTTGCATGTCCGACCGCTATGTTTGGAAACCTGTGGGATGGACAAGATATGACGGCTCCAATGCTGTCTTTAAGGATTGTCACGGAGGTACCATTTACTGTCTGGCGGTTTATGACGCGGCTCATGACAAATTGGATCCGGTGTCTTCACCTTTCAGCGTAGGGAAGGAGAACGGGAAAATGGAGTTTTATGAGGCACGGGAAGAAACAGAAGATGTCGTTCTGCTGAGCAAATTCGGAATGCTTGGGGAGTTCTTTTTGGGACGGATGGTCAATGGGGTGTTTGAGGGCAGCAATTCGCCTTCTTTCAAACAAAAAGACACGTTGCTCCTGATTCGTGAGATTCCGGGCAGGCTTTGCACAATGGTAAAAACAGATTCCTCCAAAGCATACCGTTATGTGAGGTATTACGGTCCGGCAGGTGGTTATGGGAATATCTCCGAGGCCGGGTTCTATTCGTCTGCCAATGACACGGTGCCGTTGGCCGGAAAAGTCTTGGGTCCGGAAGACGGTGCGGCAGGCGACCATTCTTATTTCAATGTGTTCGACGGGCATACGGACACATCGTATGATTATCCTTTCGCCGACGGGGGATGGGCCGGACTCGACCTTGGCGAGCGAAAGCATATAGGGAAGATTGTCTATACACCCCGTAATCGGGATAATTTTGTCCGTAAGGGGGATTTGTATGAGCTTTGGGTTTGCCGGGAGGGGAAATGGAGGCCGTTTGCCCGGCAAACAGCCACGTCAGACTCTTTACTTTTCAAGGATGTGCCGAAACATGCGCTTTTGTTACTCCGCGACTTGAGTAGGGGAGAAGCGGAACGGTTGTTCGAGTATAAGGATGGCAAACAGGTGTATCGGTAAGCAGGAGGAGGATGAAAACACTCCCTGCCGGCATGTCTTTACCGGCAGGGAGTGACCCTTTCCTTAAGGAAATATTCTTATGAACGTTTGCTGCCGTCGGGATTGTAAACCAGAATGAGGTCCATCGGTTCACGATCCAATTCAATACGGTAATAGATACCTGTGTCCGTTCCGTTGGGATATTCAATGCGGTCCACATCGTCCTCACGAGGATTGAACGTGTAACCTTCTTGTGTGAAGCTGTTGACTACGGCTTCAGGAACTGATGTCCATGCCATATCCTCAAACTCTGTGAACAGCCATTGGTAATTCGTATCTACATGCATGTCCACTTCTGCGTTGTTCAGCCACAGTTGTATTTCGTAGCCTTTTGCAGTGCGGTCCATTTCAATAATATTGGCACCGGGATATTTGGCCGCTACCATTTGGCGTACTTCCTGTGGGATTTGTGCCGAGGGGTCGGATCCACTTCCCGGGTGTTGGCTTCCGTCCGCATTGTAGTAGAGTATGATGTCTGTAGGTTCACGGTCCAATTCGATACGGTATTGTATGGACGTTTCTGTTCCGTTGGGATATTCAATGCGGTCCACATCGTCTTCACGTGGGTTGAACGTGAATCCGTTTTGCGTAAAGCTGTTGACAACGGCTTCGGGAAGGGATGTCCATGCAATGTCCTCGAATTCCGTATAAAGCCATTGATAGTTGAGGTCGAGGTGCATGTCCACTTCTGTGTTGTTCAGCCACATTTGTATTTCATATCCTCGGTAGGTACGCTCGACTTCCACGATTTGTGCTCCCGGATAACGGCTTTCTACCGTTTGGATGATGTGTGGATCATTCCGGAAGTTGTAGTCATCCTCATCGTCATCTTTACATGCGGTCATAACCGGGGCGAGCAATAAGATGAAAAGCCCCCATTTCCATATATTCTTTCTCATTTTGTTTTGTTTTTTTTAAGGTTTATATTCTTGTGAAAATCTCGTTTTTTCAGTCTATCTCGCGGATATTGAATTTCCGGTCGAATTTGAGGTCTACGTCGTTGGTAAGTTCCACTTCATACTCACGGCTGTCTTTTTCTATTTTGGTGATTTTTTCCCCGGGAAACATGTCGTTCACTTGTTTCTTGATGGGAGCCGGGATAAAAAAAGCAGGAACTTCAGACCTTTTTCCGTCTACTTCGGTCCAATCGCCTTTGCTGTCGAAGGATATTTCCGTACCGTTGACAAGCTGTACGTCGTAGGTGGCCGATTTGAACCAGTCTTTGTCTATTTTGATATACGAAACTTTAGTATGGGCAAATTGCTGTTTTAGAATCGTACGTGCCGGAACAGGCAAATCGTTTAAATTACGGGTGATGACATCATTGTCAGCGCAAGCTGTCGTTACGATGACCATTCCCAAAAGCAATATGGCAAACATCTTTCTCATAACGGTAAGTTCTTTTAATGGTTAGTAATGCTATTGTAACCGCAAAGGAAATACCTGATTCTGGAAAGATTTGGGATTTATACTTCAAGTTCTATGGCTTTGCAATTTTTAACACGAAGTGGTGTCGTCCGTCATGATAATATGTGAGTTTTATATGGTAAAGATTGGCTATGGATTGGGCGATGGACAGTCCCAATCCGGTCGATTCCTTTTGTCCGGCATTACCTTTATAGAAACGTTTGAATATTTGTTGTTTGTCAAGTGCCTGGTTTCCATCGTTGATGATTTCGATTCGGGCAGAATGGATAACGATGTCTACGCGTCCATGGTCCGGGCTATGTATGATGGCATTTTTGATGAGGTTAGTCAATAAAGTATGAGCCAGTGATTCGTTCATACGGATGCGGCAGGTTTCCGTGTCCGACAGGTGATAGTCCAATTCTTTTTTTTCGTACAAGTCAGACAAGAGTCCTATAATATGCCGGGCATGCCGGTTCATGTCTACTTCTGCAACTTCCTCGAATTGCCGGTTTTGGATACGTGAAAGCAGGAGCAGGGATTTATTGAGCTGTATGGCACGGTGCAGGCTGCGGAACATATCGTCGATGGTTTTCAGTTCCTCTTCATCGAGATTCTCATGTTCGGCCAATAACTCCAACTTACCGTTGATGACAGCCAACGGGGTTTGCAGTTCGTGGGAGGCGTTTTCGATGAATTCCTTCTGTTCACGGTATGCTTTTTCTGCTCGTTCGTGCATTTCAAGGGCAGCACGGTTCAGGGTACGGAACTCCCGGATACGGCAATCCGGATTCAAATAAGGTGCCGGGCGTCCGGGTGATACGTTTTCAAGCCATTCCAACAGGCGGTCGAGCGGACGGAACACGGACTTCAGGATAAGGCGTGTGCTGAAGATGATACAACAAAGCAATGCGATGTAGAGTGCGACAAGGTATTTGAATATGGCCGTTATCAGGTCATCCCTTTCCAAAGTAGAAAGCCGAAGTTCCAATTCATAATATTTCAGGTCGGTAGCCATGAAACAGGACTTCATGATACGTACGGGTTCATATTCATCTTCAGTCTCGATATATACCGTACCGTCATAGTACCGGTCGCGATAGTGCTCGACTTCTTCCGTGGCGAGTGGACGGATGCTGTAGCTGTGTATGATTTTATCCTCGGTATCTAAAAGAGTAGAATCCGCCAGAATTTTCCCCACAATAATATCCCGGTAATTCGCCAGGGCATCGTCGGTCTCGTCCATTACTTCGTCGATGACGGTGTAATAGAAAAAGGTTCCCCATCCGCCTAATAACAAAAAAAGGAGGAAAGAGAGATTAAAGTGGGTATAACGCAATAACTTCATGGGCGGACTGGAAGATTTACGGCATATCGAATGCCAGTTTATAACCGAAGCCGTAGACGGCTTTTATTTCAGCTTGTGCGCCTGCGGCTTTCATTTTCTTTCGCAGGTTCTTCACTTGGGAGTAAATGAAATCAAGGCTGTCCGCCTGGTCAATGTGGTCGCCCCATACGGATTCTGCCAATGCCATGCGATTGATGAGGCGGTTGGGATTGCTGATGAAATAATACAGCAGGTCGAACTCCTTGCGGTTGAGGTTCAGCTCGTTCCCATCTACGGTTGCTTTACGGGTGTCGGGCACTAAAGTCAGGTTGCCCAGTACGATACTGGTGTCTCCTCCGGCCTTTTTCCTGCGCAGCAGGGATTTCACCCGTGCATTAAGTTCAGCCAGATGGAATGGTTTGGCCAGATAATCGTCGGCACCGAGGTCAAGCCCTTCCACCTTGTCCTCAATGGAGTCTTTGGCCGAGATGATGATGACACTTTCCTGTTTGCGCGTCCGTTTAAGGTGGGCCAAAATGGACAACCCGCTTCCGCCGGGCAGCATGATGTCCAATAAGACACAGTCATAATCGTAATCGTTCACTTTTTCCATGGCAGAAGCATAATCTTCCGCACACTCCACGATGAATTTTTCACGTGTGAGGTATTCCCTGACGGTATTCCGCAACTCCTCTTCGTCTTCAATTAGCAGGATCTTCATGGTCGTTCCGTATCGGATGGATTGTTGATAGGTAATACGTCTTTCTTCCGGTAACCTGTGCTGTTGAGGATAGCCACTAAATCACCTTTTTCCTGGCAGATTCTTACCTCTATATAAGGAATGCGTGGGTGATGGTGTATCTCTCGTGCTTCGGCGTAAAGCCATCCGGAGGATACAGCTTTCAAGAATGTGATATTGGCGCTTAAGGACAAGGTTACCTGTGCGTAACTGTTGGCTACTGCGGCAAAAGCAAGGTCGGCCAACGTGAAAAGGGCACCTCCCTGACAGACTCCGGCTGCGTTGAGATGCGCCGGAGTGACTTCCATCCGGGCTTTGGCATATCCCGGACGGATGTCGAGTATTTCGACACCGGCCGCCTGGGCGAACCGGTCGTTTTGTAATAATTCGGATAATGTCATACTATAGTTGGATAAAAATGTCAGGCGAAAGTCTTTCGTATTTCTTCCCAGTGTTCACAAAGCGACATCATGGACGGGAACAACAAATCGGCTCCGGCATCGAGCAGTACTTTGTCGGGCAACGGGCCTGTGTTGACCGCAATGGTGAAGATGCCGGCGGCAACTCCGGCTTGTACACCCAAGGGGGCGTTTTCCACCACAAGGCCTTCCCACGGTTGTATACCGGCTTTTTCCAACCCCATGAGATAAGGTTCAGGGTTGGGCTTGCCGTATTTTACATCAAAGCTGGTCACCATCAGTTCTCGCCGGAAAATGTCTGGGAAATTATGGTTCAGCCGGTCGATAAGGCTGATTTGTCCGGAACCGGTGACGACCATCGGAGTGAAACCGCCGGCTTTTACCTTTTTCAGTAGCTCGTAAGCGCCCGGCATTTGCGGGGCTTCCGGGCAACGGCTGAACACGTCGGACTTGGCTTTGTAGATGGTCTGTTTTTCCTCTTCTGTGGCTTTACGTCCCCAACAGCGTTGTGCCAGCAGGTCGATGGTACCGCCTCCTGTACGCCCTTCGTGCATGTACGCCTCTTCGGGTGTGATATGAAGTCCGAACTGCGTCATGGCGTGGCTCCAGGAATACGCATGGTTGGGCATGGAGTCGAAGAGGACCCCGTCCATATCAAAGAGCACGGCTTTAAGGCTCGTCGCCCCAAAGCCGTGCTTCATTAAATATTTGTCTTTTTCAGTTTCAAACATGGGCTTATTTGTTTAAGCGTGCACGGATGGCTTCACTTTCTTTTTCGTAACCCGGTTTGTCTAGCAGGGCGAACATGTTCTTTTTATAGGCTTCCACGCCCGGTTGGTTGAAGGTGTTTACGCCCAAAAGGTTACCGCTGATACCACAAGCTTTCTCGAAGAAATAGATGATTTGTCCCAAGTAGTATTCGTTCAGCACGGGGACACTCAGGCGCATGTTGGGCACACCGCCGTCCACGTGAGCCAGTTGCGTACCCAGTTCGGCCATTTTGTTCACTTCGTCCACACGCTTTCCGGCCAGGAAGTTCAGGCCGTCCAGATTTTCGTCGTCCGAAGGGAAGAGCACCTTGTGGTTGGGCTGTTCGATGCTGATGACGGTCTCGAAGATGGTGCGTTCACCGTCCTGAATCCACTGTCCCATGGAATGAAGGTCGGTAGTAAAGTCCACGGCAGCCGGGAAAATACCTTTTTGATCCTTGCCTTCCGATTCTCCGTACAGCTGTTTCCACCATTCGTTCAGGTAGTGCAACTTAGGCTGGTAGTTTACCAGGATTTCGATTTTCTTGCCTTCGGCGTATAAAGCATTGCGGCAGGCTGCATATACGGCCGAGGGGTTTTCCATGAAAGGTACGTCCACGGCAGTAGCTTTTTCCATGTCGGCGGCACCGGCCACGAGTTGTGCGATGTCGAAACCAGCCACGGCGATAGGCAACAAGCCTACGGGAGTGAGTACGGAGAAACGTCCGCCCACATTGTCGGGGATGATAAAGCTCTTGTATCCTTCCTTGTCAGCCGTGGTACGGGCGGCACCTTTCTTGGCATCGGTTACGGCCACGATGACTTTGCGGGCCATGTCCTTGCCGCGTTGGTCTTCGCATTGCTTCTTCAGCAGGCGGAAAGCCAAAGCCGTTTCGGTGGTCGTGCCGCTCTTGGAAATATTGATGACACCGAATTTCTTGTCGGCTAAGTAGGCGCACATCTCGGCCAGATAGTCTTCGCCGATATTGTTTCCGGCAAACAGGATGACCGGGTTCTTCTTATCGTTCAGCAACCACTGGAAACTGTTGCTCAAAGCCTCGATGACAGTGCGTGCGCCGAGGTAGCTTCCGCCGATGCCGGCTACTACGACCACTTCGCAATTCTCGCGAAGTACCTGTGCCGTAGCATTCAGTTCGCCAATGAAGTCAGAGGTGATGGATGACGGCAAGTGCAGCCAACCTAAGAAATCGTTACCCGGGCAAGTGCCGTTTTCCAAAGCTTCCTGTGCGGCTTTCACCTTCGGCTCGTAAGCCGCGATGGCATCAGCGTTCAGAAACTGTGATGCTTTTGTGATGTCTAATTGAATATTCTTCATCTTTTTACGCTATTAAAAAACAATAATGAGTTATCGGAATGAATCGGTGAGCAGTTTTATCTCGATGCTCGGCGAGATACGTTCGTAAAGGATGTTATATACGGCATCCAGAATCGGCATGTTGACATGGAGGCATTTGTTGATGTCCTTCATGCATTTGGTGCCGTAATATCCTTCGGCTATCATTTCCATTTCTATTTGCGCGCTTTTCACACTGTAACCCTTGCCTATCATGGAGCCGAACACCCGGTTGCGGCTGAAGTTGGAATATCCCGTGACGAGGAGGTCGCCCAGATAGACCGAATCGATGATATTCCGTTCGATGGGGTGTACTACCGTGAGGAAGCGGTTCATCTCCTGTGCCGCGTTGGACATGATGACAGACTGGAAGTTGTCTCCATACTTCAGGCCGTTGCAGATGCCTGCTGCAATGGCGTAGACGTTTTTCAACACCGAAGCGTATTCGATGCCGATGACGTCGTCGCTGGTTTTGGTCTTGACGTATTCGCTGCTGATCATGTCGGCAAAGTTTTGCGCCTTTTCCAAGTCGGCGCATCCCACGGTCAGATAAGTAAGCCGTCCCAGAGCCACTTCTTCCGCATGGCTCGGCCCTCCCAAAACAGCCAGATTCTCGTCGGGCACGTTATACACCTGATGAAAATATTCCGAACAGACCAAGTTCTCGTCGGGCACGATACCCTTGATGGCTGTGACGACAAACTTGTCGCGCAGGCGAGTCTTGAGTTTTTTCAGGTGGCTTTTTAAATAAGGTGAAGGAGTAACGAATATCAGAGTGTCCGCTTCTTCCACTATTTTATTGATGTCGGCAGAGAAGTGGATACGGTTTACGTCAAAATGCACGCTGGTCAGGTAAGCCGGATTGTGCCCCAGGCGGCGGAATTCCTCGATGCGGTCTTCCCGTCGCATGTACCAATGGATGGAATCGTTTCGCTCCAACATCATCTTGGCGATGGCGGTAGCCCAGCTACCGCCCCCCATGATGGCTATGGTTCCACAATTTCCCATATTTTCCGGTTGTTATATTTTAGCAATCCATTCGGCCACGTCGTTGACAGATGGCTTTTCGATGTCGAGTTTGTATTTCTTGATGACCTCTCCCACTTGTTGCTGTAGCTTTTGCGGATTGACGTCCTTCATGTCGCTTACCAGGTTATATCCGGCTTTTTGCAGCACGGGCACGAGTGCCTCGGGCACTCCGATGGCAGCGTATTTGTCGGCACTGTCCTTGGGTACTTTCTTTTCAGGGCGCATTTGCGGGAAGAAGAGAACCTCTTGAATCGTGGTCTGGCCCGTCATGAGCATGACCAGACGGTCGATGCCGATACCGATGCCGCTAGTGGGGGGCATGCCATATTGCAAGGCACGCAGGAAATCCTGATCGATGAACATCGCTTCGTCGTCGCCCTTCTCGCTCAGGCGCATCTGTTCGATGAAACGCTCTTCCTGATCTATCGGGTCGTTCAATTCCGAATAAGCGTTAGCCAATTCCTTACCGTTGACCATCAACTCGAAACGTTCGGTCAACGCCGGATTGCTACGATGTTTCTTGGTGAGCGGCGACATTTCCACCGGATAGTCGGTGATGAAAGTCGGTTGGATGTAAGTACCCTCACAGAACTCGCCGAAAATCTCGTCGATAAGTTTGCCTTTACCCATTGTGTCGTCGATTTCCAGGTTCAGGGTCTTGCATATCTCGCGGATTTCCTCTTCGCTCTTCCCGTTCAGGTCATATCCTGTCTTTTCTTTGATGGCCTCTAAGATGGGCAAACGACGGTAAGGAGCTTTGAAGCTGATGGTCTTTCCGTCCACCACGCTCTCCGTGCCCCCGTTCACGGCGATGCAGATGCGCTCGAGCAACTTTTCGGTAAACGCCATCATCCAGTTGTAATCCTTATATTGTACATAAAGTTCCATGCAAGTGAACTCCGGATTGTGGCTCTTGTCCATACCCTCGTTGCGGAAGTTCTTCCCGATTTCGTACACACCTTCGAAACCGCCTACGATGAGGCGTTTCAGGTAAAGTTCCGTGGCGATACGAAGATACAGGTCGATGTCGAGCGAGTTGTGGTGGGTAATGAACGGGCGCGCACTGGCTCCTCCCGGGATGGATTGCAGGATAGGTGTCTCCACCTCCGTGTAGCCTGCTTCGTCCAGGGCGGCACGCAACGTTTTCAGGATGGCCGAACGCTTCAGGAATGTTTCCTTTACGCCGCTGTTGACAATCAAGTCCACGTAACGTTGGCGGTAGCGCAGTTCCGGGTCGTCGAAAGAGTCATATACCTCGCCGTCTTTCATCTTGACGATGGGGAGTGGCCTAAGGCTCTTGGCCAAAACCGTCAGTTCTTGCGTGTGCACGCTGATTTCTCCTGTTTGAGTCTTGAAAACAAAGCCTTTGATACCGACGAAATCTCCCAAATCAAGTAATTTCTTGAAAACGGTATTGTATAAATCCTTGTTTTCTCCGGGACAAATATCATCGCGGGTGACGTACACCTGAATGCGCCCTTTGGAGTCCTGCAATTCGAGGAAAGAGGCTTTGCCCATGATGCGTCGGCTCATGATACGGCCCGCGATGCACACTTGGCGTTTCTCTTCCGCAGCATCATTGTATTCGGCTTTGATGTCGGTCGAGAAAGCATCTGTCGGGTATTCGTCAGCCGGATAAGGGTCGATGCCCAAGGCACGGAGTTCGTTCAGGTTGTTCCTTCTTACGATTTCTTGTTCACTTAACTCTAAAACATTCATTTTTATTCTGATTTCGATATTTGGGACAAAATTACAAAAGTTTTTTGAGTACCCCAATGATTTACCCGTTTATTAATATGGGGCTTAAGTTTCCGGAAGCATGCTTTATACTTCCTTTTTTAGAAAGTCAGACTTGCATTGTTAAATTTGTGTTAAATATCCGGGGGGGGTAATTTTATTAAGTATAAAAACGCTAACTTTCGCAAACAAATAAGTAGAGTGATAACTTTTAAAAAATGGAACTATGGGAACAAATGTTTGGAAAGGAGTTTTGGCCTTATGTGTAGTTGCCGTTACGATGGCATCATGTGATTTTGTGAATAAAATGAAAGAGAATGCCACCACTACGCCGTCGGACACGATTATCGGAGCCAATGTCGGCGAGTTGGACGGGAAGATAGATGAATTGTTGGAATTGGCCAAGGCAAAAAAGGAAACGGCAGAGTTTGCCGAGATTTATACCTATTTGAATTACAAGCCGGGCAATCCTTCTACGAGTGTGACGATACAAATCGTGACGCCGGAAGATAAGAACAAGATGGCGGAATATAGTTGGTACGAC
The DNA here is from genome assembly GCF_986071375.1 of Paraprevotella sp. Taxonomy (NCBI): domain Bacteria; kingdom Pseudomonadati; phylum Bacteroidota; class Bacteroidia; order Bacteroidales; family Prevotellaceae; genus Paraprevotella; species Paraprevotella sp. Next base: position 21,387 of record NZ_CFQRNQ010000004.1, on the reverse strand, counting down.
AATAAGGATGTCCGTAACAAACTGGATAAACAGGACATGGTGATTTCGGATCATGACGATAATGTGATTGACACTTATGACGGCTTCAAGGATATGCTTTTCACCTACAATGACGTGTCCAAACTGGTGGAGAACTTGCCGGTGTTCTGTAAAGAGGCTTTGGAGGCGTCCGGATATGGGGAAGAGGGCTATGTGCGAAGCTACCAGATAGAAAAAGGTGATGCTTTTATTACGGTGGGGCATAAGTCTTCCAATATGTTGACCAAATCTTATCATATTGCGGAGGACGGTGAACATATTATAAAGGAATAAAGAGAAAGTTTGATTTTTGGTGTTTTGCTGCCATTTTCCATCCTGTGAGGTGTTGCTACACCGTTTTTTAGGATTGGGATATGGCAGCGTTTTTTTGAGGGTGGATTTGCAGATGGACAATCACAAGGCTTTTGATCCTGATATGGGTTCGAGTCAGTCTTCTCGGTTGGTATCAGGCAGTGGCGGGGAAAGAAGCTTCGAAAATATGGATAGGGATGTGTTGGCAGGTGCTGCCGAGCCCGGAAAAGGCTTTTTTCTATCTTTTTTCATTCCTCGTAGGGATTTTTGGGCTATTCCGTTGCTTTTGGGGTGCAACATACTGGTGTTTTTCGTGATGTGTTTGACCGGCGTGGGGGTGTTGGAGCCGGATAATATCAGTTTGTTGCATTGGGGAGCCAATTTTGGCCCGTTGACTTTAACAGGTGATTATTGGCGTGTATGGACTTGCAATTTTGTACATTCCGGCCTTATACATTTGATAATGAATGTATATGCCCTTTTGTTCGTAGGCTTGTTTTTGGAACCTATGTTGGGCTCTCTCAGGGTCGTCATGGTCTATTCTCTTGCAGGGCTTTATTCTTCGGTGGCCGGTTTGTTTTGCCATGCAGACTGGATTAGTGTAGGGGCTTCCGGAGCAATTTTCGGCCTGTATGGTGCTTTGTTTGCCCGTTTGTTGTTTTATAAAGGCCAATCTTCCTGGCGAAAGATTTTGCTCATTGCCATCGGAGGATTTATTTTGTATAATTTGTTGTATGGGATAGGGGATAATAATGTGGATAACGCTGCGCATACAGGAGGGTTGGTCGCAGGATTCTTGTTGGGGGTGGTATATGGAGTGGCAGATAAGGTGCGTGAAAAGGGCAAACGGATGGTTGTGGCTTGTCTGGCAGAGTTCGTCTTGTTGTCTGAGCTTGTCTGTTGGTTTTCCGCCTTGACACACGGAATGCCTCCCGATTACCAAGACGTGCGCGAAGCTTGGCGGAGTGGGCAGTTGGAAGCCTATGTGGAAAACGGAGAAACGGGTATTCATCCTGAAGAGGATGGTATGGGGCAGAATAGGGAGTATACCGTAGTAGAGGGTTGGACCATGACAGATCAGGATGTCTGGATTCCTTTCAGCGATGAAGCGAGTGGTTTCAGTTTCCGTTATCCGTCCAATTGGCATAGAAAGCCGGATGGATGGTCGGATTTCCGCATCGAAAACGGGTTGAACTGGATGACTATAGAGTATTCGGATGCTACGGCTGATACGGATGCCCAAGGGATGAGGGATGCTTTAGAGCTGAGCGTATGTGACGGTGACGGGCATTTGCTTGTGGGGTGTACTTGCGAAACGGTCGTTCTGAACGGGGTTGAATTTGTGAAAGTCAGTAGCCCTCAACGGATTTCCCTCAAGGATGGAAAATGGATTGAGGCGAGGCGTACCACTTACGGATATTATAAGGATAATCCTTTACGGTGCATGACCATCGTGCAGTGGGCCACGAGTGAACCTTTCCGAAAAGAGATGGATGAAATGGCACAAAGTTTTTTCGTACGGGAACCATAAAGGGCATTTGATTTTTCTTTTTTGTGAATGACGGCTGAAGGTTCACCGTAAAGCGTTGTGCCACAGTGTGGAACGCATTTTTTCGGTGAACCCCTTGTGAAGGCTGTTTGAGTGAAGGGTTCACCTTAATCGTTTGATTATTAGATAGAATGAAGGATGTGAACCCTTTTTTAATGAAAACATAATGAAGGGGGTGGGGAAGGAACATCACCTGCAGGACATCCGTAAAAAGTTCTCAGTAGATTGCTCGAACGTTTGCCGTACACCGGAAAGTCGTTTGCCTGACGTTTTCGGACTGTTTTCGCATTTCGATGGGACCAAGACGGCATCGCTGAAGTTTATGAGTTAATTAAAGGTGAATTTTTTGAACGGAATGAAAAAATAATTATCTTTGCCGCAGAATTTCCGGGTTCGTGCGAAGCTTGTCCTGACGGAGTAATTTGTCAGGGATGCTGAAAACGGACGGAAGCCTGCGCCGAACCGCTTATGCGGGGGAAGGGTGGGGACGGAGATTCGCGACATATTAAAGGCGTTTACGTGACGTCTTGTTCTTGACTCTAAGGAATCTGGTAAATTTCAATCACTGTCAGGGATGAGGCAACAGTAGATGTCCTCGGGATGTGTATATATGCGCATCCCTTTTCGATACGGGGCACTGTGTCGTAAAGGGAGAAGTTATATTCATATCGGCGTGGGCTCTGGATGTTGCTCGTTCAACAGTGATGGGCATACCAGAGCCTCTTAGGGTGGGACGAGTAACGACGGTCTCACGCTTTTTTTGTGTCGTCACACAGGACTTCCGTGCCAAGGTGTGATGGATACGTTGATTAATGTAGCCAGTATTCCGGAAGAAAGCGGTAGCCGTCTTCCGAGTGAGGGATTGCCTCCCGTCACAGCCGCCGGTTCGCAAAGATGCGGGACCGGGGTGTCCTTGGAGTATGTCCTGCATCCGACGCACGGTCTTCCGCAAGAATGCCGATGGTATGTTTTGAGAGCTACGTATGGACGTGAACGGGAGGCTGAAGACTTGTTGAAGAAACGGGGCGTTTTGGTGTATGTGCCGAAACGGAAGACATTGAAGATGGTGAAAGGAGAGAAGAAGAAAGTAGAGAAATCCCTCTTGCCCAATCTTGTTTTCGTGTTTACGGACGAGTGCACGGCTCGCCGTTTGGTGTCATTCCCATTGAAATCTGAATCCCGTCGAAAGGACAAGATGCCCGTAAGCCTCCATTTCATGTACGACCATACGTCTTTGAATGAAAACGGGCTGAATGACGTGGTGGTTATACCCCACAAGGAAATGGTCAATTTTATTCGTTTCACCATCGGAGGGAGCGAGTCTATCCGTGCCGTCTCGCCGGCTGATTTCCGGATTAAGAAAGACCAACAAGTCGTGATTACCGAAGGGGATTTCAAGGGCGTAGTGGGGCGAGTGGCCCGTATAGACCGTCAGACGTGTGTCATCGTGGATTTGCAGCCGATATGCTTTCTGGCTTCGGCCTATATACCTAAGGCTTTTTTGAGGGAACTTCCCGTACAGGATAAATCACGTATATAATAAAAGAGGTAGAAATGTTTGGTTTATTCTTCTTTGGCCGTTATCTTTGTGGAAGAATCATTTAAACAGGTTGTGAAGATGAGGTTTCCCATAGGCATACAGAGTTTTGAAAAACTGATAAAGGCCGGTTATCTATATGTGGATAAAACGGAGCTTATCTATAAGATGGTGGATACCGGTAACTATTATTTTCTGAGCCGTCCGCGACGGTTTGGCAAATCATTGTTGGTTTCCACTATCGAGGCCTATTTCAAAGGGAAAAAGGAGTTGTTTAAAGGGTTAGCCATGGAACGGCTAGAGACGGATTGGACGGAATGTCCGGTGTTTCATCTCGACTTGAACACCGGGAAATACGAAAGTGTCCAATCGCTTTTAGATACGTTGAACGAGGCCTTGACGGCATGGGAGCAAGAGTATGGGGCAGTGGAAGCGGAACGCAACGTGGGCTTGCGCTTCAAGGGAGTTGTGCAGCGTGCTTACGAAAAGACAGGTCACAGGGTCGCGATATTGGTGGACGAGTATGACAAGCCGTTGCTTCAGAACATCGGCAACAACGAACTTCAGGAAGAGTTGCGTGGCATTCTCCGTTTGTTTTATTCCGTGCTCAAGACGCAAGACCGCTATATCAAGTTTGGTTTGCTAACCGGAGTGTCAAAGTTCAGTAAACTCAGTGTGTTCAGCGACTTGAACAATCTGGAAGATATTTCGCTCAATCGCAATTGGGCTTCACTTTGCGGTATCACGGAAGAGGAATTGCACAGCGGGTTGAAACCGGCGGTGGAGGAGATGGCGGAAAGTAACGGACTGACTTATGAAGAAACACTGGACCGATTAAAAGAAATGTACGATGGTTATCATTTCGATCGAGATTCCATAGGGGTGTACAATCCGTTCAGCTTGTTGAATGCGTTGAAGAACAAACAATTCAATGACTATTGGTTTGAAACGGGCACTCCCTCTTTCTTGGTGGAGATTCTGAAACGTACGAATTATGAATTGAACCATTTGGCGCACGAGGAACAAACCTCGGATATGTTGAACAGCATAGATTCCGTACATAGGAATCCGGTTCCTCTGCTTTATCAGAGTGGTTATCTGACCATTAAAGGATATGACGAACGTTTCAGAATGTATAAGTTAGGCTTTCCGAACCAGGAAGTGGAAAACGGATTTGTGCGTTACCTGTTGCCATATTACGCCCCGAAAGAAAGGGGTGAATCGGAGTTCTTCATCCAAAAGTTCATCCAAGAGGTAGAGCGCGGCGATGCCGAAGCTTTCATGGAACGTTTGCAGACGATGTTTGCCGATAACAGTTACCAGGTAATGGGCAAGATGGAACTCTACTTTCAGAACTGCATGTATGTCATCTTCAAGATGATGGGCTTTTATACCGAAGTGGAGCGCACCACCCATCGCGGCCGTATTGACATCGTCATCAAAACGACGGATTACATTTATGTGATGGAAATCAAACTCGACGGCAGTGCCGACGAGGCTTTGCGACAGATTCATGAGAAAGGCTATGCCGAGCCTTACCGGAAAGATGGCCGGAAGGTGTTCCTCGTAGGTGTGAACTTTTCGTCTGATACCAAAGGGGTGGAAGAGTGGAAGGTTGAGGAATAAAGAACGGAATAAAATCATATTTGAATAACGAGGGATAAAAGAAACTGCTATATAACTCCAGATAGGTCATGGTATGACATAGTGGTTCTGCTGTATTGGCTTCTTTTGGAGAGGTAGGTGTGTCAAGCATTCCTTGTTGCGTCAGGTATTGTTACTTAGTTTCTGCATTATTCAATGTCTGGGCTAAAAAAGAGTGTGAGCCCACTTAACATTGCCTTTTCTATCCTTTACATTTTTCTTAGATAGTTGTAGAAAACCGTGACTATGAAATGCTTATGCTCCTCAACCATCAGTATGAGTGCTAATAAAAATTAAATGTCAACTGAATTTTAATCTTATTTTAGATGTTCTGACTGAAAAACAGGGGTACACCAAAATCAGACGTTTATTAATTATTTAACATAACTCAGTTTTAGGGCACTAGTTCCTTCCTTTAATTAAAGGGGGATGTCCAAAAGGTGAGTGCTTATAATATTTGAAATGAAATTACTAGATTGTACATTACGTGATGGAGGATATTATACACTTTGGGATTTTCCTTCACAAGTGGTTAGTGCTTATATCGAAGCGATGAACAAACTTCCTATAGACTATTTAGAAGTGGGTTATCGCAATAATCCTTCCAAAGAATATTTGGGTGAATTTGGCTACTCGCCGGTGTCTACGCTACGTCGTTTACGCAAGGATTGTTGCAAAAAGATTGTGGTGATGTTGAATGAGAAGAGTACCCGTTTGGAGGATTTGGATAATCTCCTGAAACCGATTCAGGGCTTGGTAGATATGGTGCGTATTGCCATTGATCCGAAGAACTTTGACCGTGCTTTGGTTTTGGCCAAAGAGGTGAAGAAACAGGGTTTTGAAGTTGGATTTAACACCATGTATATGTCTAAGTGGAACGAGTACGAAGGATTCTTGGACAAGTTGAGGCAACTAGATCAAGTGGTCGATTTGTTTTGTATGGTGGACTCCTTCGGTGGGGTAACTCCTACAGATGTGAGAAGTTTGTTTGAGGTAGTGAAACAGAAAACCACTGTACCCATAGGCTTTCATGGGCATAACAACATGCAACTGGGGCTTATCAATACACTAACAGCTATTGAATGCGGTGCCGATTATGTGGATGCAACCATCCTAGGTATGGGACGTGGTGCTGGAAATCTGAACATGGAACTATTGTTAACTTACCTCAACAAAGGTGGGTTCCCTGTAGATTTCAATGTGCTTGGTGAAGTGATTACTGCATTCCATACATTGTATGAAAACTACCGGTGGGGAACCAACCTACCGTATATGATTTCCGGTGCCAATTCGTTACCACAGAAAGAAGTAATGGAGTGGGTTTCCAATCGTACATATAGTTTCAACAGTATTGTCAGGGCATTGGATAACAAGAAGAACAACCAGAAAGACAATGCCCGTTATCCCTTGTTCAAGGCACACTCTGCAGAACGGGTGTTGATTGTGGGCGGTGGAAATTCATGTTTGGTGCATCAACAAGCTGTGAAGCAGTTTGCCGCACTCATTCCCAGTATGCCACTCATTTTTGTAACATCTCGTTATGCAGCTCTTTACAATGACCTTTCAAACCCAAAGTATTACTGTTTGGTGGGTAACGAAGCTAAACGCTTAAGCCGAAATGTATCAGAAAAAGACTTCAATGGAGTATGCCTGCTAGCTCCCTATCCTCGGCGTATGGGTACAGAAGTACCACCCTATGCCGAACGGTTGACCTATGAACTGGATAATATTACGTTCACACAGTCATATCTTGATTCGTGTACTACATTGGCCTTACAGGCTGCTATTGCCATGGTAGCAAAAGAGGTGAATATCATCGGATATGATGGCTATAAAGGTGAGGTGCTTTCTGAGAAAGAGATGGAGTTAACCAATGAAAATAAGACCCTTTTCGAAGCTTTCAAAGATGCGCAAGGTGTTGAGTTACGTTCACTTACTCCGTCACTATATAAATCACTTAAAGTAGAATCCATTTATCAATTTCTGTAACCATGGGAAATAAAATAGCTTTTTTCCTTCCAACTCGTAAAGGAAGCGAACGAGTTCGCAATAAGAATACGCGTCCTTTTGCTGGAATAGAGGGTGGATTGATAGAAAACAAGATTAGGCAGTTGGTAGCCACGAGACATTTGGATGAAATTATTTTGTCCACCAACGACGAAATCTGTATGACTATAGCCAAAAAGTATTGTAGTGACAAAAGATTACGCATCATTCCTCGTCCGGAAGATTTATGTCTCAGTAGTACGAACCTTCAGGATTTGATTCGTTATGTACCTACTATTACAGAGGTTGAACACATTCTTTGGGGGCATGTGACAACACCACTTGTCGATGCAAATATTTATGATGTTGCCATTGAGAGTTATCTGGCAGGATTGAACAACGGATATGATTCATTGGTAAGTGTAAAGGAATTAAAAAACTTTCTCTTGGATAAGTCTGGAAAATTGGTTAATAATAGTACTAATCTTCCTTGGCCTCGCACACAAGATCTCGAACCACTGTATGAAATAAATCATGCTATGTTTTTAGCTAGGCGGGAGGTATATATAGAACAAGGTAATCGAATAGGAAAGACCCCTTTCTTGTATGTTATGGATGAATTGCATTCCAAAGACATTGATTGGGAAGAAGATTTCCAGATTGCTGAAATCATGTACAAAAGTTTATATCAATGATGAATAAGGTTGTGACATTTGGGGAGATTATGCTTCGTTTGGGAGCACCCGATTATTTGCGCTTGGTGCAATCCCATCAGTTGGATGTAAGTTTTGCTGGGGCTGAAGCCAATGTGGCTGTGTCATTGTCCAACTATGGTATTCCTACAGACTATATCACCTGTCTGCCTCAAAATCCCATGGCAGAAAAATGCTTGCGTGAGTTGCGTTCCTATCAGGTTGGAACTTCTCACGTGCAACGTGGTGGTAAGCGTATGGGGATTCTTTTTTTGGAGACTGGAAGTAATGCACGTCCATCGCAAGTATACTATGACCGTGACTATTCTGCTTTTGCCACAATGAGTCCAAACCAGTTGGACTGGAAGGAAATCTTAGGTGATACCCGGTGGCTTCACTGGACAGGTATTACACCAGCCTTGTCAGAGAATGCAGCGCAAATGTGTCGGCAGGCCATTGCTACAGCTAATGAGATGGGCGTTACAGTGAGCTGCGACATCAACTATCGGGATAATCTATGGAATTATGGCAAAACTGCCACAGAAGTGATGTCTGAACTGGTGGCCAAAAGTGATGTAATTTTAGGTAATGAGGAAGACTGTGAGAAAGTATTTGGAATTAAGCCATTAGGATTTGATGCGGAACAGACCAAAGGACAAGTGGAACAAACTTCATTTGCTTCTGTATGCAAGCAGATGATGGGACGGTTCCCACGTTGCAAGAAAATGGTAGTGACATTACGTGGCTCCATCAATGCTAACCAAAACACGTGGAGTGGTGTTCTTTATGATGGTCGCACTTTTATGCAGTCGCGTAGCTATCTCATTACAGATATTGTGGATCGTGTAGGTGGTGGTGACTCGTTCATGGGCGGCCTTATTTACGGTTTGTTGACTTATCCGGACAATGACCAAAAGGCATTGGAGTTTGCTGTAGCAGCATCCTGTCTCAAACATTCCATCAAAGGGGATTATAATCAGGTTACGGTAAAAGAAGTCGAAAGCTTGATGGCAGGTTCGGTCAGTGGACGGGTAAAGAGATGAGTATGTGAAAAGATGAAGATGCGTTATGATTGATAGCAGGCGTGTAGGGATAAACGTCTGGTTAATTGTGGATTATGAATTAATAGGATTTGAAAGAATATGATGTGAGGTGAATAGTGGGATTATTCAAAATCTTGCTTCCATATATCGAGAAATACTTTGAACGTTTCTGAGGAGGGAATGTACATAATTAATTCTTCTAATAAACCCAAAATAACATGCTTCCCAAATGAATAATTGAGATTGCTGAAATAATATATAAGAAAGTCTAAAAGTTAAAAATGTGGAGAGGAATGTAAAATTTGACTTAATGAAGGGGGGGAATTATTCTTATGGTGATAGGGCATTGTGCATTACCACATGCTTTTTCAAGAGTAATTTTTGCTTTTCATATGCCGCTATTCTTTATTATTAGTGGCTATTTATATAAGGAAAGGCCTATTATGGATATTATAAGGCGGAATACAAAGAAGGTGCTGGTTCCTTATATTGTAACAGGGGGGATAGTATGGTGTATTTTATCAATTACAAAAGAGGATTATGATTGGGGGATATCCATATTGATGGCAAATGGTTCTTTACCTGTATTACATTATAAAGATTATGCTGTGGGGCCGTTGTGGTTTTTGATGTGCTATTTTGTCTCGGCAATCTTCTTCTTTTTTTTGTTACGAATGAAAAGTGAAGTATGGCGTATAGTCATGTTGGGAGGAGGATTTTTGTTAGCAATGGGTTGGAGGCATTATTTTAATCTTTTGCCGTTTGATATTTTAAATGCCATTCCTTCTATCGGATTCATGTATTTAGGCTATAAAATAAATAACCCTAGTGTATGTGAGGTATTATTTAGGAATAAAGTGTCTTTAGTGATTGGATATAGCATAGCTATTCTTTGTTGTTTATGTGGGGAAGTTAGTATGGCTTCTATGATTTATAGGTTTTTGTTTCTGCAGTTCATCGGTGCATTATATTGTTGCTTTATTATTTATAAAATATGTCCGGACACTCAATTGTCATTTGGTGCGAAATGTTTTTCTTTTATAGGAAGGAATAGCCTTGCATTAGTTTGTATCCACAGTGTGGATTACTTAACCGGCATCACAGAGAGTATAATGAGAGGCTCAATGAAAAATGGAGAATTTACATTGATGTTAGAAACTGTTTTAAAAATACTTTTTGTTGTAGCAGGGTATATAGTAATAAGGCAAATTCCATTATTACGGTCTATTTATGGAATTTCTGTTTCATTAAAAAAGGCTTTTAATAAATAAAATATATGGTAAAAAAACATCAAAGGGTCTGTATGCCAAACTCACTGTATTGTTTCATGTTTTACCTCTTCCTTTCTACGGAAGAGCAAATAAAGGATACAGTGTATTTTTTTACGAAAGATATTCCTGAGGAAATACGAAGGCATATGCCGCACCGGTATTTTTTAGATTTGAGGAAATTGTATTTTAGGAATCGTTTTGTTGCGGCTTTATTAGTACCTGCCATACGGAAAATCAAGTATCCGGAACTTTTTCGTTCGGAAATTTTTGGATTGGATTTTAATTGGTGGTTGTTGCGAGGGCTGAAGATGGGGTATGTAGAAGACTGCCCGAACGTGTTGGATATATGGGAAAAGAGCAGTCTTTACGCACGGTATATGTCGTTTGAAAAAGCACCCTCGTTTAAACGTATGATAGCGAGATTTTTTTTCGGGGATTATTATTGTCACCCTGTCGGGACATCACGTCTAGTTACCGCTGTTTATACTTCTTCCCCTTATGACAAGCCTTACCATAAGGGGAAAGAGAAAATAGTCATGCGTCTTGAAGAAGCATGGAACAGTTTTCCAGAATCCAAGAAAGAGCTTATTCTTAGGATTTTTAATATTGATGAAGAATGTATGGACAGATTCAGGAGTTGCAAAGTCATCTTGTTGACGCAGCCTTATGCCGTAGACGGGCACATGACAGAGGAGGAACAGATGAATGTTTATAGAAAAATAGTGTCTCATTATGGCGAGGATAATGTGGTAATCAAGCCTCATCCGCGTGACAAGTGTGATTACAAGTCTTTTTTTCCGCATGTGGAAGTGTTCGACAAAGTGGTTCCCATGCAACTGTTGGTACTTTTAGGTGCTGGGTTTGAACGGGTTGCGACTATTAATTCATCATCGGCCTTGTCATTTGGTTTGGATACGGCTATTGATTGGTGGGCCGAAGAGATGGAACGTGACCTTGTGAAAGATGAAGGCTTCTGTACGTTGCAAGAAGCCCGTCAAGCACTTCAGAAACATGGGTAGAAATAAAATATTAGCCAAAAACATATCATTTGTCCTGATAGGCAATGTGGGCTCCAAGTTAATGGGGTTTATTATGTTGCCGTTGTACACGAGTTGGCTTTCACCCGCAGATTATGGTGTCACCGACATTATGGGTGTTTATGCAGGGCTGTTGCTTAACGTAGTGGCGTGTGATGTGAGTGATGCCATATTTGTGTTTCCTTCAGGAGCGACAGAAGTTGAAATAAAAAAGTACTATTCATCTGGATTCTTTTTTCAGATTTTTTGTAGTTTATTGTGCGCCTTTGCTTTCTTTCTGTTGACGTTTATCGGAGCGAAGAATAGCTTTTTTGAATATATATGGTATGTCTATGGCATTTTAATTTCAAATTTGTTTCAAAAATATGCGCAGGATTTTTGTCGTGGTATCAATAAAATGTCTGTGTTCAGTTTTACCGGGATTGTGCAATCGGCATCAATAGCTCTTTTTTCCATATTACTCATTCCTCATACGGGTGTTTATGGGTTTGCTACTGCGATGATAATCGCTAATACAATAACTGGAATATTTACTTTTTTCTATTCCCGTTCATATCGGTTCTTGTCCGTATTTATGTTTGACTGGACTTGTCTAAAACGAATGTTGAAATATTCCATACCGCTGATTCCAACGGCCATCATGTGGTGGTTGGTGTCCAGTTTAAACCGGCCATTGTTGGAACGGCATGTAGGGATGTTTGCCATTGGTTTGTTTGCTGTGGCAAACAAATTACCTAATGTGCTGAATATGGTTTTTGGATTATTCCAACAAGCATGGAATATAACGGCAATAGAAGAATTTGCAAAAAAAGATTTTTCTCTGTACTACAATAAGATGTTCCGGGTGGTTTTCGGTATGCAGACGTTTCTTTGCATGGTATTGGTCTTGTTTTCAAAGTTGTTTGTCATGCTGTTTACGTCAGCAGAATATATGGAAGCTTGGAAGTATGTTCCATTGTTATGTCTGTCGGTTTTATTTTCAAACACTTCGGCTTTTGTTGGTTCTGTTTTTACGGCAATTCGGAAAAGTAATTATATTTTTATTTCCACTATTTTTGGAGGGGTAGGAGCCATCGTTTTCAATTACTTGCTGATACCTCAATATGGTTTGTTGGGTGCTTGCGTGGCTATTATCCTATCTCACTTATTGTCGATGGTGAGCCGAATATTCTTTTCTGCGGGTTTTGTAGAGTTTAAAGCAAAGGCGGTAATAGTATATAACATACTAATTATCATGTTGCTTTATTTTGTTAGTTTGATGGAAAAAGGGTGGATTTTAGGATTTACCTTTGCCATAGGTTTAGTGGTATTTGTGAGTGTCAATCATGACACATATTCTATATTGATTTTAAAATTGAAAAATACGGTAGGTAGGCATATAAATAAGTAAAAACATTATGAAAAAGAAAATTGCCTTTTATTTGAATAACCCAACATTACCAGAGGGTGATTATTCTTCTATTATAACTGGAAACCCGGGCTTGGGTGGGTCGGAATACGAGTTTTTGTTAGTTCCTTATTTGTTGGAACAAAGAGAAAACGAAATAGATGTATACCTTTTTGTGAATTTTAAGGGAACATTTCCTCATAAGAATGTTTTTTATGCAGGGCAGTTGTACGATGTTTGCGTCAAATGCTGTGACTTGGGGATAAACTTGTTGGTTGTGGATATTAAGTATTTTGATAAAAATGTGTTGGATGGCTTTTCGAAATCCTTGTCCATTCTTGTTTGGGCGCATAATACTGTGAAATATTCCTTGTTGGATTTATTTGTGAAGTTGCCTTACGTTCAAAAGATAGTGAACGTGGGGCGTGAGCAAATGGAATTGTACCGTGACCATTTGGCCACATTAAAGTCTACCTACATATACAATATATTCCCAATAAAAGAACGGGAGTATTATGCGGCTGAGGATAGGGATAACCATAATGTGGTTTACATGGGCAGTATAGTGCGTGCAAAAGGGTTCCATGTTTTAGCCAGTGCATGGAAAAAAGTGTTGAGTGAGATTCCCGATGCCCAATTATATGTAATCGGGAGTGGTAAACTGTACAATCGGGATGCCGGGTTAGGACGATATGGGATTGCGGAAAAAGATTATGAGGATTTGTTTATGTCGTATTTGACAAATGAAAAGGGGGAAGTGTTGCCTTCCGTTCATTTTCTGGGAATCTTGAAAGAAGAAAAATTAGGCGTAATGGGAAAATGTAAGGTTGCAGTACCTAATCCTACAGGAGTGTCGGAATGTTTGCCTATAACAGCTATGGAAATGCAACTTGCTGGTTGTAGTATTACTACGGTTTTGCATCCTGCTTATTTGGATACTGTTTTTAATAAGTCTTATTTATACCGGAATCCTTCCCGATTGGCACAATATATCATAGCTCGTATTAAGTCTCCTTCGGATGATGTTGGGGCATTATATGATTTTATACAATCCCGTTTTGGTGTAGAAAAAAACATCGAACGTTGGGAACAATTGATTTTGCATCCGGATGAAGTTGGTGTAGAGGAAATTAGTGAATATAACTATCATCACAAGAAAATAAAAGAAAAGTTGCTCGTATATAAAATGAGATATCCATTGTTGAGATGTATTCCACCCGTAGAAATTTTTTATGATGGCATTTCTACAGTTAAGTATTATTTGTCCCGAATAGCGGAGAAACTAAAGAGGTAAAATAGGCGTATGGCTATTATTTATGTATTATTCGCTTTTTTCGTCCTATTGACTTTATATGATTTTAAGAAGGGGGTATTATTGTTTATGCCTTTTAAGCTTTTTTTTGGAATGAATGTAAGGTTGTTGCCGAGTATGACGGTTGATTTTGCCTTTTGTTTATTTGCAATATCTCTATTTGGGCTGAGGAGGCACTTGTTTGTGAAAGAGAAATTCCCTTTAAAAAAATGTTTTGTCATTTATTCAGTTTCCTATGTGTTGAATTGCTTGTATCCGGATATGGCATTGAATTATATTCCAAGAATTTTGATTAGCGTGTTATGCTTTTCGTATGTATATTACTGTTGTTTGCAGAACCGGAAAGATATATATTTTGCTGTTTATTCTTATCTGTTTTTTATAGTTCTCTTATGTGGAAATGGGTTATTAGGCCCCTTATTGAGCATAAATCCTTTGGATGATTATATTCAATCTGTATCCAATGAGGAACTTTCGTTCTTTTCAGACAATGATTTGGTGCGTTTTGGTCGTGAACGTTATAGGTCTTTTATTCCACATGCCATAAGTTATGGCGTATTGTGCGTGACGCTATTGTACCTTCTTGTATGGTATTTATTGAAAGTGGCACGCGGTGGAAAGGCTTGGATAATTATGGGGATTTGTTTGTTGTTAAGTGGGGTCGTGATATGTACGTCACGTACTCCGATTTTGGGGCTGTTCCCTTTTGTCATGATATTCCGTGATATGAAAATATCCTTTCGAAAGATAAGGCCTTTTCTCTTAATCCTTGTTTGTTTTCTGTTGCTACAAGGCGATTATGTCTTGTACCTTTTAAAATCCGTATTTGCATCCGATGTGGCTGACGATGCGGGAGGAAGTTCCACGGAAATGCGGATGGTCCAGTTTTCCATCGCATTAAGGTTCTTTTTGCAATCACCCTTGTTTGGCCAAGGGATGGAATTCAATCCCTCATCATTCTATAATGAATTTTATGGGGGAGAATCGGTTTGGTTGCCCTTATTGACTAATCAGGGGTTGGTCGGATTGGCCGGATACCTTTTTTATAACGTATGTTTGTATAAGATGGCTCGGCCATCGCCGGGCAAGAACGTTTTGTATGCCTTATTGTTGTCATGGTTGATTATGCGTTCTGCTACAAGTCTCATTGGGGTTACGGATGCAACGTTTTTATCTGTTTTCTTCATTATTTATAAATGGTATAATATAGAACAACATGCTACTGACAATTATTGTTCCCGTTTATAATGTGCGTGACTATATTTTATGTTGCTTAAAAAGCATTTGGTCTCCGGAAGTTGAGGCACTTTATGAGGTCATATTGGTCAATGATGGTACTTCGGACGATTCTATGGAGGTTGCAAGTGGATTTATTCCTACGATGTCCAACATAACTGTCGTAAACCAAGAAAACAAAGGCTTGAGTTGTGCGCGCAATGCGGGGTTAAACCTTGCCAAAGGCAAATACGTGTGGTTTGTGGATAGTGATGATTGGCTTCTTCCCGAAGCTGTGAGCAGAGTTATTGATGTGGTACGAAGATGTGATGGAGTGGATATGATTGCTACCCGTTTGCTTCATCATGATGAGGCTACCGGAAGGGAGTCTGCTGAGAATTTCCCTTCCATGTCTGCAAGGACCGGACGGGAATATATGTTTGTGGGGAATCTGAAAGGAGCCAGCCAACGCTATATCTTGCGTCGGCAGTTCCTTTTAGACAATAACTTGCGCTTTCTGCCGGGTGTGTATCACGAAGACGGGGATTTTGGAATCCGAATGACTTATCTGGCGCAATCTTGCTATGTTCTGCCGGATCCGGTTTATGTGTATAGGCTTCGAAAAACTGGCAGTATTATGTCTTCAAGAAAGCAAAAAATGAATACCGACTTGGTGACGATTTACCAAGGCTTGCTTGAGTTTGCTGATTTGCATGTTTCGCGTGAGGATTATTGGCCGTTCCGCGCCCAGGCTATTGCTTGTTTGTGGGATACCATCTTGTTCTCCCGGCAACAAATATTTACTCCGGAGTTTAAGGAGTTCTATGCGAAATTTAGCAGGTATATCCATCAAGAAACCGGGATTCTGTTAAGGCACAGTAGGGCTTTGACATTAGCCCAGACCCGGGCCGCGATACATTTCTATTTTTTCCCTCTTGCTTGGACAAAGGCCAAGCGGTTGTTACGTGTATGCTTAGAAAGGTTTAAATGTAAATAGGGTATGGAAAGGAATAAATTTGATTTGATAATCCCGGTCGTTTATAAGGACTATGGGATGCTTGACAGGGTATTGCAGTATGTGGTGAAGTATATTTCCCCGGATAATATATACATCATTACGGATGCGAGGTACCGGAAGTACTTGCCCAAAGAAGCCAGGAGGATGGAAGTGGTTGACGAGAATGTGTTGCTGCCGGGTTTGTCTTTTTTCCGAATAAAGAGCCTGCTCAAACAAAGTGGCAACGTGGATGGCCGTCCGGGGTGGTATTTGCAACAGTTTATTAAGATGGGTTTTGCATTGAGCGATTATTCCCAAAATCAATATTACTTGTCTTGGGACGCTGATACGATTCCTTTGAGGAAGCTAGATTTCTTTGTGGATGGGAAGGTTATGTTCGCTATGAAAAAGGAATTCCATAAACCTTATTTTGACACAATAAAAAGGATTTTGGATATCTCCGAATTTAATGAGAAATCTTATATTGCGGAACACATGATGTTTGACAAGCAAATCATGGCAGATCTGATAGGTAGGATATCTTCGTGTGGCGTTAGGGGAGAGGACTGGATAGAAAAAATTATAAATGCGGTTGAACCCGGTGTTTCCAATGGTTTTTCCGAATTTGAAACTTATGGGAATTTTTGTTTGAATTATTATCCTCAGTCTTATGTGGAGCGGCATTTAAATACCTTTAGAAAAGGTGGGTATATTGCTGGACGTTTCATTTCTAAGCAGAGATTAGAATATATTTCGTTTGATACGGATACTATATCTTTGGAATTGAATGACTATCCGGATGTATGGACGGCTCGTTGCTTTTGTTTCCTGTACCGGAAATACGTCGAAATGCGTTATCGTTGGATAAGCCATATTTTACCCTCTTCTATATAGTTAATAAATATTAATATTCTATAAGAAAGGCATGCGGTTCCGGCTTACTTCCTTTCAAAAGAAGGGGAGGTGGCATGAAAGGGTTGTATGTTTTGAAGGCCTGCATGGGCAGGCTTTTTAATCTATGTAACCGATACAAAAATTATATGAAGTTGAGGGCGTGTGTCATCTGCGTAGGACGACATTGTGTAATACACGGGCATGTGGGGTTAAATATAGATCCCTCGGCAAAGGTTTCTATCGGGGATAATTTTTATATGTCAAGCGGCGGGCATCGGAATCCACTTTGTGGCAATATCGAAGTTTTTTTTATGCAGGGGAGAATGCCTGCATATGCATAGGAAATCATGTAGGTATGAGTAGCACGGTACTCTGGGCTGCCCAAAGTATAACAATTGGCAATTATGTGAAAATAGGAGCAAATGTGAAGGTTATGGATACAGATGCGCATGCTTTGGATTTCAATGTACGTAGGGTTAGAGAGGAAGACGCTAAGCAAAAACGTTGTGCGCCTGTGGTTGTCGAAGATGATGTATTGATAGGGGTTAATAGTATTATCTTAAAAGGTGTGACGATTGGTGCGCGTTCTATAATCGGTGTTGGAAGTGTTGTTACCAAAAGTGTTCCTTCCGATTGTATTGCTTGTGGGAATCCTGCGCGTGTGGTAAAAATACTGAATACGGACTAATTATTTTATACGGTGAAAATACTGGTATTTACAGGAGGTTTAGGTAATCAGATGTTTGCTTATGCCTTTTATCTTTACCTGAAAAGGCTTTTTCCTCAAGAGCAGTTTTATGGCTTGTATGGAAAGAAACTGTCAGAACATTATGGGTTAGAAATTGATAAATGGTTTAAGGTGTCATTACCTCGTCAACCTTGGTGGGTTTTTCCTGTTACGGGGCTATTTTATTTGTATAAACGATGTGTTCCAAATTCTAAATGGTTGGATTTGAATCAGGAAATCTGTAAATATCCCAAGGCTATTGTGTTTTTCCCTTTTAAGTTTACAAAAAAATATATACCGGATGATAATATTTGGTTAGAGTGGAAGGTAGACGAGTCTGGTCTCTCTGAAAAGAACAGGTTGCTTTTATCCGAGATTCGTTCTTCTGATTGTTGTTTTGTTCATGTACGTCGTGGAGATTATTTGTCTCCGACTTTTAAATCTCTTTTTGAGGGATGTTGCACGCTTTCTTATTATCAAAGGGCGTTGAAAAGCATGAAAGAGATATGTCCATCCGTAAGGTTTGTTTGCTTTTCAGATGATATTCAATGGGTAAAGCAGAATTTGGAATTAGGGAACCGTGCTGTTTTTGTGGATTGGAATTCTGGTACAGATTCTCCGCTTGATATGTATTTGATGTCACAATGCCGATATGGTATAATGGCTAACAGTACCTTTAGTTATTGGGGGGCGAGGTTGGGACGGAAGAAAAAGAGAATCTATTATCCCCAGAAATGGTGGAACCATGGCACAGGACTACCTGATATCTTTCCGAATACATGGGTAAAAATATAAAAATGTAATAATCATGAGGATATTGTATTTTATCAACGGTTTAAGCTACAAAGGTGGCATGGCACGTATTGTTGTGGATAAAGCCAATTATTTGTCTGATGTGTTAGGTCACGAAGTTACAATATGTACATACAACGGTAAAGTGGAATCTGCTTTTAAACTTTCTAATAATCTGATAATAAGGACAATAAAATCGGGGGGGAGAATGCAACCATAATGAAGAAGTTGGGTTGTATCGCAAAGGATATTAGAAAAGTAGGTAAGGTAATCCAAGAGGTAAATCCTGATATTGTAATCAATGCGCAGACACAGGTATTGACATGGATAATTCCATTTGTGAAAAGGAGGGTTCCTAAAGTCATGGAGATTCACTTTTCTAAAGTCGGGATGGATTATAATTTGCATGACAAAAGTAAAATATTTAGAACGTTGTATTTTGGGATTGCGCAATTTATATATGCGCGTTATGACAGGTTCGTGGTACTTACCGAGGAAGACAAACATTATTGGAATGTGAAGAATTGTGTGGTGATAGGGAATTTCACCCCCTTGGTTTCTCCTGTGTTGTCTGAGTTGGACAATAAAAAAATAATATGTGTGGCGAGGTATCATGAACAGAAACGGTTGGATTTGTTGGTGGAAGTGTGGCGAAGGATACATTCAAAATACAAAGGTTGGCAAATTGATGTTTACGGTATGGGACCTGATAAGGCTTGGCTGCAGGACAGGATAGACGCTGTGGGGGTGGCAGATTCATTTAAACTGAATGACGCTGTTGACAATGTGATGGAAAAGTATTTGGAAAGTTCTATCTTTTGCTTGACATCGGAACATGAAGGATTTGGCTTGGTCTTAGCGGAAGCCGCGATGATGGGTGTACCTATTTGTGCGTTTGATATAGTTGGGGTGAAATGGCTGCTATCTGATAAGGAGACAGCATTGCTTTGTCCGTTTGGTGATGTCGACGCTTTTGCTCAGAATCTTTCCATGTTGATTGAAAGTCGGTCATTAAGGGTTAAACTGAGGACTGCGGCAAAAAAGAGAATGGAAGATTTTAGGATTGAGGTGATTATGGAAAAATGGAATAGTTTGTTTGAAGGCTGTGTAAATAGACTTCAAATATAAAATGATTTTTTATGAACATCCTTTTTTTAATGAAAGCCTTTGAACTCGGAGGTCAGGAGATGGTAACGACTGTGTTGGCAAAGAGTTTTGTAGAGCATGGCCATCAAGTGACGATTGTTACTTTTAAACCACCTTCGCCTCTCATGAGGCAGCGATTGGACGACCGCATCGCTTTTTATGTCTTAAGTGGCTATCATGTGGGGCATGGAAATGTGGCTACATTACGAGGCATCTTGACAAGCCGTCATATAGAAGTCGTAATCAACCAATGGGGACTTCCATTTTTTCTAGCTTTGATTTTGAAGAAAGCGGCCAAGGGGCTTGGGGTTAAAACGATTGCTGTTTACCACAATGATCCTTCTACTAACGGAAAATTAAAGTCTGTGGAACTCCTTCTGGAAAAAACGGGAAATCCGTTAAGAAAGTTTCTTCTTTGGATGGCGCATGGGGTATTTAAGCAAATAACTTCTGCAAGCATGCGGTATGTGTACCGCAATAGCGACCGTTATGTGGTGTTGTCGGAAAGTTTTGTGGATGGATTCCGAAAATTCACACGTTTGAAAGACACAAAAAAGCTTGCGGTTATTACCAATCCAGTCACTATAGAAACGTCTGGTTATGAACTTGACTTTATTAAGAAGTGTCAGGAGGTCTTGTTCGTAGGCCGGATAGATAATAACCAGAAAAGGGTGTTTCGTGTGGTTGATGTATGGGCGCAAGTGGAACGTGTATGTCCTGATTGGACATTGGTAATTGTAGGAGACGGGCCGGATAGGGAGGGTATGGAAAGGTATGCGAGTTCTTTGGGGTTGAGAAATATTCGGTTTGAAGGGTTTCGTAATCCTCGTTCTTATTATGAGCGGGCTTCCTTATTGCTTTTGACTTCTGAATATGAGGGGTTCGGACTTGTGATTGTGGAAGCTATGAGTTTTGGAGTTGTACCTATTGTCTTGGATAGTTATACGGCTGTCCATGATATTCTTGAAGACGGAAAGGACGGACGGATTGTGCCATATCGTTCTAAAGAGGGTTTCTGTCCTAAGGCAATGGCCGAAATGCTATTAGAATTGATGGAAAACCAGAGAAGCCGGGAACGTATGGCAAAAGCGGCACGGGACAAAAGTTTCTTGTTTTCACGTGGAAGTGTATGCATTCATTGGAATAAAATGTTAAAAGATGTTGTAACGGGGGGGGTAATTTGCCGCCCTTATTCAAACAAAAAGAGATAATCTATGTCGGGCGATTGGATTGTAATCAAAAGCGTGTGCTGCGGATTTTGCAAACTTGGGCTTTGTTGGAACAGCGTTATCCGGATTGGCGATTGACTATAGTGGGTGATGGGCCGGACAGGGTGAATCTGGAGAATCAAGTATTTGAATCGCAGTTGGAAAACGTTTCTTTTGAGGGCTTTCAGAATCCAAGAGGGTATTATGAGCGAGCTTCCATCTTATTGCTGACTTCGGAGTTTGAAGGTTTTCCGTTGGTGCTGCCGGAGTGTATGAGTTTTGGGGTGGTGCCAGCCGTTTACGGGAGCTATTCTGCTGTATATGATATTGTGGAAGACGGTAAAAATGGTTTAATTTTGCCGTATGATAAAAAGGGATATAATGCTGCGCTTATGGCAGAAAAGCTGTCTGTCCTGATGCAGTCGTCTGATGAGCGTCAGCGTATGGCGGAAAATGCAATAGTGACGAGCCGTAAATATTCTTTAGATTCTGTAAATCAATCTTGGGAGAAACTTTTTGATTCTCTTTTTTAATAGCATATTTCTTTTTTTATGATGTCTGATTCTGTTCGTATTTTGAATGCGAACCTCTTGTCCATTACCCGGATTGAACTGCTGCAA